>JAUSEG010000031.1 GCA_030650415.1 bacterium | reverse complement strand
CATTGGTCATGCGTTATGTCTGTTCTAGTCATAACCTGATTGTACCACATTCCAAATCTGCGCTTACGCGCGCAGGGGGATATCCCCCTGCACCCTCTTAAGAGGTTCCCTGCGCCAGGGAGCGCAGGGTGAATTTATTATATACACCATCAATTGTCATCCAATAATTAAAAACAGCTATACTACCCACTACTGCAGTCGGTCCAACACACAAGCCGCCATTTTTTGCTTGACTAAACCACTGCGACGCATCATGCGTGCAAATTCCTTCTACTTCCGGCCGTTTGTACCTTGCATACCAAGTACAGTTTCCGTTTCTGTTGGGGTTGTTGTCGTGCGGGCCGCACTTGAAGTTATTTCCCGGTGAATACAGTCCACAACAATTTTCTACCGCGTAGCTTGTGCCAAAAAACATGGCAACAAAAATACAGATGAACATCAGATGCTTTTTCATTTTATTTTTCCTTTTTTTACCGTTGGTTTGATGTTTGAACACCTTCGTGGTTATTGGTAGTTACTCTCTAGTTTGTTTTTAAAGAACTAATCTCCTCCTTTCGGTTTGGCTTGTTTAAAACTCATCAAATTTTATCGTATTAATAATATGATAAAGTATTGATTTTTTAGCTTCCTCATTTCCCTCTAGGACAAAATATATTTGTAAATTTTTCTTACTTGTTCTTAAAAAATATCTATAAAAAAGATCTTGACTTAACCCATTTTCAATGTATGCTATTTCCGTGGTATAACCGCCAATGGTTATATTGTCAAGCATTTTAACATTCATTCCTTTATTTACTATAATTTTGCTATTATCTATTTTATCAATAATTAAATACGATTTTTCCGCAACGCTTGATATCATAATATAGTTTTGTTCAATTCCAAGTTGAATTCTAGAACCCTCTTTTAGATCCCAGGCTTTAGGATATTTTAACTCAAATCCGTATTCTTTATTCCTATACGATAGCCAATCCTTAGTATCAATATTTTCAACCGTACTGGTAGCCACAACTGGTTCAGATGAAGTAGCATTATTAAACTTTTCAGTTGTAGTTGCTATTTCTATCGGTATATTATCCCCAGATTTTTGCTTATTTTTTGACAGATTTATCACATACCCTAAAACAACCACCATGGCGATTATCAATAATATTAGACTTAATTTTTTTATTATGGACATAAATTTAACTTTTTATTAACATCAACCTAATATTAGGCTAAAATTAGTAAAAAGTCAAATGGAAAAATTATCTAAATTATTATTGTAAACCAGCGTGCGTCCCTGATTGCCGTAGCCATCTTTAACGAGGTTGAATTTCTGCACGGTGATTGTGTCTCCGGTTCTTACCGCGTCGCCGGCTCGATAGGGCTGTTTGTTGGTGGCGTATCTCAAGCCGGTAACCTCCTCGGTGAATGGCTCGCCAAATTTTGCCGGACCGTCATTGTTTCTGTAGTATTCCCACATACCCTCTCTTACGAGATAGGCCGCGGGCGACCGAAAACCATCGTTGATATTATTGTAGATCAGGGCGGTTTGGCCGTTCCAGCCGAAATGCTCGGCATTGGCGTCCATATCTCCCTGAAAGTCCTGCAGATAGACGCGATAGCCGAAGGTGCTGGTCCATTTATGGACATAGTTCACGGGCCAACCGATCTTTGGGCAGTGGCGGTTGAAGGCGTTAATGAAGGCCTGCGACATTGTGTCGGAAACGAAGGCGGAGGAGCGTTGGCCGACGATGGGGGTTGAGACGATTTTTATGACTTCCGACATGGCGGCAAAATTTTTGCCTTGAGAGCCGTTGTCATACCCAAATGGAGCACCGACATTCTTACTTAATGCTATGCCGGCATGCAAGTGCTCCTTGCCATCGCCATTTTCGGCGTCGTTATTGACATACCCTATAACCTCGCCTCTTTTTACCGGCTGCACATCAGTAGAATTTAATTTCCATTTTAATTTAGTTCCAACCTTATCACTCCGGTCAGCGTAATTTCTGATATGCCCGTAAATAGACTTGATGTATCTTGTCTTGACTTTATTGCCCAATGCATCCTTGAATTCGTATTCTCTGCCTAAATCATGGAGAATGATGGCGTAGAGCTCACCGAATCCATAAGGATACGCTCCATCTTTTTGATAGATGATCAAGTCTCCATTTCCGATGGATTTAATTGGCGTTTTTTCCAGTAACTTTATATCTTCTCCGAGATGCTTGCCATTCACGCCATCGCAATAAAAAACTCGGCCATCGAACGACCCGGGTATATACAATTCTCCGTTAACCGGACACTCCAAATAGTCCACGGCTTCAATAGCTGATGTCAGGGTGGCGACTGCCATGGTTGCCGCAGTCAAAAACAGTTTAGTATTCATTTTTCGGTCTCTTTTGTTTGGTTGTTGTTAATGTTAAAGGACGATGTTTCAGAAGCTATAAAGCTCTGCCGAAAACCAAAATAAATTAGTTGTCGGGGGGAGATTTATAAATAACTGAAGATCTCTCCAGCTCCTCTTGGCGCAGTGAACCTCTCGGAAAGGTTTGGAAACCCTAAATTTCCAAATTAAAAATTATTCATTATTGCACCCAACGTTCCCTTAACGCAGGGTTGTTGGCAAGCAATGCTAGTAGATTTGTCTTTCCTTTTTGACTGCTTTAAATTACGTCTTTTATTATCCCTTTTATCAATTTATTTTATAAACTTAAAAGTGGAAATCATTTGGTTAAAAACACTCTTATTTTCTTTAGGTAAAAATTCTTTTAGTTCTAAAAATTTCTCATCACTAAGTGGAGCCCAAAATGATTCTAGTCTGCTGCCATCATAAGCGCTAATTAAAGTTACTTTGTACACAATAATATTTCCAATTGTAAATTCTTTTATATCTTCATAATCTTCTCCTTTTTTCCACCTACCTTTATCTCGAAAAAATTCACCTAAAGATAATTTTTTGTCGTTCGGCTCAATAAATAAAAATATTTCATCAGAGCATGAAGATTCTTTTACGGTCCGGCCTGTATTTAGTGTACAATCTTTTTGTGAACTAGGGCGAAAACTCACATATTCGCCTTTATTATATGTCCATGTTTTTGGATATTGGAACTCAAATCCATATTCTTCGTTCCTATAAGCCGGCCAGTCTTCGATATTAGTTGAAGCCATAACTGGCTTAATGAATTCAAATGTGTTTAGAATCTCCTTCGTATAATTATATCCAATATCGCCGTAACTAACTAAATAATTTTTATTATTATATTTAATAAAAATATCATAATAATCCAAGCCTTCGGCATAAGTACTTATTATTTCTATGCCTTTAACATCATCTAATATATATTCCTTCTGACTTATAACTCTGGATAACGGCGGGTCTGTATTTTCTATTGCCTTGATATGATCTTCAATTTTTGTATTCGTAAGAGCTATACTAACTGATCCTCCTTTAGCAGGAGAAATCGGTACAAGATCATAAGTTGGATGTTTTAAATTTATTCCTCCTTTTATTTTTTTCATTAAATAATCTTTTGGATACTTTATCTCAAATCCGTATTCTTCATTCCTATAAGTCAACCAATCCTTAGTACTGGTTGCCACTACAACCGGCTCCGTTGTCGAAGCAATATTAACCTCTTCCGTCGTAGTTGCTATTTCCACCGGCCTATTATTCTCCGGCTGAACTTGCTTTTTAGACAAACTTATCGCGTACCATAAAATAACCGCTATGGCGGCTATCAATAGAATTAAGCTAAATTTTTTTGTCGTAGACATATATTTAACTTCCTAATAATTTCATTCTAACCTTAGCTTAAAATTATCAAAAAGTCAATTTGTTGTAAAAATAACAAGATTGCTATTTATTAATATTGAAAGAATCTGAATTAAAGTCATATTCAACATTTTTTTCCGTTTTACACGTCTCACCTCCATTTTCAGAGTAAAAACACGAGAATTTAGCTTCCAATTTATTCGTATATTGATTGTATTTGCAACTAAGCCCTCTGGCGAAGCCCATATTTTCAATTTCTGAAATATAGTTTTTGACCTGGAAATTATCCGTTGTATAAATACTAACCGAAGCATTATTACTAATTTTGTCAGTTCCGCAAGAATAATAATATTTTTCATCGTTTGAAAAACCATAGTTGTGCATATACTCTTTCTTTAAAACGATTTGATTTTTATCTATATCATAAACTTGACTGAAAATCAGCATTCCCGCGTAAACCATATATGTTAAAAAGCTGCCTCGTGGTGAAAATTCTATGTTAGTAAAATATATTGTTCCGCCAACTTTCTCGGTGTTGTCTTCAGCTTTTTCTATTACAATTTCTTTACCGTTTTCGCTAAAAATAAAATACTTATAACCAAGCCTCTTTTTTGTAAAAACTTTTTTATCGCCAAAGGAGGCTTCTTCGCCCATAATTTCCTGCGATAATAAAGTCTGAATTTTATCATTATCCACGCTTATTATCACCCGATATTTCTGCGGTCCGGAGTTATGCTCTTGAAAATCAACCAATAACTCATATTTTCCCGCTGACAATCCTTTAAAGTCATGAGGGTCAGCCATTATGGTATTTTTATACCAGCCATAAAAATCATCGTAGCTAACCCTCTTTTGTAAATACATATCATAAGCTGCCGGCAAATTTCCTTGCGCGATATTATAATAATATTTTCTTATGGTCGTAATATCCGGAGCTTCATTTTTAATTATTTTAAATTCCTTGGTCGGCGGTTGTTTCGGTTCAAAGGACTTAATACTATTAACAAATTTTATGAAATCATTTTTATCTTGTTCGTAATCCTCTTCGGTTAATTTAATCATTCCGTTTCGTCTTTCTAATTCCTGGTTAAAAAAATCTTTATATTCTATTTTTTCGTTTAGCGACTCGGAAGCTTTGACGGCGTAAGTAGCTAACAAGTTATTAAAAAAATTATTTTGTAATTTTTTAAAGCCGTAGCTATAGACCGAGTAATTATATTTTTTTTCATCAGAAAATTTTTCGGTTTCAAAAAAAGCGGTTTTTACGCCTTTGCTACATTCAGAATATTTTTCCTGAAAAGCCCCGATATTGTCCGGATTATTTTTCAGCTCAATTTTATAATCGCAGATGTTATCCGTTTTAACCAGTTCTTTAAAATTATTAACCGCGCCCGGATAATAAAATTGCCTGGTAAGATTTTCCGCCCCGGAGTATTCGTTATTATAAATATCAATTTCCGGTCCGCCATGCATGAACTGTATAGTGATAGCATATTTATAGAAATCATAATTATTCTTAGATCCATTATCGATATCAATGGCAGAGAGGTCGGTAATAATAGACGAGGAGCCGGTTATTGGATCGCCCCATTTTTCAGGATAAGTAAATTCCAGGCCTAAAATATCCTGCCTCCAGGTAGCCCATTCTTCAGTTATCGTCTTGACCGCTTCCTTTTTATTTTCCGTTGCCGCCGGCTTATTATTTCCCTGATTTTTAGATAAACTTATCGCGTACCATAAAGCAACCGCTATCGCGATTATCAATAAAACCAAACTTAACTTTTTTGTCGTAGACATATATTTAACTTCCTAATAATTCCATTCTAATATTAGCTTAAAATTATCTAAAAGTCAAACTATATTTATGAATATGCCATTAATAAATTTAAATTATTTATTTTTAGGGGCATAATTGCTATTTAACCTTTTTTTGCTATACTTAACTCATATGAACTACTCATATGGACTGCCGACCAATTAGATTTTCAACTCCAAAAAAATTTCAACTCGATGGACTTTGGTTTTTTACGCCAAAATCAAGGCAAGCCATTATTTTTATCCATGGCCTGGGCGGCGCTATGTTTTGGCCAAATTTAGTTTATAAATTAGCCGACCGCAGAACCTCTGTTTTAGCTTTTAACAATCGCGGCCATGACAAGATATCCGGCGCCAGACGCTTAGACAAAAAGGGTAAAATGCATAGAATTTTGGCCGGGTCGGCGCATGAAATTTTTACCGATTGCGTTGATGATATTCAAGGCGCGGTTAATTTTTGTCGACAGAAGGGTTTTAAAAAAATCATCTTAGTCGGCCATTCAACCGGCTGCCAAAAGTCGATTTATTATTTGGCCAAAGCCAAGCAACCGGAACAAATCGCCAAAGTAATTCTGCTCTGTCCAATCAGCGATTACGCTGACGCTATAAAATTTAATCAGCCGGCCGTAAAACGAGCGGAAAAAATTGCTCGCGGCTTGGTTAGAGACGGCAAAAAACACCGACTCTTGCCGCCCCAGGTTTGGCCCGATCTCCATGACGCGCAAAGATTTTTAAGCCTGTTTACGCCGGAGAGCAAAGAAGAAATATTTTGTTACGCCACGCCGTCGCGCCGGCCGGCTACATTGCAAAAAACGGCCGTACCAATGCTTTTAATTTTTGCCGAAAAAGATGAACATCTCGATCGGCCTCTTATCGAAATTATTAAATGGTTTGAAGAAAATCTGATCAATAAAAACGTCTCTATTAAAACCATCCGAGGCGCAAATCATAATTTTTCCGGACACGAGCCGGCGGTGATTAATGTCATCGGCGAGGCTGTTGCCGAGGCATAAATACATGAGTTATAATAAAATCAAAAGTATGCTTCCAAAAATTATTTTCAAGTATTCTCATATTTATGATCAAAATTGGCAGACATGGCTTCAAGCGTATAACAAATCTTCACGAAAACTCTCTCCTCGAAAAGTCCAAAGTTACACAAAGGTAGTGGAAAAAGTTTGGAGAAAATATGAAAAAATTATTCTACAGGAGCTTCCAATAATTACAAACCTAAAATGGAAAGAAAAAGAGATAATTTGTTACGTGGTAGGCGATTGTCGGCCGTTTTCCGATCCATTAACACTTCCTGTTTATGAAGATAAGGGCTTATTCGTTGATGTGTTAACTCATGAGCTTGTTCATCAGCTTTTTTGTCAAAGGGGTAATAATAAAAAAACTAAAAAAGCTTGGAGATATGTTTATAGTAAATATAAAAATGAGTCGCATTTAACAAGAATACATATCCCGCTTCAGGCGATACATTGGCGTATTTATAAAAAAGTGTTTGATGAGAAAAGATTAAGCAGAAATATAAGCAGGTCTATTTCTTATCCCGACTATAAAAAGGCCTGGGAAATTGTAAAAAAAGACGGATACGAAAATGTTATTAAAGAATTCAATTCAAGGATTATAAAGTAACGGCTTATTTTTCATAAAACAAATAAAAATTGAAAGGAGTTTTTGGTAAACGATGCGAGGTGCCCTGTATACCAGACAGTATGTCCACCCCCCTAACTTAAAAATATATGAATAAAATAAATTTAAAAATTTTTGATAAAAAATATCTTTCCATTTTATTGGGTTGGTACTCTAATTCCAATAATAGAAAGTATATGCTTACCCAGGCTACGACTGAAAAAAATGCTTTAAAAATGATTAGAAATGGAAAAGACAGAAAATGTTATTGCATTAAATTAGCCGATCTCCCGATTGGATATATTGTTCTTATGAACATTAAATCTAAAATCGGAAGAATCGTTATTATGATTGATGAACCTTTTACTAACAAAGGCTATGGGCTTCAAGCGCTTCTTCTTTTGGAAGAAGAAGCGATAAAATTGGGAATAGAGAAACTGACCTTAGAAGTCCGCGCGGATAATGCTCCCGCCATTTCGCTTTATAAAAAATTAGGATTCAATTTAAAATATATGGAAGCGGTGATGGAGAAAAATATTTTGGGCAAATAATTAAATAAAAATCGGATATAATAATTTTGATATTTTAAAAATGAAAAATAAGGTGACCTTAAAAGGACTTCGCACAGATGATTAAAATATCCATCGTTTAAGAAAAGAAGAATCACTAGGCAGCTAGTGATTCTTCTTTTCCGAAATAATTAACTATTAAATATTTATTAGACAAAAATAGTGGTTTAATACTTAAAAATGGTTGGTAATTTTTACATTTGGCCTTTAAAATAATAATACCACCGGACAAAGTTTTCTCTGTTTTCTTCACTTAAGCCTCTGTGAATTTTAAAGTTATTTTTTGTCCTCGACCGTTTTTGCCGCACCGACTTCAACGGCCGGGTCTATGGTGTCTGCCGAATTTAGTTCCGTAGAGTTTTCTTCGTCGCCTGCCCCGACCGCATCTAAAGAAGCCTCCTCCTCTTCAACCGGTTCTATATTGACAACTTCAAAATCCTGTTGAATCAAAGTTTTGTAGAATGTGTAGCTAACGAAGGCAATCGTTATAATTAATAGTATGGCTAACAAAATTTTTGATTTTTTATCCATAGGTTTTATTTAATCGTTATTTTCTTTAATTTAACATATTTTTTAACCACCGGCAAATGATGATACCAAAAATAATTTGCCTCTAGGTCCAGCGGTTCAATCGGAACAATCAGCGGCCTTAAACCGGTTAAGCTCATCGCCTTCTCTATGGCCGGCAAAACGACTTCTTTGGTAAAATTAGATTCCGCATCGTCTTTGGCTGATAGAAAATTTTCAAATAAAATCCCGAAACAGGTAACCAGCAAGAAGAAATTAGCGTAGAATTCAATCGGCCCTTCATTGTCCTTCTCATACCAGTCGGTTTCTTCAAAAAAAGAAAAACCCTTTAAGCCATAGGCCTTAAAGAGTTTTTTATGGAATTTAATAAGAGATTCTCCCCACAACGTTTCCACTTCTCTTAATTTTTTACCGTTAGATTCATTAAAATTAATGACATTAATTTTCTCGATGCATTCATGGCCCTTTTTACTGATTTTACTTTGGATATGCAGTTGGCCTAAGGAATGCTTATATTTATTATTGGAAGTGAATTTGTCGTCAAAGTATTCTAGAAAAACCGGATGCAAGCCATGCTCTTTGGCTAACGACATAAATCTCCTATTTTCATGGTTGGGGGTTGCCAATTGCCTGGCCATAATCCCGCAGTTTTTGTTCTTAAAAATTTTTGGCACCCCGCCGTTTAATAATTTGGCCACTTTGGCGATAAGCTCCGGATCTTTTTTTCGTTCCTCTAGAAGACGCGGCGCTTTAGATAGCGGCGTATAGACGGCCCTGCTAAACAGGTCCGGATCAGACATGATTTTATCGTAATCCCCGATTTTTATCATATAAATAGAATAGCGCTGCCGATCAGCATAAGAGTAATGGCTATGGTTTTAGGAATGATAACTTTACGCGAAAAATCTTCGCTGGCAATCTTCGGCCAAAATCTCGTGGACAGGAAAGTTAAGAGAAGCACTATGGCCGGCTGAAAAGAACCGACCATGTAAACCAGCGCCACCGGAGCAATCAAAAGGGCGTAGTTAGTCAAAAGGTTGCCGATAATAGTAGTGATCTCGCTGGTAATGTTTATGGAAAATATTAATTTCCCGCTGGTTCTGATATTGTTAATAAAATCTCGCCGATAATTGCCGATGAAGAGAAAGATTAAAACTCCGCCGATGCCTAGCCCAAGGTATTCCCAAAATGACGCTATCCAGAAACTATCCGCCACGGCAACGAATTTAAAAACCACGCCGTTGATGGCGTAAATTAAGCAGGCCAAAAGCATATACAGGGCGACTTTCTTCTTAAACAATATATGAACTTTGCTAAAATCAACCGACAGAATGACAGCGCCGAAAAATATGATGCCCGCGCCGATGAGTTGCGTCCGCGTCAAAGTTTCGCCCAGGAGAAAATAACTTAAAATATAACCAAAGACCGGTATGGTAAGCATCCAGGGAATAGTGGCGGACACATCTTCAATCTCTAGAGTAAAGAGATAGAGGATAATCCAGCAAATGCCGAAAGCGCCGATAAAAATCAGCAGGGCTTTATCCAGAAAAGGTATGGTGAATATCCCGGGAGTAGAAAAACCGATGACCAAGGCGGCCGCGATGCCGACCAAGCTGGAAAAAAGCACTAACGAGCCGGACGATCTTTCTTTTCCGGAATAGTTAACCACCAGATATTTATCGGCCAAATTCACTAAGGCCCATAAAAATGTGGCGACTAACGCCAGAAAAAACCAATTTAACATAAAAAAAGATTATCGTTTAAACTAACAACCTTAAAATTTTGGGCTAAAATTCCCTTAACTGATTTAAGTTTAGCATTTTATGGTTAATAAATCCAGAGAGTGTATTAGATGCGCCATTAAAAAAACTTTAAAAAGCACAGGATATAGATGATCCAGGTTATAAAAAAGACAAATACTATTTTAAACCGCAATAATTAAAAAAAATATTCTCTGATTTTAATATTATTTTTTACAATAAAAAAGTGATATTGGATAAAGGCCATCCAGGATATTCTAAACCGCATAGACATAATTTTGTAAAAATAATAGCGCAAAAAATTTAAATTATGTAAAGCGATGTTTTTATTTTAAATTATCGTGTAAGCTTTTTAAAAAAATCAACAGCTCATCTTCAACCGGACCCCTTAAATATAAATCCACCTGAGGATTGCCCAATTGGCTTCTTTGGCCGACCATCACTATTTTAGCTTCAGGCACCGACTCTTTTATTATAGTATCATCGATTAAACCCGAGTCCTTATCTCCAACATGAATAATTAACGAGGCTTTCCTCGTTAAGCCGGATTTATTTAACCAATTTTTAAGGCCGATGCCTTTATTAATAAAATTTGTCTTTTTCTCAAGACGGGCAAAAACATAATTCTTAATATATTTTTCATTAAAAAACAATTTATTTTTTATTGAATAATCATTCAAATCTTCGGTTTTAATTCCGGCCAGACTGCCGAGACTAAACAATGCCTGGCTTTTTTTATCAAATAAATTGCCAAATAAATCCCTATGTTCCGGAGATACTGGAAACTCTGCTCGAAAAACCGTATCTAAATCTTCGCCCTTGTATTTTTTAATTGGCAGAGTTGGCGGTAACTTTAAAAACCATTCTTTGGGATTTTGAGAAAAAAATAAACCTTTTATTGGTAATGCGCCGGGATGATAGAAAATTTTCCTGCCGAACATTCCGGACAAATCTATAAATGGCAATCTGCCTTTTTGAACTAAGGAACACAATAAAACTAATATTTTTTTGCTAATTTGACTTCTTTTATTAAAATATTTACGGTTATTGCGAATAACCAGGCTTCCGGATCCTAATATGCCATTTTTCAGGGGCAAAGCTTGCCTTTGAAAAGCGGCAAAGCCAACCAGCTCTCGGCCGGTGTTTGGCACAACCACAACCCCATAACGATCCATTAACTTAATCAATAAAGATTTTACCTTGGGATTGATATAATTTCCACCTTTATCTCTTATAATTAAAGTGTTGTCCAAATCCAAGCTTAAAATCACTTGTTTGCTTTTTGGCTTATTTTGTCGAAAGAAATCAGCAACTGAATTTATCATAATTTTATTTTTAACTTAATTAACTTCAGTTTAACGCATTATTTTTCATAAATCCAATGAATGTGTAAATTACCCTACGTCAGAGAGCTCAGTGTAAAATTATTATTTTGCATAGATTATATATTAAATTGTATTTTTATTAATTATTTTTTGTTTAATTCTAGCTAAATTAAATGATTTTTTAAATTAATCAATATATCAATTTGCATAGTTTATAAAAATAGCCTATAATGTTATCATGCCAAATAAAGAGTTAATGACAATTAATCAAGCCTCGAAAATATTGGGAATTTCCATAGACACCTTGCGCCGCTGGGATAAGAGCGGCAAATTACCGGCGATACGCCCTAAGGGTTTCGGTTATAGGTATTATAGCGGCGATCTATTGGCCGAATTGATGCCTAAGTTGGATATCTATAAATTGACTTTAAGATGGGCAAGCGATAAAACCGCCGACGAGCCGTTGGCTGATTTTTACTGTTCCAACAGTTCAATTTTTCAGGCGCGGCTGGCTAGATTTGAAAGCGAACTTATTAAATCCGACGTGTTAAAAAATAATATTTCCTTGCTGACTTCCATCGCCGGGGAAATCGGCAATAACGCGTATGACCACAATCTCGGCAACTGGCCTGATGTTCCCGGAGTGTTTTTTATTTATAATATCAATAAGAGGCGGGTGGCGATTGCCGATCGCGGCCAAGGAATTTTTACCACCCTAAAAAAAGTCAGGCCTAATTTAAAAAACGATCAAGACGCTTTAAAAATGGCTTTCACTGAAATAATCTCCGGACGGGCGCCGGAAAACCGAGGTAATGGGCTGAAATTTGTCAGAAAAATCGTTACTGGCAATAAGTATGATTTTTTATTTAAAAGCGACCGAGCCGAATTGAAAATAATAAAAAACAGCGGTGCCTTAAATATCAGCCAAGCGAAAATTAAAATTCAGGGTTGCTTGGCGCTCATAGAATTTTAATAATTTTATCGTTAAACAATATGATAATTAAATTAGGAAAATTTGGCGCGACTTTAACTTCAAGGCAATTAGGCAAAGAAGCTTTATCGGCTTTTAGGCCTTCTCTGTCCGGCGCGGGCGGAGAAGAGGTCGTTGAGGTTGATTTTAACGGAGTTAATACTTTCTCGCCGTCTTGGGGCGATGAGTTTTTAACTCCGCTGGTAAAAAAATACGGTAAAAAGCTTATTTTAAAGCGATCCGACAATGCGTCAGTAATCGCCACTTTGGAATTTTTAGAAGAAATTAACAATTATAAATTTAATATTTCAGAAAATCGCCTTAAATGAAATTTTTATTTCACTCATTAATAGTAATAAAAAAATTAATGCTTTAAAATTCTAATTAACGAGGAATCATCGCCCGCTTCTATCTCGACTACTCCGCCAATCGGAAAAGTAATCCTTGGAGTGGTGTGGCCGAAATCAACATTAGCAATGATCGGAATAGCTTTTAATTCTAATTT
>JAUSEG010000022.1 GCA_030650415.1 bacterium | reverse complement strand
GCCTTATCGCGTTGGCCGGCCCGAGGACTTTATTAACGTCGGCGACGAAGTCACGGCCAAGGTTATTGAAATTGACGACATGGGTCGAGTCAACCTAACTCTAAAAGACTTGCCGGAAAATGAGCATCTCTGGAAAGACGGTAAAGGCAAGCAGGAGATGGGCAATTTTGGCGGCGGACGCCCATCCTTCGGCGGCGGCGATCGAAATGATCGACGTGGCGGACATGGCGGCGGGTTTAGAAGATAACCTCTCTCTCCCACGTCATTCCGGCCTTTAAGCCGAAGGCGAGCCGGAATCCAGAAGTATTTAATTTTTTTCTTCACATAAAAACACTCCTTAAATCGAGGGGTGTTTTTATTTTCCTTAAATTCTAGAATTTTGGTTTAATAGTCAAAAGCTTTAAATAAAAAAAGGATCGTCTTGTCAAAAAGACAGAGGACGATCCGATGAATTTCATTTCCCCAAAGTAAAACCCTGGAGTTTGAATCTCTTCTCGATGGTCTTCCAGACTGAAATCAAGGTCGCCGCTTCATCTTTATTGCCATTAAGTTTGTCTGGATGCGCGGCCAAGATTTTTTCTCGGTATGCTTTTTTGGCCATTTCGAGAATGCCCAAATGATCCACTGAACGATTCCAAAAAGAAGAATTGCTGGCGCGCCGACTTTTCCCATTCCGGCGCGGACTATAGAGCATGTCGTCAGGTATTTCCAGCCTCTTAAGCAGGCTGATGGTTCTCCATAAATGCGGCTGGCCGTTATAACTCTTGTTTTCATCTGGCCGCGTCGATTTATCGCCAGGCTCATCCACCTGTTCGATTTCAAGGCTCTTTGATGTCATCGAATCTTCAACTTTCTGAAGACATTCTTCAAGCTCCTTAAATTCTTCGCATACTTTATGAACCGTTGCTTTGAGTTGCGCGACCTCGCTTGCGCCTTTTCCTCCCAAAAACATTCTCTGGAATTTACCATTTTCCATTGAAAGAAAATTCTCAAGATAGTTATCCGTCCTTTTGGCAAAGTTACGAAAAATCTTCAAGTCCTCGATCATACAAAGGCGCGAGGTGTTCTTGCATGCCGGTTTGATATTTTCCGTACGGACGGTTTCAGCAATCAAACGCCGAGAGTCAGTCACTGAAAGTTGCTCTTCGCTAATCTTGCGCGCCAGCTCTTTCTGATTTTTCGGCGGAAGTCCAACCAGCAAATAAGCTTGCGTTTGAGACAAACGTTTTTCTTCCCGCGTTTCCGAACCGGCCAAAGCCAGTGTTTCCTGCTCCAGTGTAAGCAAGGAGTGGCGCACATGCACCCACGCTTGAGATTTTCCAAACAACTTACCAATCTCGCGTTGGCTCATTTCCATTGATTGAAGTCTTTCGATTGAGAGAGCCAGCTCCTTGGGAGTCAAAGTGGACTTTTGGACATTAGTAATTACGGACAGCATAAACTGCTCCTTTTCGTCCTTTACTTTTATTACCATCGCGGGAATCTCCGCCACCCCGGCCATTACGCATGCCCGCCATCTTTGTTCTCCGTCAATGAGCTCATACAAACAGCCATCTACCGGATTATCCAGCAGTTTGACCAAGATTGGTGTCGGTTGCCCAACATTTTTAGTGGTGCTGGTTAGTTCAGCCAGAAATCCTTGGTCGATATGTTTTCGCGGTTGATTTGCAAACCGACGAATTTGTTCAACTGGAATTCTCTTGAACTCAGCCTGACTCATGTCTATTTTCATATAATTCTTTAATCCTTCTTTTGTTTGTGGTTTTACTGCAATTATCGTAGCTTTTAGAAAACTATTTTATAATTTCCTAAAAGCTACGATAATTAGCTAATCTTATTATATTTTCAAAGGACAATATTGACTTTTATTTATATCATAATAATTAATCTTTGTCAATATATGACAACCACTAGACCTTTGATATAATAACCTCATGAAAGCCAACATCAACCCTAAAATGCATACGGCCGAGCACATACTCAACCAAACCATGATCAGGACTTTTAAAACCAAGCGCTGCTTTTCGGCTCACATCGAAAAGAAAAAATCCAAATGCGATTATCGCTTTGACCGCTTTCTAACCGCCGAGGAAATTCTGGAACTGGAAAAAAGAGTTAATGAAGTAATTAAAAATAATCTGCCGGTGACTTTTATAATGATGCCGGCTATGGAAGCTAGGAAATTATTTAATTCGCGCGCGCCCGCCGGCGAAGCCGACGTTAAAATAGTAAGGATCGGCGACTATGACGCCGTTCCCTGTATTGGCGCCCATGTCGCCTCGACTAAGGAAGTCGGCGGATTTAAAATAATTTCCTCGGATTTTAATCAGGGGGTGCTTAGAATAAGGTATAAACTAAATTAATAATATCATTGTGTTTTACTTGTCATTCCCGAAGCCAAAGGCTATCGGTCATCGCTACGCGAGATCTGGCGTAGCCACGAGAATCCAGGGGAGAGCAGTATAAACGCATCTTTTTTCTAAGTCCTGTCAGATGAAATAATTTCTAAATTAGATGCGAGCAGTAAAAATATTTTTACTTCTTCCTCCTGGATTCCCGCCTACGCGGGAATGACAAAAAGTAAAAGTCGCTCGCAATGGCAACAAGACAAATATGTTAAAATCCGAACTTCGCAAAGATTATTTATTAGAAAAATACGTTATCATCACGCCTGGCCGGCTCTTGCGCCCGCGCGATGTCGAAGAGCAAACCATTATTTCGCGCGTGGCCGATTGCCCGTTCTGCCCGGAAAAAATTAATCAAAAAAACGTGGTTGATCAAATGGACGCCCCTGAAGGAAAAATCTTAAGCATAAAAAATATCTTTCCGGCCGTAGCTTTAGATAATAAAAAAGCCTATGGCGCGCAAGAGGTTATAATCGAGACGCCTGAACATAAAAAGGAATTGCATGATTTATCTGAAGGACAAATTGAAGCGTTGCTTAAAATGTACGCCAAGCGCACCGAAAAATTAAGCAAGGTTAAAAATATTGAATACATTTTATGCTTTAAAAACCAGGGTTCAAAAGCCGGCGCCTCGATAGTCCACGCCCATTCGCAAATTTTCGCCGTCGATATAATACCGCCGGAAATTAAAGAGGAGCTGAAAATTTCTTATAATTATCAGCTGACAAAAAAAACTTGCGCTTACTGCGACATTATTAAAAAAGAAATGTCGTCTCCGAGGGCAATTTATGAAGATAAATTTATCGCCTGCTTCGCCCCTTATGCCAGCCAATATCATTACGAGTCCTGGATCTTCACTAAACGGCACCTGGACAATATTACGAAATTTAATAATGACGAATTTGCTTCCTGCGCGAAAATCCTTAAAACCATCTTACTGAAACTAAGCGAACTTAATTTGTCTTTTAATTTTTTTATGCATCAGGTCATTTCCGATTCCAGCCAGCATTTCTATATTAAAATCCAACCGCGCGACAGCGTTTGGGCCGGAGTCGAGCTTGGATCAGGTCTGGTAATTAATTCCATCGCGCCCGAAGAGGCGGCTAAGTTCTTCAGATAATATATTTTTAGCCTTGCCCAATAAGATTTTGTTTTTGAGCGCATACGAAATTGTCGTATTTTTATTTTAAAAAAATACCCAAATTTCGTCGGCCTTTAGCACTCGCGAAAGCGGGTGGAAAAAATAAAATCTTATTGGGCAAGGCCGGACTGTTAATCGAGGGGATAAACTGTGTAAAATTAGCAAAATTTAATTTTAATTTAAGTAATATTAAATAAAACATTAATTCCCCTTGACATTTGTTTAATTTTTCTTTAATATTATTAATACCATACTGATTTATTCACCCCGTTAGAAACCGCCTTTTAATAATTCGTATATTTATTCAAGCAACCGCCGTTAGATTAAAGTTTCTAACGGGGTTCATAACTTATCCTGCTCACAGGATAAATAAAAACTTCATTGAATAAATAAAACAAGGCACAACCTGCCTGCCGGCAGGCAGGTTTGAAAACACATGAAAGAAAAAAACAGTGATATTGGAACACTAATATCCCTGTTTTTTTCTTTCACTAAATCCCCA
This sequence comes from bacterium, assembly GCA_030650415.1. GTDB lineage: Bacteria > Patescibacteriota > Patescibacteriia > Patescibacteriales > GWC2-42-12 > GWC2-42-12. The sequence goes on along the minus strand of JAUSEG010000022.1, from coordinate 37,556 downwards.
CACTTAAATTTAAGTGTGGGGATAAAAAAGAACGCAACTTAACAACTCAATCTACTCTGTGAAACGGTTTCGATCAAGAGGTTTCGAAACTGATTAAAGCAGTATTACAAAATTTCACAAGAGTAACGCCCTGTTAAATTCCGCTTTCAGCGGATTATTTAACGGGGTAAATTTTAGTACTAACAGGCGCTAATTCTACGCCCCCACACTTATTATTTAAGTGTGCGGGGTAAATTTGATGAATTAATTTTCTTCAAATATTTACCCCGTGAAATTCGCTTTGCGAATATTTCACGGGGTCTTAATATATAACTTCGCAAGAACTGTATATTGACTTGGAAAGCAACCAAGTAAAAAAATTCACCCCGTGAAATCCCGCGGAGCGGGAATTCCGCCTCAAGCGGAATTATTTCACGGGGTAAATAGTAAAGCCTATTCAAAACTTACTAAGAGTTCGTCCGCCCTCCGGCGGAAAACTTTTCCAGGCGACCCCTGGTAAAAAACTTATTGAGAGTTTGATTCTGGCTCAGGATGAACGCTGGCGGCGTGTCTAAGGCATGCAAGTCGAGTGGGTTTAGACCCACGGCAAACGGGTGCGTAACACATTGGTAACTTACCCCGAAGTCATGGATAATCTTGCGAAAGCGAGTCTAATACATGATGGTAGTGAGGGGACTCAAGTCATTCTCACTTAAAGATTTATTGCTTCGGGAAAGGCCTATGGCTTATCAGCTAGTTGGTGAGGTAATGGCTCACCAAGGCTACGACGAGTAGCGGGATTGAGAGATCGACCCGCCTCACTGGGACTGAGACACTGCCCAGACTCCTACGGGAGGCTGCAGTCAAGAATATTCCCCAATGGCCGAAAGGCTGAGGGAGCGACGCCGCGTGTATGAAGAAACCCTTCGGGGTGTAAAGTACTTTTAATCGGGACGAAACAATGACGGTACCGATTGAATAAGGGGCTGCTAAACTCGTGCCAGCAGCAGCGGTAATACGAGTGCCCCAAGCGTTATCCGGATTTATTGGGCGTAAAGCGTACGTAGGTGGTTTATCGCATCTCCTGTTAAATCCCGAGGCTCAACTTCGGGGCTGCGGGAGAGATGGCTAAACTAGAGACCGGGAGAGGTAAGCGGAATTGCTGGTGTAGGGGTTAAATCCGTTAATATCAGCAAGAACACCTAATGTGAAGACAGCTTACTAGAACGGTTCTGACACTAAGGTACGAAAGCGTGGGGAGCGAATGGGATTAGATACCCCAGTAGTCCACGCCGTAAACGATGGATGCTAAGCCTTGGAAGTATCGACCCTTCCAGTGCTGTCTACCTAAGTTAACACCTTAAGCATCCCGCCTGGGGAGTACGAGCGCAAGCTTAAAACTCAAAGAAATAGACGGGGACCCGCACAAGCGGTGGAGCATGTGGTTTAATTCGACGATAAGCGAGGAACCTCACCAAGGTTTGACATCTAGCTGCAGAGCCCTGGAAACAGGGCAGCCTTCGAGGGTGCTAGACAGATACTGCATGGTTGTCGTCAGCTCGTGTCGTGAGATGTACCGTTAATTCGGGAAACGAGCGCAACCCCTATCCTATGTTTTACATGTCATAGGAAACTGCCCGCTTTAAGTGGGAGGAAGGTGGGGATGACGTCAAATCAGCATGGTTCTTACACCTTGGGCGACACACGTGCTACAATGGAAAGTACAAAGGGACGCCAAAGCGTAAGCTGGAGCAAATCCTTTAAAACTTTTCTCAGTTCGGATTGAGGTCTGCAACTCGACCTCATGAAGCTGGAATCGCTAGTAAACGTGAATCAGCCACGTCACGTTGAATACGTTCTCGGGTCTTGTACTCACCGCCCGTCACGCCAAGAGAGTCGGTAATGCCCGAAAAGCCTCGTTAGAGGCGCTAAGGCAGGACCGATAATAGGGGCGAAGTCGTAACAAGGCATCCGTAGCGGAAGCTGTGGATGGATCACCTCCTTTCTAGGGAGATATTTCGGTGAAAAATCGATATAGTCGACCCCCCACCACTTTGATTGAAATTATTTATTATTTAATTATAAATTTTTGTCAAAGTGGTGGGGGGACAAGTCCTTGGCTGATCGCCAAGGCAGAGTTAGCGCCTGTTAGTACTAAAACAATCTCATAACTCGTAGCTCGCAACTCACAACTCATATTTTATTGAGTTACGAGTTATGGGTTACGAGTTGCGAGTCTAACAAATAGTGTTATGGGCCTATTTGTCATAAAAAGATTGGCCTGAACACTTGTTATTGTCAGTCTTTTTTTATTGGGCAACTAGCTCAGTTGGTTAGAGCGCGACACTGATAATGTCGAGGTCGGAGGTCCGACTCCTCCGTTGCCCACAGTGGAACTTAGCTGGTTACCTGCCTGCCGGCAGGCAGGGAGCGCGACACTGATAATGTCGAGGTCCGCCCCGTTCGGCCGTTTTGGCTCCGAGGGAAGCACCGAGGCGCTCCGATTCCAGGCATGCCCACCGAAAAAAATTTTCAATTCTTAATTTTCCCCCATCCGGGGACAAGCAATTTTCAATGAATGATTAAATTTATTAATTTAAAAATTGATTCATTGAAAATTGTCTGGCTTTGCCAGATCTGGCGTAGCCAGAGAAATTAAAAATTTTACTTAGCGGGGTAGAGCAGTTGGCAGCTCGCCAGGCCCATAACCTGGAGGTCGTGAGTTCAAATCTCACCCCCGCAACATGGAATTTATGTCATTCTGGAGCGTAGCGTAAGCGAAGCGATAGAATCTCGTTTATTCAATGAATATAGAGATGCTATCGCTACGCTCCAGCATGACACCGAGCCTCGGTAGCTCAGTGGTAGAGCAAACGACTGAAAATCGTTCTGTTGTCAGTTCGATTCTGACCCGAGGCACACTTCGACTACGTGATAATTTAACTAATCGTTAAATCATCACTCCGCTCAGTGCAGGCCACTATATTTTATAATTAGACGAAGTGCCCTGAGCTTGTCGAAGGGCTACCTTATTACTTCGGGCTGTCGTATACCGGTAGTACGTCTGCTTTGGGAGCAGATAGACTGGGTTCAATTCCCAGCAGCCCGACCCATTAAAAAAGAGCTTAGGCGGGCATAATATAATGGTTATTATATCAGTTTTCCAAACTGATAATACGGGTTCGATTCCCGTTACCCGCTCACTGAACTTATGCCAGAAAATTTTAATATTGAAAGGGTAAACGAGAAAAAAATAATTGAACAACTAGAAAAAGAAACTCTTGATAGATTTAACAATTTATCTGATGGCCATGGATTGGGCCATACATTAAGAGTTAAGGAGTTGGCTAAAATAATCGCCTTAGGCGAAAAAGCTGATATTTTTAAGGCCGAAACGGCGGCTTTAATACACGACTGGGGGAGAGCTACTGAGGCATCTGATCCGCAGAAAAGAAACCATGCCGTACTATCGGCAGAAGCTGCCAAACCTCTCTTTCGGGATTTTTATGAACATAAATTAATCAGCACACAGCAATACGGTGACATAATGAGAGCGATAAAACGCCATGATAAACACCAAGAAACTTCCCGAGAAACTTTGACTATAGTTCGCGACGCGGACAGGCTTAGCCGCTTTGGCGCGGTCGGTATGTACCAAAACATGCTGGGCAATTTTGATGAAATGCCTGACGCACCTTTTTATATTGAAGGCCATACTGTCTTAAAAGACAATGACGCGCCTGCTTTAAGAGGCAAAGATGTTCAATGCCAAATTGATGACTTTAACGCAGTCAGAGATTATGTTAAAATACTTAAGACTGAGTCTGGGGAAAAAATCGCCCAGATACTGGAGCCAAGTTGGCGCGCTTTCCTTGAATTGGTATCACGACATTTGGAAATTAATGACAATAGTTTTTGGCTGGCATATTTAAAAAGCCGCGCGGAAATTGTGCAAATGAAAATAACCGCCTATCAACAGAATCCGGACAATCAAATAGAAACTTTTGACGACCAACTAACAATGCTCAAGCAAACAGAAGATGTTTCAATTTTTTCCGAGGATGAGTTTCAAAAATATCTACGTGAACATAAAAAATAATACAAAATATTTTTCGTTCTCTGTTCTTTTTTTATGTTGACATTTACCGATTTTTTAGCTAATATTCTAGTACCGTCATTATTAAATAATTCATTAAAACTATTGCATTACTATGTTAACAATCAGACTATCAAGAATTGGCAAAAAAAATAAACCGCTATACCGGCTGGTTATCTCGGAAAAGAAAAAAGATCTTTACGGCGACTCTCTGGAAATTCTCGGTTCTTATAACCCGCATTCCAAAGAACTGAAAATTAATGCCGAAAAAACCAAGTATTGGCTGTCTAAAGGCGCCGGCATGTCCGCAACCATTAATAATTTGCTGATTGAAAAGAAAATTATTGAGGGCAAGAGGGTTAAAGCCTCAAAAGATAGAAAAGATAAAACCGCCCCGGTAGAAACTAAACCGGCCGCGGCCGAAGCGCCTAAAACCGAAACGCCAGCCGTCAAAGCTTAGTATTTTCCGACATTGACAAGCAGATATTTTCTGCTACAATAATATAATCCCAGTAATCCGCCGGACGGCGGAGGGAATTAATAATTAAGAGAACTTTCGCTTCTGACTGAAAAGTCAGCTTTGAAAGAAAAAAAACACTATGGCTGCTAAAGCAACCGATCAAGAATTTTTGGAGTCCATCGCCAGAACCGTCGTTTCCAATCCGGACGCGGTCTCGGTAGAAAGAACGGTAGATGAAATGGGCGTTTTACTAACCCTTAAAGTCGACCCGGTTGATATGGGATATATCATCGGTCGAAAAGGCCAAACCGCCCAAGCTATTCGAACCTTGTTAAAAATTGTTGGCGCTAAGAATAACGCTCGCGTCAACTTGAAAATATATGAACCGGAAGGTTCACAAAGACCGGCCAGAGTCGAAAGAAGCGAAAGCGCCGGCATCGACACCTCATCCGTCGATGACCTAAAGATCTAACTTTCAAAAATTTAGATACGCAAAAAACCACACACTACTGTGGTTTTTTGTTATAATGACTACATTTGTCATCCCCGACCTGATCGGGGATCCAGAAATATGGTGGAAAATAAACAATCATGGATTCCCGCCTTCGCGGGAATGACAAAAAACAATTATATGACTTTTCACATTATCACAATCTTTCCCAAAATCTTTGATTCCTATTTTAACGAATCAATTATTAAACGCGCCCTGAAAAAAAATTTAATAGACATAAAAATTCATAATCTGCGCGACTGGACAACCGATAATCATAAAACCGTTGACGACGCGCCGTTCGGCGGCGGCGCCGGCATGGTCATGAAAATTGAACCGCTCTATAAAGCCCTAAAAGACATTGAATCAAGAATAATGAATAATGAATTATGGAAAAAAAATAAAAAAAAGACCCATAATTCAAAATTCAAAATTCATAATTCAAAAATCGTCTTATTATCTGCCAAAGGAAAAACCTGGAACCAAGCAATGGCAAAATCATACTCCCACCTAAATAATATAATTCTTATCTGCGGCCGCTATGAAGGCGTGGACGAGAGAATTACTAAATTTATCGACGACGAAATCTCTATTGGCGATTATATTTTAACCGGCGGAGAAATCGGCGCTCTAACCATTATTGATTCAATCACCCGACTCTTACCTGGAGCTTTAGGCAATAGTGAAAGCGCAAAAAATGAGTCGCATACTATTCCCGGAGTTCTGGAGCACCCCCAATACACCAGGCCGGAAGTCTTTATTGCTTCCCCTCTAATTAGTGCCCCCTTGATAAAGGGGGTTAGGGGGATTTTAAAGCGCAAGGGGATTAAACGATATCGCGTGCCAAAAATATTATTGTCAGGCAATCATAAAAAAGTCGAAGAGTGGAGAAAAAAACACAGTAAAAGAATTGTCCTCCTTGCAAAGGGGGATTGAGGGGATTTGCATTTCGCCCCCCCCTAACAAAGGGGGAATAAGGGGGATTTTATACCATTGATTTTCCCCGCATTTTATGATAAAATTACTATATAAATAAAACTAAAGTTATTCACCCCGTTAGAAATTTCAATTAGAATTCATCGGGGCCAGAAGATAATATGGGACAACAAAACCAAAAAATTTCTAGCGTGGTAAATTTTAGGCAATCTCTTTTTTGGGATATTGACCCAAGGACTCTGAACATAAAAAAACACGCTAACTATATTATTGAAAGAATAATGGAATTCGGCAAAGACAAAGAGGTAAAATGGCTATGGCGGACCTATAGCCAACCACAATTAAAAAAAGTGGTTAGATCTTCTCGCGTCTTAAATCCGCGAACCAAAACCCTATGGTCTCTTCTTCTAAAAAATTAACAGATTGGCATACTGAAGCTTTGCCGCGCGACACAAAAAAGGCTCTTGAATTATTATCTAAAGAGTCGTGGCTCGGACGCTCTAACTGGTACTTAGCCGGCGGCACTGCCTTGGCTTTACAAGCCGGCCATCGCAGTTCGGTTGATTTGGATTTTTTTATCCCAGAAAAATTTAACAACAATCTTTTGCTGGATCATTTTAATGGCGCGGACTGGCAAACGGATATTAATGCCGAGGGAACGATTTACGGCACGCTAACGGGAGCTAAAGTAAGTTTTATTTTCTACCCTTTTTTTCGGCCGGCGAAAAAACCATTAACCTATGGTTTCATTAAAGTTCTTGAGCCGGTGGATATCGCCGTAATGAAAATTATCGCCATTAGCCAGCGCGGACGCAAACGCGATTTTTTTGATTTATACTGGTGCGCGAAAAATATCGCTCCGCTTAAAGAATTTATTCTTAAACTTAAAACCCAGTACCCATCAGTCGCCCATGATTATCATCATATCTTAAAAAGTTTGGTTTATTTTATTGACGCGGAAAACGACCCGACTCCAAAAATTAATTTTGAGGTCAATTGGAAGCAAATAAAAAAGTTTTTTACAAACGAAGTTCCTAGAATAACCAAGGAAATTATAGAACTAGAGAATGATTAAATAATAATAATTTTTATTTAATTTTAGCCATAAAAAAGTCTTTCGCCTAAAAAACGATTGACTTTTTTTTAATTTTATGCTATGATAACAAATCGTCTATTTTAGTAGTCCTGCACCAAAAGGAGTAAGAATTGAGCCCTTTTCCCTCTCTCTTGACCTGCTTATTTTTAGGTAGGCCAAGGGCGAGGAATAAGGGTTCAAAAAATGGATTGAACCTTGAAAATTAGTAAACGAAAACAACCAAAACGAAAGAGAGCAAGTTATGGCAAAAACAAGACCAACACCAGCTCCAGCGGCAGGCGCAGCAGCACCCGCAACGGCAACACCCCTACCGGCGCCAGCCCCTGCGACACCACCGGCAAAACCAGCGGAGAAAAAAATACCGGCAACCGACCCGGTTGAGCTCCAAATGTTCAAAAGCCGGTTGCCTGTTCCTACGGCCGTTCCGACTGTAGGAACACCAGTCACACCGCCGCCGGAGAAGTACAACATTTTTGTCCGTGTTCTGAACATCAATGATAAAGGATTGGGCAAAAAAACAATTGTTTTCACCTGTGAAGGCGACCAAAAAATCGCGGTTACCGATAAACAGGGCGACGCCGTATGCCCCTTCAATACGTTGACCGCTCCGGCCGACGGGAAGGAGTTAAGAGTCTCGGCACACATTTCGGGGATTAGTGGCTTTTCAATTATGCACGTGATCCAACGTGTTGCCAAAACGCCGCCTCAAATCGCTTGGGACGCCAAGAATAACAAATGGGCGAAGATTTTTATCTACGCCGCTGCCGGACTATGGATAATCGGCCTATTAGTTGCCTTATTCTTCGGACTAGGTAAACCACTAATTGACTATTCCCAGACCACCCTGTCCGAGCAACAGAGCCTTTACAACGCCCTGCCTGGTATTAAAGGAACTATTATGGAGATCAAACCAGACCCAGCTCCTTCTGGTGTATGGCAAAAACCGTTCTTCCTTGGAGTCATAATCTGGACGATCTTCAGCGTTATTTATGGCGCATTCTCCCTCCGGGAAGAAGTGATGGAGGCCTTCCGTCAAGGCGTCCAAAATATTATAGACCGAAGAGGCTATAGCGTCGTCGCTAAGGATCCGCTACTCCAACGATTAATGGCCTACGCTGGTACGCTGAAAAGCGTCCGGAGGGAAATCCCAACCAACACCGGTGAAACACCGGCTACTCCACAGTCGCCTACCACAACAACCACACCCAGTCATGGGAACACCTTCTGGGAACGGTTCTTGTCAAGTTTGTCGTCTGATTTCACTGTTGAGATCCTGCCCAAAATATTAAAGGCAGTCTTCAAACTGTAAACAAAAAGGAAAACACATGAAATTTGTGAAATATGTTGGCGTGACCGTACTGGTCGCACTCTGCCTCGCACTCGCGATAAATTGGTCGTTTTGGGCTGTCCTGTTTCTTATAGCGACGGCCTATGGAATCAATTCCTTGCGAGTTGACCACCCGCGTCTAGCCAAGTGGCTGGGCGTGGCGGTCGTAATCGTACTGGTTGGCGGTTGGGCATGGTCAAGCATCAAAAGCAACTTTCCCCTAATCGCCCTTTCGTTCCCCCAAATCCATGGCCAGGCTGTAGAGCTAATGAATCCTGGCCTTTCCGGAGTCAAAACCACGCTAATTCTGGAGCTGCGAAAAAAAGAAGATGCTCTGGCAACATCAATCCCGGCTCTGATGCAAGCTGGAAAATATGGGCAGGTTAAAACCAACACGCAGGAGTTAATTGATCTCCGCAAGGATATCGAAAAACTTCTAGCGCAAACGGTAACACCAAAACCCGTCGCCTCGGCCAGGTCAACGCTCCCAGGCATAACTCTGGAGGTAAGTCTGACCAACGGCGAGATCCGCACGGTAAGCGATCTGAACCAAGGTCAAGGCTGGCGCTACCTATCCTTCATCGGCGCTTTTAGCCACCGCGTCGACAAAGGCGATGGCCAAGCCAGTTGGAAGCTGGTAGAAAACAACCTGCCGTGGTACCCGGACTGTCCGGGCAAACTGCAGGTCAAAGCAGGGAATACTCCGGTCAAACTGACCGTAAACATTTTTCCCTAAACGTTCTTTACAACCACGGGGTAGGCTTGTCTAACACACAAGCCTACCCCTTTTATTTTATTCTTGCTATAATATTACTATATAATTTATAAACTTCTATGAGTAATAATTTTCGCTTTTTCTCGGTCGTGTTTTTCATTCTAGTCTCTATCATCGCCGTTCAACTTTGTTATGCCGCTGATGATTCAAATACAAGGCAAGGCAACCCAACCCCCGTCAAACTCACCAACCCCCTAACCGGCACTCAAGATAGCGAAGGCATCCCCCTCTTACTCGGAAAAATCATTAATTACGCCATGGGCATAATCGGCTCGCTGGCTCTAGTGATGTTCATTTACGGCGGCCTGACTTGGATGCTGTCAGGCGGCAGCCAAGAGCAGGTAACCAAAGGAAAAAATATTGTAATTTGGGCGACCTTGGGGTTAGCTATAATTTTTACCTCTTACGCGCTGGTTAAATTCGTTATCGAGGCCTTCAAATGAGCAAGCCTATAACTCATAACTTGTAGCTCGTCTGGCTTTGCCAGATCTGGCGAAGCCAGACAACTCATAACTCAAAATACAAAAAAACTTCCTTATGGAAGTTTTTTTGTATTGTGTGGCTTCAAATTATTCTATCTTTTAACTTTTTTTAAAATAAATTCTTTGATATTCTTAGCGGCGGCGAAAGACGCTTCAGCGTCTTTCCAGGAAAATTCAGGATAGTCTCCGGCGTAACGAGTCTCAATATAGTATTGATTTAACAAAGCGGCTTCTTCGCCTATTTCCTTGATACCGGGCGCGTTATTTTCTAAAAGTGAAATCAACTTTATAAGATCATGAATTTTCATTAGTTCAAAATTGAACGGATGTTAAGCTCATCATCTCCGGCTTTCCTGACCCACCTGGCGGCTATAATTTTTTTATTCTCTTCCTTCATAATTTTCAAATAAAACTTTGCCCTCTCTGGTTATTTTTGATACGAAAGGTTCTTCAAGGTTAAGCTCTCTTTTTAATTTGGCCGGAGTATAAACAATCAAATCAATAGGAAATGGACGAGGAAAGATTGAACCATCAATCTCTTTAGCTGTTTCTCTGGTGTTTTCTGTCTCTTTTACCACAAACAAATCCACGTCGCTGTCATGGCTCGGCTCACCCCAAGCATACGAGCCAAAAAGGATAATTTTTTCCGGCTGGTGCTCTCTTACTATTTGGCCGGCCACTTCTTTAATTTGTTGATAAATTTGGCGTTTTGTCATACCAATAACCTAACATATACTTAAACTAAGGGCAAGTTTAAAGGTTCGGCTTTTTAAATTGTATTGTTTTTGATTTCGATCATTTGAATTTGTTTATCATGGCTACGCCAGATCTCGCGTAGCGATGAGAATTTAGAATTTACCTGCCTGCCGGTAGGCAGGGATATAGAAAGTAAGTCCTAGCGAAGCGTCACGAACAGATTTACTAACAAAGAGGGGGAAATAATGATTACTCGATAAATAAACCTGGATTCCGGCTTCGCCTGTCAGTAGACAGGCTCTCCGCCATCTGGCGGAGGCCGGAATGACAACTAGGAAACTAAAAGCGCCGCCCCAATCGCTCCGGCATTTGCTCCCAGCCTGCCCTTAACAATCTTAATCTTCTTGGCTTCCGGCAGACGAATATATTCGCGCATGATCTTCTTGGTTTTTGAAAGAAACAGGTCGCTCGACTCTGCCACTCCGCCGCCGATAATAATTAATTCCGGATCAATCAGATTAACTATGTTGGCCAAAGAAATGCCTAAAAAGTAACCGAATTCCTGATAGGATTTTTCGGCTAAAACATCGCCTCGATAGGCTTCTTCGGCCATTGAAGCCGGATTATTCTGCGCCAGCTTATGGTAAGCCTCTTCGAGCCTGATGCCTTCTTTATAATCCACTACCACCCAGCCGGGTTCGCCTGATCCGCCATGACTGCCATAATAAATTTGGCCGTTAAGCCACCAGGCCCCGCCGATGCCCGTACCGATGGTTAGGCCGAAAATGTTATTAATTTTTCTGCCCGCGCCCAGCCGAGCCTCGGCTCTTAAAAAACAGCTGGCATCATTATCAATTTTGATTTCTTCCATACCCAGCCGGCCGGTTAAATTCGCCGGCAATTTTAAACCGTCAAGCAGAGGCAAATTGCCGGTTTTAATAATTCTGTTTTCCCTATAATCTAGACTGCCCGGCACGCCCACGCCGATTCCTTTAATTACAATCTTATCCTTATTCGCCTTGTCCTGAAGCGGTTCGATTAAAGCCTTAAGCATAATCATAAAATGCTCGAGATTGTCCTTAGGCGTGGCTAAGAGATAACTGGCGATTACGTTCTCGCCGTCAAAAAGAACCGCATTCATTTTTGTCCCGCCGACATCAACGCCGATAGAATATTGTTTATTTATTGTTGTCATATAAAGTAGCCTTGTCATTGCGAGCCGCCCCTGTAATCAGGGCGGCGCGGCAATCTCTTTGTTTTGTCATTCCGGCCTCCGCCAGCTGGCGGAGAGCTTGCCTGCTGGCAAGCGAAGCCGGAATCCAGCCTGCCTGCCGGCAGGCTGGGAGCAAAAAGCACAAACATCTTATTTTATAATATTTTGCAGCAAACGGAAATTCCTACTAACTTAACCTGGATTCTCATGGCTACGCCAGATCTCGCGTAGCGATGACCGCCTCCCCGGTGAAATATGCGATGCATTTCACGGGGCAAGCCGCGGGAATGACAAGAAGAAATAATGCTTATGAATAACAGTTAATTTCCTCTAAATAGCGTCTTCGCGTAATTCCAAACTTCCGGCCTGCCCTGTTGCATTTCCCAGTACCACCATTCCGCTCCCCAGAGATAAAACTCGCGAAAGCCGGCCTGCCGGCTGAATTCAATAATCTCTTTAAATTTTTTAAGATTCATGGTTCGATCGCGGTCGGCCTGCGATAGCTCCTGATAGGCTTTCGGCCCCCATGGTTCGGCTTGAAGTTCTATAACAATCCAGTCTTGCGGTTTGGCAAAAAGCGAAACCAAGTTCTTCTTAAAGCGGAAAAATCCCGGGGCGATCGGGTAATGGATATAATTTTTAAAAAACTTGGAATAGGTGTCGCGGTAGATAGAAGTGCCGAAAATATCGGCTCGACTGGCCGCGCTCAGCCAAAGAGATAATTCCCCGGAATCGGTTATAATTATCGGGCGAAAATTAAGCCGGCGGGTTAAAACGATTTCTTGGTCTAAAAATTTTTTATCAAACTTCGGGCAATCGCCGAAATGCGATAAAAACGGTTCGTTTTCAATTTGCCAGGCGGCTATTGAGTCATTGTTTTTATATCGCTCAATCACTTTAGCTAAGTAATCCAAAGTCTTATTTTCAATCTGCGCCTTAAGCCGGCCTTTCGTCCAGTCCGGAAAATGGCATTCGGGCCAGCGCGGCAGGCGAGCGCCAACCGCTAAAACAATTTTAACCCCTCGCTTAGCGGCCTCGTTTACCTGCCAATCCAAATCCTGCCAAAAAAAATTTCCTTCTTCGCGCTCAATCTCGTCCCAATAGGCGGGCAACCGAAGTTTTTTCACGCCCAGGTCGTCAAAAATCGATAAATATATTTCCTGCCAGTTAAGTCCTAAATTCTGAGCCTGTTTTTTCGAAAAAGTTACGCCGTAGGTTAAATCTTTCTTTTCATAAACGCGCCCGCGGCTGGCTAAAAAAATAAAAAACAAAAATAAAATCAAAACAACAAAGAATATTTTAAGCCGTTTAAAATTTCTAAACATAATTATTCTTATAGAACGGCTGCCATTTAGGTAGCAACATTGACGATTGTCGTGATAACAAAATTGGCTATGATATAGGCGAAGACAATAATAATTAAACCAATTAAACCGGCGATCAGCATGCTCTTGGCTTCACCGATCTTCTCCTCGCTGCCGCCGGAGAGCATCCATTTAAAACCGGCATAGAGAATAATAATTACGGCCAGAATGCCTAAGAAGCTCAAAACTAATTTAATAATTTGCACGACTAGGCGGCGCGGATCCTCGACGCCGCCGTCGGACGGCAAACCGGAGTTGGTTTTAACATAGGCCTTTTCCTGAGAGCCGCCCCAAAAATTGTCGGTTTCATCCGCCAAGGCTGGGGAGGAAAAAGCCAAAACCAAGTTGGCCGCCAAAATAATCGCTACCGAAATGATAATTTTTTTATATGCTTTTTGTTTCATATTTTTTCATTCTATAAATTACGCAAAAATAGCATATTATTTAAATAAACCATTTTACGCGGTTTTTTTTAATTAAATAAAAAACAATTTGTAAATTTTTTAACCTAATCTCGCCTAATAAAGGAACATCGATTCGCCGGTTACGGCGCCATAGATTCGTTCAATCACAAAGTTAGCTATAATATAGGCGGATAAAATAATTACTAAGCCGATAACGCCGGCGATTAAAATCTTTTTAGCGTCGCTTACCTCATCGTCATTGCCGCGAGACAGCATCCATTTAAAACCGGCATAAATTATTAAAATCACAGCCAGTATGCCTAAAAATCCCAGAATAATATAAATGACATCAACCACCACTCTCCTGGCGTCTAACGGATTACCCCCGCCATAAGCTTGTCCCACCTGGTTTAAACCGCCCAATTGCGCCTTATTCCACCATATCCCCCCGCTTCCTTTTTCTGTAGCCTGCGCTTGATTAATTGATAGTGAACCAACCGCTACCGGAGTTAAAACTAAAATCATGGACAAAAATATTATGCTTAAGCTATACTTTACCCCGTTAAATCCAGCAAAGCTGGTGCGAAGCAATTTAACGGGGTGAAAAATTTTCTTAGTCATTAACATATTATTTTGCTATAATTTAGTTATAGTGAAATCCTGCATTTATTATAACTAAAATTAGTAAATTAAGCAAAAGTAAATAGCTGTCGGGTAGAGCTTGTGGTTTTGAGCGCATACAAAATTGTAGTATTTTTTATAAAAATACCCAAATTTTGTCTAAGTGAAAAACCACAAGCTCTACCCGACAGCGCCTAATCACCATATGAATCTATCCGCTAAAGTTGCCAAGAACACCATAATCCAAATAATCGGTAAAGCCATCTCCACTGTCCTGGGGTTGGTTGCTATCGCTATCATGGCCAGATATTTGCGTGAAGCCGGCTTTGGCCAATATACAACTATCATAACCTTCCTGTCTTTTTTCGGTATTATGGCAGACTTCGGCTTAACCCTGATAACTTCGCAGATGATCAGCCGGCCGGAAGCCAATCAGGAGACGCTCCTAAATAATCTTTTCAGCCTGCGGCTCGTCTCCGCCGTTCTTTTTCTCGGCCTGGCGCCACTCGTGGTTTTCTTTTTCCCCTACGAAGCAATTATAAAAGTCGGTGTAGCCATAACCGGCTTGTCATTTTTCTTCGTGGCTTTGAATCAAATCCTGGTCGGTTTTTTTCAGAAGAACCTAACCATGGCCGTGGTTTCTGTCGCCGAGGTGGTTAGCCGAATTATCTTATTGGCCGGCATAATTTTAACCGCTTGGTTAAATTTAGGGCTCTTAAGCATTATGGCGGCTACGGTTATATCCAGCGCGATCAGTTTCATCATGCATTATTGGTTTTCCCGCCGTTTTGTTAAAATTAAATGGCAAATTAATTTAGCTGTCTGGAAAGAAATTATTAAAAAATCCTGGCCCCTGGGGTTAACAATCTTTTTCAATCTAATTTATCTGCGAGCTGATATTTTAATCTTGTCGCTTTTAAAAAGTCAAAACGAAGTCGGACTTTATGGCGCCGCTTATAAAATAATTGATGTTTTAACCGCTCTGCCGTTTATCTTTGCCGGTTTAATTTTACCAATTTTGAGTTTAGCTTGGGCCAACCGAGATACCGAGAGATTTAACAGAGTTTTGCAAAAAGCTCTTAACCTGATGTTTATGCTGGCCGCGCCCTTAATTATCGGCGCCGAACTGGTGGCTGAACCTTTAATAGTCTTAGTCGCCGGTAAAAATTTTGCTCCGGCCGGCGGTATCTTAAAAATTTTAATTCTGGCGGTCGGCTTTATTTTTATCGGCTGCTTGCTAGCCCACGCGGTTATCGCCTTAGACAAGCAAAAAAAGGTGATTGGCGCCTATCTCTTTACCGCCTTAACCGCGCTCGCGGGTTATTTGATTTTTATTCCGCTCTATTCATATTATGGAGCCGCCTGGGTAACGGTCTATAGTGAACTGGCCATCGCCTTGTTTTCTCTGTATATAGTGATAAGATACAGTCAGTTCAAGCTTAATTTTAATGTTCTGTTTAAATCATTTATCGCCTCTCTGGTCATGGCTTTATTTACCTATTTATTGCTTAATAAAATAAGTTTAATAATAATCATTCCGCTGGCCTGCCTGGTTTATTTGATTTCTCTGTATTTCTTTAAAGGCATAGCTAAAGCTGATTTAAAAAATTTAATAACTAATGAGTAGCTATGCCCATAAATATTTTAGTCATTAATTCTTTAACCGATAAAAATTCCTTGCTGACGGCTGTCTTTAAAGAATTGGAGCAAAAAAAAGTTTTCTTTAAACTTTGGTCGTCTAAAGCAGCTTTAATTAATCAGTTTAAGCAAAATCATTGGTCGGCTAAAAAAATCTTCTTGGGCCCGGATTTAAAAAACCGGCCGAATCTTCTGCTTTTTTGCGCCAGCCTGTTATTTATCCAGCTAAAATTCTTAATTTCTTTAATTGGTTTAAAAATAAAAAACCAGGCCGATTTTATCATCTGCCTGAACTTTAACGAAAAAATTATTATTACCGGCCCGGCCAAACTCTTAGGCATAAAAGTTTTTTGGTTGGAATCCCCGGATCTAAACTATCGGCAAATTAATAAATTTATCTTTCGGCTGTATAAAATAAACCACCGCTTTGCCGAAATAATCGCTTTTAATAACTACGCTAAATTGCAGCTGGCCGGCCTTGGTTGCGATGAAAATAAAATAAAAACAATTCCGCCCGGAGCAAAACTAAGCCAATACCAAGAAAATATTTTTAATAAGCTAGCCTCTTTGAGCCAAGCAAATTTTCATCGCAAATATTTTACCGTTGGCGTTATCGCCGCCCTAGATCAAAAACAAAAAATTGAGGCGATTTTTCAAGCCATAAAAAACTGCTTGCCGGTAATTCCCAATATTCAATTAATTATCATCGGCGAAGGCCAAGAAAGAAAGAGTCTCTCGTGGCTAGCGAAAAAAATGGCAATTGAAAATTTAGTCTGGCTGGTCGGAGAACAGGAGCAACTGAAAAAATGGCTGCATAGTTTTGATATCTTTCTCGCTACCGGCGATTCCTTAAAGCTTGATGATTACGGCAACATTTTAGAAGCTATGGCCTCGGGTTTGCCGATTTTAGCTCCACGTAATATCGGCCTAGAGGATTTAATTTTAGAAAATAAAACCGGCTCGTTAATCGAATCAAATAATAGCGAGCTGCTGGCTCGGCAAATTATTAAATTGCATCAGGACAAAAAACTGCGCGCTTACCTTGGAAAAAATGGCCGTGAACGCGCTAATCAATTTTTTACTCTGGAAAAAATGGTGGCAGGCTTAGAACAAACTTTTAAAATTAAATAAGCAGTGTCTGACGAAGCTTTTGATTTCTCGCTTAGACGAAATTTGGGTATTTTTATTAAAAAATACGACAATTTCGTATGCGCTCAAAATCAAAAGCTTCGTCAGACACCATTAAATAAAAACCCTGTATGATCATAAAAATAACCAAAAAAACCGCCGGCAGCCGATTGGATAAATTTTTGGCCGGCGCCGATTCGATTTGGGGGAAAATTCAACCTTCCCGCAGCCAAATCCAGAAAATGATTGAGCAAGACATGGTTAAAATTAATGGCTTGCCTGAATTATCGCATTACTCCTTAAGGCCTGGCGACATAATTAATCTGCAAAAAAAACTCTCTAAAAAAAATCAGCCGGACAAAAAAGTAGAAATTAAAAACGCTTTAGGCCATAAAATTGAAATCATTGATGAAACCAGCGAGTTTTTAGTAATAAATAAACCAGCCGGTTTGATCGTGCATGGAACCGCTGGCTATACTTTGGCTGATTGGCTAATAACCAAGTACCCAAGAATAAAAAAAGTCGGTGATAGCGCGGATCGGCCGGGTATCGTCCATCGCCTGGATAAAGAGGTCAGCGGGCTGATGGTTATTGCCAAAACTCAGGACAGCTTTGATAATCTTAAAAAACAATTTCAAAGCCGAACTATAACAAAAGAATACACCGCCTTAGTCCATGGCAAGATCCAAAGAGAAGCCGGCTTAATAGATTTTCCGATTAAGAGGTCGAGCGAAGGCTATAAAATGGCCGCCATCCCGTCGACGGTAAAAGGCGAACCGGCTACGACCGGCCGCTTAGCGGAAACGGAGTTTCGAATTATTACTAGGCTCGTAAACTATACTTTATTGAAAGTAAAAATTAAAACCGGCCGCACTCATCAAATCAGGGTTCATCTGGCCGCTTACGACCACCCGGTAGTCGGCGATAAAATTTACGGCACGGCTAGAACTAAAAAACAGGATAAAAAGCTGGGCTTAAACAGAATTTTTTTAATTGCCGACCATTTAAATTTTACCGACCTGGCCGGCGAGCAAAAAGATTTCAGAGCAGGCTTAACCGAAGAATTAGAAAATCTTTTGAAAATTGTTAAATAATTATGAAAAAATCAGGCAAAATTGTGGTAATAGCCGCTCCGACCGGCGGAGGCGAAAGCACAATCACTAACGAAATAATCCGCCGCTTCCCTTCATTCAGGCGCTTAGTCACGGCCACTACCAGAAAACCCAGGAACAAAGAAAAAGACGGGATCGATTATTATTTCCTAAGCAAAAAAAAATTTAAAGCCGAAATCAGGAAAGGCAATATTGTTGAACATACCTATGTTAAAAACCGTCAAGCCTACTATGGCAGTTATAAACCTGACTTGGAAAAAAAACTAAAACATGGCCATAACGTTATCATTAATCCCGACGCGGTCGGCGCCAAATATTATAAAAAAAATTATCAAGCAATTACGATCTTTATTAAACCAGACTCGCTGGAAAGTATAAAAAAAAGGCTTATCGCTCGAGATTGCGACATAAAACCGACCGAATTAAGACGGCGATTGAAAAATGCCGCCAGCGAGATAAAAAATGAGTCGCGCTTTTATGACTTTATTGTTATAAATCGCCAAGAAAAACTTGACCAAGCCATAAGCAAAGTCATCGAAGTAATAAGAAGAGAGTTCGCGAAGAAAGGTTGACAAAACCTAATAATTATTATAACATTGTATCATTATTAAATATTGACTATATTTATAATAGAACCTCTGCTGTTCTATTTTTAAATACTAAAAACCATATGGCAAAAGAAGTAATCGCGAAAAAAATTGATCCTAAAGATTTAAAGCCGGGCATGACAGTCAGAATTTATCAAAAAATCAAGGAACTTAATGCCAAGGGCGAGGAAAAAGAAAGAGTCCAATATTACGAAGGCCTGATTATCGCCAAAAAGCACGGCAACGAAGCCGGCGGCACGATAACGGTCAGAAAAATTTCTGACGGCGTCGGCGTGGAAAAGATTTTCCCTTTAAATTTGCCAACTCTCACCAAAATTGAAATAAAGAAGCAAATTAAGGTCAGGCGCGCCAAACTTTACTATCTCCGCAATTATAATAAAAAGCTTAAAGAAGTAAAGCTTGCCTAAACTTTGGCCGAGGTGGCGAAACTGGTAGACGCACTACCTTGAGGTGGTAGCGGGGGCAACCCCTTGCAGGTTCGAGTCCTGTCCTCGGCACTTCACAAGGGGCGTATAGCTCAGCTGGTTAGAGCACCTCGTTTACACCGAGGGGGTCCAGGGTTCAAATCCTTGTGCGCCCACACATAATATTAACGCTAAGCAGGGGTTGTCTCCGTTTTGAATTTTCTGCCCCGAGGCAAGCGCCGAGGAGCTTCGAGTCCTGCACTGTCCACAAAAAAACGTTCAAACTACAATACTTGCTGGTTTTCACCGGTAGTATAAAGTTTTGGACGCAAAAATCTCTTCAGCTGATGGTTATTTGCTGTTGCCGAATATTTGGCTGATGATAATGTCGATAAAATCCATATATTTTGCTTATTTATTAAGATTTTACATTATAGCAGAAAACTATAAATTGTCAAGGCCATGAAAATCATCTCCTCATCAGAGCAAGAAACCTACCTTATCGGCAAGGAATTCGCCAAAAAACTGACCAGCGGAGAAATTCTCGGCTTAATCGGTGATTTAGGAGCCGGTAAAACCATTTTTACTAAAGGCCTGGCCGCCGGCCTGGGTATTAGAAAAACCCTGACCAGCCCAACCTTTGTCTTAATGAAGGTTTACCCCGTGAAATCCTTTCGCAGTAGCGAAAGGAACTCCGCTGAAAGCGGAGTTATTTCACGGGGTAAACCCCAAATTAAACTCTTGGCTCATCTCGATGCTTATCGAATTAAATCGGCTGAAGACCTGGTCGCTATCGGCATGAATGAATATGCTAATCGGCCGGATACGGTCACGGTGATAGAGTGGGCGGATAAAATAAAAACCATTTTGCCTAAAAAAACCAGATTTATTACGATTGGCTATAAAAATGAATCCCGAACTATCGAGTATTGAAACGCCAATCAGGCGTTTTTTTTGTTTAAAATAATTATTAAAAATATAACGCCGAAAACTATCAGCGCATCTGCTAAATTAAAAACCGTAAAATATTTTAAATTTAAATAATCAATCACATAGCCATATTTTAATCGATCAAATAAATTGCTAATAGCGCCTAGAACAATTAAAGATAATAGAATCGCTTCACTGTATTTATGCCTGAACCAATAATCTAAGCCAGAGAATATTAAAGCCGATATTATTAAAACTAATAAAATTTCCAGCACTTGACCGGCTAACGGTAAAGAAAAAGCGATATAGTAATTTGCCTGGTAATTAAATTTTAAGATGTCTCCGATTAAATCTATCTGCCTCCCTTGATTGGCTATCGCCAAAACCTTAAACCAGCGATCCGCGGCAATAAAAAAAATAATAGCCGTATAAATTGCTACTATTTTTTTTATACTGATAAAATTTAACATGATAATTTAAGCCATTTTTTGCATTTTAATCTTACAGGCAACGCAAGTATTGGCCACCGGCCTGGCTAAGAGACGCTTCTCGCCGATCTCTTTCTTGCAATATTTGCAGATGCCGTAAGCACCCTTGCTAATTCTCCCTAAAGCATTATCAATATCCCGCAAAGTGCCTTCTAAAACCTTCTCCGTGGCTAAATTGGTAGTATATTCATCAATTTCCTGGACGTTTTCATCGTTTTTGTCGCCATAGTTCGGAAACTTGGCATGATGTTCGTCTTTTTCATGAGTGTCATTTTTAGTATAGCTCTCCAGATCTTCAACTATCTGCTTTTTTCTGGCAAGTAAATCTTTCTTAATTTTTTCTATAATTTTTTTATCCATATTTTTCCTAGTTTTTTTTAAATTAAAATATATTTCCGCTTGCCGGAAATACCGGGTTATTACCATAATATACAGCAAGCGAAGAGGTTTGGCAAGCGTTATAAGCGCTTTTTTGAAGATATTTATTTAATAATAGCTATTTTTTCAATAGCTTGCTTAAATATTGCCCGGTATAGCTTTTTTTATTCTTCGCCACTTCTTTAGGCGTGCCGGCGGCGACGATCTGGCCGCCCTTATCTCCGCCTTCGGGTCCGAGATCAATAATCCAATCTACGGATTTTATTACTTCCAGATTATGTTCAATTATTAAAACCGTATTGCCTTTATCGACTAGCTGATTCAAAACCTGAAGCAGTTTTTTTATGTCATCAAAATGCAAACCCGTCGTCGGCTCATCCAAAATGTAAAGAGTTTTTCCGGTGGCGCGGCGGGATAATTCCGTGGCCAGTTTTACTCTCTGCGCTTCGCCGCCGGACAGGGTAGTGGCCGATTGGCCTAATTTTACATAGCTTAAGCCGACTTCGTTCAGAGTGGCCAGTTTTTGGTAAATGGCCGGAATGTTTTTAAACAGACCGATGGCTTCTTCAATGGTCATTTCCAGAACTTCCGAGATATTTTTGCTTGTTCCGAGCGTAGCCGAGGAGCCGGCTCCGCCTAAGCGGCGATCGCCGTAATGAATTTCCAAAATTTCCCGATTATATCTTTTTCCCTGGCAGACATCGCAGGTAACATAGATATCGGGCAAGAATTGCATTTCAATTTTAATCGTGCCGTCGCCCCCGCAGGCCTCGCAGCGTCCGCCCGGGACGTTAAAAGAAAATCGTCCGGCTTTATAGCCTCTGATTTTGGCTTCGGGCAAGGCGGCGTATAAGTCGCGAATCGGCGTAAAGCAGCCGGTATAAGTAGCGGGATTGGAACGAGGCGTCCGGCCGATTGGCGATTGATCGATATTAATAATTTTATCAATATGTTCGAGCCCTTGGATTTCCTGATGCTTGCCCGCGGCTTCTTTAGCGCGGTAAAGTTTTTGGTTCAGGGCGTTGGCTAAAATATCGGTCATTAAAGTGGATTTTCCCGAGCCGGAAACGCCGGTGATGGCGATAAATTTACCTAAGGGGAATTCAACATCAAGGTTTTTTAAGTTATGCTCGGTGGCGCCGATAATTTTTAGGATTTTGCCGTTGCCGGATCGATACTTCCCGGGCGCGGCGATAGATTTTTTACCGCTTAAGTATTGGCCGGTTAGAGATTTAGGGTTCTTTTTTACTTGTTCGGGCGCGCCTTGAGCGATGATTTGCCCGCCATGTTCGCCCGCGCCAGGACCGATGTCAATCAACCAATCGGCGGCCAGCATGGTCGCTTCGTCATGCTCTACCACGATTACGGTATTGCCTAAATCGCGGAGTTTTTTTAGCGTGCCGATTAGTTTATCATTATCTCTTTGGTGCAGGCCGATGGATGGCTCGTCTAAAATATAGATTACGCCCATTAAGGCCGAGCCGATTTGCGTAGCCAGCCGAATGCGCTGGGCTTCGCCGCCGGATAGGGTATTGGCCGACCGGCCAAGAGTCAGATAATCCAGTCCGACGTTGGATAAAAATTCCAGTCGGGAGCAGATTTCCTTTATAAGCCGCAGAGAGATTTTTTTCTCGCGCGCGGTTAAGATCGAAGAATTCAATAAGTCATTACAGAATTTTTTGGTTTGGTCTATCGGCTTCGATACTACATCGTGGATTGATTCGCCGGCCACGGTAACGGCTAAAATTTCCGGCTTCAGGCGCTTGCCTAAGCAGGTCGGGCAGATTAAGACGCGCATGTACTGCTCGATTTCTTTTCGGACATAATCGGATTCGGTTTGGGCAAAGCGCCTTTCCAGGTTGGGGATTACGCCTTCAAACTCGGTGGTTAATTCGCCGGAAAAACGTTCGCTCTGGTAATCAACATTATAATTTTTTCCGCCCGAACCGTAGAGCACGATATTTAATTGCTCCTTGGTTAAATCCTTAATCGGCGTATTTAAATCAAAGCCGTGAGCCCCCGCGACCGTGCCGAGAATCCTCATGAGCCAGCCCTGTCCGGCGACCGCGCTATGGGCCCAGGCGCGAATGGCGCCTTGAGCAATAGTTAAATTCTGGTTAATAATTAATTTAGGATCAATTTCCAGCTTGGTGCCCAGGCCGGAGCAGTCGGGGCAAGCGCCATGAGGCGAGTTAAAAGAAAAATTTCTGGGCTCCAGCTCGGGCAGGCTAATACCGCATTTCGGGCAAGCCAGAAGTTTTGAATAGGTGGTTTCGATTATGCCCCCTTGATAAAGGGGGGCGGGGGGGATTTTTTTGGCCGTTTTTTTTAAATCTCCTATATCTCCTTTATCAAGGGGGGCAGATACAATCCCCCTAGCCCCTGCCCGCAAAGCTTCGCTTGCGATAGCAGGCGGGCCCTTTATCAAGGGGGTTTCCGCGAAAATCGTAACCAGGCCGTTGCCCAGCTCCAGAGCTTTTTCCACGCTTTCATTAAGGCGCGCCAGATCTTCTTTATTTTTAGATATGTTAACGCGATCGATAACGATTTCTACGCTATGTTTTTTCTGTTTATCAACTTGCAGGTCTTCGGCTTCGGGCAAGGTGTAAATCAGATTGTCAAAACGCAGGCGCGAGTAGCCGGCTTTTTCAATGCCGGTTAAAACGCTCTTATGTTCGCCTTTTTTATCTTTAATAATCGGCGCGAGAATTATTATGTCACGGCCTAAGAAATTAGCGGTGATTTGCCCGACGATTTCATCAAGCGACATGGGCTTGATTTTTTCGCCGCAGATATGGCAATGCGGCTGGCCGATTCGGGCGTAGAGCAAGCGCAGATAATCATAAATTTCCGTGATCGTGCCGACCGTGGAGCGGGGATTATGAGTCGTGGATTTTTGATCAATGGAGATAGCCGGGGATAGTCCGTCGATTGAATCAACGTCCGGCTTATCCATCACGCCGATAAATTGCCGAGCGTAAGCGGAGAGCGATTCGACATAGCGGCGTTGGCCTTCGGCGTAGATAGTGTCAAAAGCTAAAGACGATTTTCCCGAACCGGACAAGCCGGTTATGACTACCAGTTTATCGCGCGGAATCTCCACGTCAATATTTTTTAAATTGTGGACGCGGGCGCCCTTGATTTTTATGGAGTTGGACATAGAAAATGTAAAATGTAAATCTTAAAATGTAAAATTAATATAATATTGTCATTCCCGAAGCCGCAGACTGTCGGGAATCCAGGGGAGAGCAGTAAGGACGTGTTCTCTCCTCTAACCCATATGTAGTATTTGTTTCAAGTGTTGAGGACGGGCTGAAAATAGGTTTTTACTTCTCCCTCCTGGATCCCCGCCTGCGCGGGGATGACAAGGGGAGTGAAGCCATATAAAAATATTGCTTCGCAATGACAAGGGGAGTGAAGCCATATAAAAATATTGCTTCGCAATGACAGAGTGAGAGTTTATTAA
The DNA here is from genome assembly GCA_030650415.1 of bacterium. Classification (GTDB taxonomy): domain Bacteria; phylum Patescibacteriota; class Patescibacteriia; order Patescibacteriales; family GWC2-42-12; genus GWC2-42-12. The sequence continues at coordinate 13,465 of JAUSEG010000022.1, read as the reverse complement.
AACAATGCAATTTATTGTAGAGCAAAAAATCGCTTTTGGCAAGTCTTGTTAGATAATATTATCTAACAAGTCAAGTCCTGCGAGGTGTTACTGTTAATTGTCAAATAAAAAAAAGAGAGCCGGAGATTGGTTTCTCTGGCTCTTTGAAGATTTTTTTCCCTTCTTATTGGGTGATTTCCTTGGGGATGTGCCATGGGCAGGAGCAGGTGGGATAGACCCCGATCGGCTTAATGTCGTAGGTGCCTTTTGATGGGCAGCTCGGCCGAAGGAAATATCCTCTCTCGCCGTAGATGGCTGATGCCGCTACCTTGGCGCCATTGGTCAAGCCGTTTTCGTGGGCGAAAATAGTCTTGGCCGCGTTAATTCGACTCAGGGTGCTTAGACAGACGCTCTGTCTTTCTTTCTTCATCGTACCAGCGACAATAACGAGAACTACGCCGACGATTGAAATTAAAAGTAAGGTCAGCCCCAGTATTTCTCCGAAGGTAAAGCCAGACAACCTATGATTTGTTTTCATGATTCTTTGTTCCGAAATCAATTATGATAGGGGTCGGTTTAAAATCCCTTGTTTTTTTCAACCTTTTCCGGCTCGAGCCAGAGCAGGCATCTTAATTGATATTAGCAAAAACATAGCATATTATTAGTTATATGTCCAGCCGCCTGGAAAATGCGTAATGTCATATAATACCCCCTTTGCCAGAGGAGTAAAAAAGTGGTAGGGTTAAAGTATAATTTTTATGGGCAGCATATGTTAAATTTTCTATTTATTTTATTTTTTATAATTTTAATTTCCGGCCTGGCCGGGGTGATTTTTTTACTGCTTAGAAAAAAGGCATCGCCCGATAATGATAAGCTGGTAGCGATGATGGAACGGTTAACGCAACTTTCTGATCAGAATCGGGAATTAAGGCGGGCGATGGATTTGAAACTCGGGGAAACCCATCGCGCCAATCAAGAGCAATTCAGCCAAACGACTAAAATTATTCAAGGCATAACCGGCCAGTCGGCCAGGTTAATAACCGAGGTAACGGAAAAATTAACTAAGCTGGATGAAACCAATAAGCAGGTAGTGAATTTTTCCGCCCAGCTGCAGAATCTGCAGGATATTTTAAAAAATCCGAAACAGCGCGGAGTTTTAGGCGAGTATTTTTTAGAAGAAACTTTAAAAAATGTCCTGCCGCCAAATTCCTATCAGATGCAGTATGCTTTTAAGGACGGGACGATCGTTGACGCCGTAGTCTTCGTTAAGGATAAGATTATTCCGGTGGATTCAAAATTCAGCTTGGAAAATTATGAAAAGATTTTAAATACGAGCGACTCGGCGGCTAAGGAAAAATTGGAAAAGCTGTTTAAGCTGGATTTAAAAACGCGCATTGATGAAACTTCAAAATATATCAAGCCGGCGGAAAAAACCATGGATTTCGCTTTTATGTTTATTCCTTCCGAGGCGATTTATTATGATTTATTGATTAATAAAGTCGGAGCCGTGCAAGTAAATACGCGCGATTTAATTGAGTATGCTTTTAAGGAAAGACATGTGATTATTGTTTCACCCACTTCGTTTTTAGCCTATTTGCAGACGGTTTTACAGGGTTTAAGAGCTTTGCAGATTGAAGAGAGCGCCAAAGATATATTAGTCAATGTACAAAAGTTAGGCCGGCATATTTTAAGTTATGATGATTTTATGAGAAAACTGGGCGTCAGCATGTCCACCACGGTTAATCATTATAATAATGCTTATAAAGAATTCGCCAAAATTGATAAAGATGTGGTGAAAATTACCGAGGGCGAGAAAAGCATTGAGCCGATTTTAATTGATAAGCCGAATTTAGAATAATAGGCGGCCTGTCTGGCAAGCAATTTTTCGTTTAGACAAAATCTGGGCATTTTCTTAAAAATATTTAATTACCGCTCGCCACTAAAAATTTAGGAATTTAGTTTAAAATTTCTAACAAAATTTCTATGAAAATAAGGGAAAGAAATGTTTGTAGAGAAATTTTAAGCTAAATTTAATCCTAAATTTTTCTATGCTCGCTCTATAATCAAATATTTTTAAGAAAAAATAGCTATAATTTCATATGCGTTTTAAAGACATCCGGTCGGAAAATTTTTTGAGATTAAAGGAGGCAATCGTGGAAACGGTTGCCTATTTTGATATGTTTGATTTTCCTTTAACCGTTTTTGAAATCTGGCAAAGCCTGGGAGTGAAGTGCGAGTTGATGGAAGTGATGGAGGATCTGGAGACAACAGCAACCCCCCCTAATCCCCCCTTGTCAGGGGGGCAAATTAATCTGGATTCCCGCCTGCGCGGGAATGACAAAAAAGAAGGGGGGCAAATTGAGATTGAATATAAAAATGGTTTTTATTTTTTAGCCGGACGAAGCGCTATAATTGAAACGCGATTGGCTCGTTATAGCGCCACTGATATGAAGTTTAAGCGCGCCCTAAGGCTCATGAAAATTTATAAATTTATTCCTTGGCTGAAAATGGCGGCGATCGGTAATTTAATGGGCGCGCATAATTTAAAAGAGGCGGGCGATATTGATTTATTTATAATTACCGAAGCCAGAAGAATCTGGTTAACTAGGTTTTTTTGCGTAATTTTAGCCGGTATTTTTGGCTTAAGGCCTAAACCGGGCAAGAGCAAGGATAAAATTTGCCTGAGTTTTTTTGTGAGCGAAGAGGCGTTAGATTTAAGGCCGTTGATGCTGAAGAAAAAAAATAATCCCCCCAGCCCCCTTTCGGAAGGAGGACAAATAAATCCCCCCCGCCCCCCTTTGTTAAAGGGGGCTGATAATGATGATATTTATTTTATTCATTGGCTGGCCGGTTTAACGCCGATTTATGAAAAAGACGGCATTTATGAAAAATTTCTTTTAGCCAATAGATGGCTGAATGATTGTTTACCAAATTTCGAGAAACGGATAACCTCTAAGCGCCGGGATGCCGGATTTGGACCGGAAAAATTTTATCGCGACTTGGTTGATTTACTTTTCAGCGGATTAGAGCCATGGTTTAAAAAACTGGAGCTTAAGAGGCTGCCGAAAAATTTGCAGGAGATGAAAAATCTCGATACGCGCGTGGTTGTAAGCGATCGCGTTCTCAAACTGCATTTGAACGACAGAAGAGGGGAATACCGGAATGGATATTTAAAGAAAATTAGTGAGTTGTTGTAACTAATTGATGTAGTAGAAATAGGCCGAACCCGGATTCTGATTTCTCGCTTAGACGAAATTTGGGTATTTTTCTTTATAAGAAAAATACAAACAATTTCGTATGCGCTCAAAATCAGAATTCGGGTTCGGCCGAATTAAGTTGGTATGAAATATTTATTAAAAACAATTGAATATGGTTTGTACCTCTTGGTTTTTCTTTTGCCGTTGCAAACCCGCTGGGTTATTAAAGCCGGCGAGTTAAATAACGGATCGTGGGAATATGGAACCTATAGCTTATATGGGACGGATATCTTGCTGGTGTCGGTTCTGCTGTTATTTGTTATTTATAGATTTTTTGATTTTTTTAATGGCAAATTTCCCCCCTTCGCTTGCGCTTCGGAGGACAAGCCAATGACAAATGACAAAAACGGGCAAGAAACTGGCAGGGATAAAATGGTTTGCCTGTTTATTTGCGGTTTAGTCATAGCTTCGGCTGTTTCAGCTTGGTTCGCGCCGAATAAATTTTTAGCGTTATATAAACTCGGCTGGCTGATTTTAGGGGTTGGTTTGTTCTGGTTAATTCAGAGCGCCGATTATAAAAAATCAAAACTGATTTTCTCGATGCTCACGGGCATATTTTTATCCGCCTGTTTAGGCATCTGGCAGTTTTTATATCAAGCCACGTTCGCGAATAAGTGGCTAGGGTTAGCTCTGCATCGAGGAGCCGATTTAGGCGCATCGGTGATTGAGGCGGTGGGCGCGGCTGGCGTTGGCGAGCGCTGGCTAAGAGCCTATGGCAGTCTTGATTACCCTAATATGCTAGGCGGGATGATAGTGGTGGTGATACTTTTGTTGATAGGACAAATTATTGTTAGGGAACGAATAGATAATTTTCAATTTTTAATTTTTAATTTTCAAATAATTTTTAATGATAAAATTTTCAAATTTATAAATTGGTTTTTGGTGTTGGCGCTTACGGCGGGGCTGTTTTTCAGTTTTTCCCGGAGCGCTTGGCTGGCGCTGGCCGTTGGCTTAGCGGTTATGGTTGCTCTGGCGATCTGGCAGAAAAATTTAAAATCACAAAAGAATTTGGCGCAGATAATTTTAGCCATGGCGATTCTAGTCTTGGTTTTATTCAGCCAGCATCAAAATTTAATCACTGCTCGGCTTAACGGCCAGGGCAGGCTGGAAATTAAATCAACCGCGGAGAGGCTTGAGTCATATCAAGAATCTTGGCAAATTATAAAAAGCAATTGGCTCGGCGGCGCCGGCCTAGGAAATTACACCCTGGTTTTAAATCAGAAGCTGCCGGACAGGCCAAGTTATTTTTATCAGCCGGCGCATAACCTCTTTCTCTTGGCGCTTAGCGAGATCGGGATTTTTGGATTATTATTTTTTGTTGCCTTGCTGTTTGTCATTGCGAGAGGGAGCGTCTCGGGTAGGCAAGAAAATGAGAATAAAGGCAGCCTGGATTGCTCCTCGGTGCTGACCTCGGCGCAGAAAAATAAAACAGGGTGCCTGCGCGGGAATGACAAAGATAAACGGGCACTTCATCGTAACGGCCAGGCGGCGATTTTAGCCGCGCTGATTGTTCTCATGTTTTTTGATCATTGGCTCTGGGATTTGCATTTTGGCGTGTTATTTTTTTGGCTGATAATTGGGTTGGTCTGCAGAAAAAGCAGCGCAGAATAGCCGACACACGATTTTACAAGAACTCTCTAAAGTTGTATAATTTTTATGAGGCAATGCCCTAAAACAAAGCCTAACGGTTTGTTTTTTTCGCTTAATTTTTAAAAAATATAAAATGGAGAATCAGCCCCAAAATAATAATCTCTCCAGCGCGGCAACTCCCGCTTCCGGCGCGGTTGCCGAGATAACGCCTCAAGCGCCGCCTAACGTCGTAGTTAAAGATTTAAATGTAATTTATAATCAAGGGAAATCGAACGAGATCAGATCGCTGGACGGCATAAACTTAGAGATATTTCCTCGGGAATATGTAATTATTTTTGGCCCTTCGGGCTGCGGCAAATCGACTCTTTTATATTCCATCGCCGGCCTGCAAAAACCGACCAATGGCACGATTACCGTTGATCAGGAAGATATCGGCGCTTACGATAACCGGCAGATTGCCTGGTTTCATCGGCAGAAAATCGGCATGATTTTTCAATCGTTTTATTTAATCAGCTCCTTAAGCATTTTGGAAAATATTTGTTTGCCTAAGATTTTTGCCGGAAAAATGATGAAAGACATTAAAGCCTCGGCCGTTGAGCTGCTTAAGCGCTATGATATCATCGAGCAAGCGGCGAAGTTTCCTTCGGAGCTTTCCGGCGGCCAGAAGCAGCGCGTCGCCGTTATCAGGTCTTTAATCAATGACCCGGAAATTATTTTAGCCGATGAACCGGTTGGCAATTTGGATTCTAAATCGGCGCATGTAGTTATGACTATTTTTAAAGAGCTTAATGAAGTAGAAAAGAAAACCATTATTTTGGTCACGCACGATCCTGCCCATTTGCAATATGGCGATAGAATTGTGCATATGATGGACGGAAAAATAGTTAGGATTGAAAATAAGCCTAAGAGAGCGATTGACGCGGACAGTTATATTTTTAAAGACGGCAAAGCCAGGGAAGATTTAACTCCGCGGAGCGAGCATATACCGATAAATTTGCGGCTTTTAATGCAGTCATTTAAGGGATTATCGTCCGATCAGATCGGCAACTTATTAGTGCCGTTTAAGGCGCAGCAGCTTTTTTCCCACCTGTTTTTTTCCATGACTAACGATCAAATTATCAAGGCCACGAAAAAACTAGAGAGTTTCTTGTATTTTAAAGACAGTTTCCATGATTTTTTTGAACAGCTGGACACGCCGATAGAAGAGGGCGGAGCCGGTTGGGATAAGCGTTTGGCGAAGAGGTTCTCCGATAACGTTAAGCAGCTCGTCTATCAAGCCGGGAAAATAGATTTTGCCAACAAACCCGCGAGCGCCAGGGAATTGGCCGAGTATGTTAATTCTCGGCTGGATTTAAAATTGGACGAATCAATCATGAACAATCTGTCAAAAATTATTTTTGACAGGCTGGATAATCATATCGGCAAAAATGAATTTAAGATATTGCTTGATGCCCCGGAGAAAGAGCGTGGTTTAGGCCTTAATAAGCGGGTGGTGGAAAAAATTTCCAAAGAAATTGAGTTGCTGCTGTTATTGAGATACTAATAAAATAATGAATGACAAATGACTAATGACAAGTCAATGTCAAAATCCTAATGTCAAATAAAATGCTTTGAGTTTTGTTATTGATTTGTCATTTATTAATTCTATGGGATTTTGGAATTTATTAAAATTTTCCACCAGAATGTTTAAAGCCAGAACCTCCAGGACGGTTTTAACGATTTTAGGCATGAGCGTGGGCATCGGGGCGATTTTATTTTTAGTGGCCTTAGGCTTTGGCATCCAGAAGACGCTTTTAGAAACTATTACTACGGCTGATTCTCTCTTAACTTTAGATGTTTATCCCGGAGAAGCCAAACCGGCGATCAGCCGGGCGGATATAAACAATATCAAGAAAATTCCCGGCGTGGATTTTATCAGTCCGGTTTTTGAAACCGCCGGACGATTAAAATACGGCGGCCTGGTAACGGAAGCGAAAATTATCGCGGTTGATGAAAAGTTTTTAGACTTAGAAGGCCTTAAAATAACCGAAGGCCGGAAAATTAATGATAAAAATCTTGATGGAGTGATTATTTCGAGCGCCCTGGCGAAAGTTTTTGAAAAGGCTCCGGACGCTATGCTTGGTGAAATTATTAAGATAGCTTTTAATCAGACCAATAGCGACTCGGCAGAGCCGGGCGAAGGTGATTTTAAAATAATCGGTTCGGTTGATAAAAAAGAGATTATTATATATATTAATCAAAAATTTTTAAATAGTTTTTCTCCGGTTTCGGCTTTCAGCAAGTTAAAAGTTAAGAGTGTCTCCAGCCAAGCGATGAGTAGCTTAAGAACTTGGATTTCCGAGGGCGGATTTATAGTTTCCGCCGTGACCGATATAATTGATCAGGTGGAAAAGGTTTTTCAAGTCATCAGGATAATCCTCGGGCTGTTCGGGGCGGTGGCTCTAATCGTCAGCGCCATCGGCATGTTTAATACCATGGTAGTAACTTTGCTCGAGAGAACCGAAGAAATCGGCGTGATGAAATCAATCGGGGCTTCAGACCATGATATTCTCTGGATGTTTGTTTTTGAATCAACCATCATGGGTTTTTTAGGCGGAGTGGTCGGCGTAGCGCTCGGTTTAAGCGGCGGCGCCGCCTTCAATCTGCTGTTTAATTTTCTGGCGCAAAAAATGGGCGGCTATTCGACCGCGATTTTTTATTTTCCCGGCTGGTTCTTGCTTTTCATTCTAACGGTGGCCACCTTAGTGGGATTTTTTACCGGGCTTATTCCGGCCAGAAAAGCCAGTCGAACCGATCCGCTTGAGGCTCTAAGATATAAATAATTTAACATACTCATGGAACCAACTAAAAACGAAGCTTTGCCGAAGGACGCGGCTTCGGAAGAAGCTAAGAAAAAACGCCAGAGGAAAATCATCGCTTGGCTTATTATTGTTCTGCTTTTTTTGCTGGCTCTATATTTTTTATTATCCAGGCTCTTATTCCCTAAGCCGACTATTTACGGCAATACGATTAATGTCAATCAACCGGTTGAGGTTATTGAAGTTAATGAAAATAATCTCCTGGCCACTACGACGGAGGCGGCTAAGAGAGCTAAGGCGATTGCCGAGAGCGAAAATTTTGAAATGCTGCAAATTAATCTCGAAGGATCAGGCACCAATGTTTTTGATCTGGGCGAGACCGAATTATTTGCGATTAATAGCGTGAAGAGCGAGCTCTATTCGACTAAGGAGGGTGATAAGACTGAAATCAGGGCAGTTATAAGCGGCCAGACCAATAAACGGTCATATGTCGAAGTGGAGTACTTTAAGAGCGGAGAGAAGAATAAACGGGTTATTAAAGATACCTATTTGGGCTATGGCCATATCCTGGTGATTCCGGCTCTGGATCCGGATTCGGTTTATCGGTATTCGGTTAGCGCCACCGACCTTAATCAAACCGTAATATATTCCGATCAATATGTTTTCTATACCGGCGTGGGCAATATTTCGCTGGTTGACGTCCTGGGTAGCGCCGTGCAGAAAGTCTTTGGCTGGGCAATCGGCAGGTAAAATTTAATTTAAAAAGCAGACACCCTCTGTCATCATCTGGCGGGGGTGTTTTTTATTTTATCTTCGTTCCCCTGGATTTTGTAAAAACTTTGCTGGACATTAACCGGGCTTTATGATAAACAGTAAGCTCAGTTTCGCACCTTAAAAGAATATGAAAGTTAAACAATCATTGCGGCTTTTAGTAAATTTAAGGTTAGTTTTTTGAAAGTCCCAATGATTGTTAAATCGTAAAAAACCAACAACCAGAAGAAAGAAAAACACCATGAAAAAACAATTATTTTTGCCAAGCACGAACCGAGTTGAAGGCGCGCGGTTAGAGCGTTATTACGTTCCGGTTGACTACGACGCGCGGCAAGCGATTGCTATGGCAATCGCAGGCAACAAATTTGGCGGCCGGTACATCGGTCTGCCTCTCCGCATAATCCCGCTTGTCGGCTCCGGCCGGTTCGAGAGAGAGGTGTACAGAGTTGGATTCAAATGCCAGATGCTCAATCGCGATTTGCCGCTGGCGCTTAAAGAGCTGGGCGTTAAGCTTAGGTTCAGCGACCCGCTGACCGTTCTACGTTTCGTTTATTTCAACCCGGATAAGTATCATACTTTAGTCGCGCAGTTCACCGACACTCGAGGTCGGTTACGAACTCTGTGCGTTAGCAGAATCGGCCAATGGCGGTACATAGTTATCCGTACGCCAAACCCTAATGGTTTCTGGCACGCAGGTGTCGACTACCTGGTTGAGCGCGGGCCGCCTCCCGGCGCTTAAGCGTATCGTTCTTTCATACTTCCCCGCGGAGTTAATTTTCGCGGGGATTTTTTTATGCGAAACTAAATTATTTAATGGCGGATTTAAGATTATAATTTTGGAAAAAACCGCCTTAAAAATTATTGATTAGGGGCTGATTTTTTACACTTAATTTTGCCGCTTTATATCTTATTTTGTCTGGGGTTTTAGATTTTTATTTATCGATTTTATAAAATATTTGTAATCTATTTGCCTGGTGATAGAAAAATTATACAGTTGAAAAACTTTGGTTAACTTAACCCCAACTGTGGATAAGAGGCGATAATCTGTAATATTGAAAAATCGCTTAATCTCAAGCGGTGGTTGGTTTTTGCGATTTGAGTTAAGCAAAAAAAATATTTAAAAAAATTTACAAGATAATGAATGTCTTAAATTTAAACTAAAATAAGCCTAAAATTTAGTCTTTGATAGACAAGCCAGACGCTTGAAATTAGACGGCTGATTGTGTTTTAATATCGGTAGAATAGAGAAATAATTGTTGCTTAAAATAGGTATAATTATAGGGCAAATTATGTTATAATATAAGTATAAAATTTGATAAGCGTTTGATAATCGTTTGATAAGCATTTGGAAAAATATCATTGATAAGGCGATAAACCTATTTAGCCTAAAATTAAACGAATAGCCAGACCGAAATTATCAAAAAAATTAATTAAGTTTCGTACTCGAATATTTGACACATCCCCATGCGTCGAACTCCCAAGAACGAAAACAAAAAGTTAGTGCCTTTGCGCAAAATTGCCCAAGCCAGCTCTTATGGTTTTGGGTATATTTCAATACTCGTGCAAAGGAAGAAATTGAAGGCGAAAAAAATTGGCAATAAATATTACTCTACCCAAGAGTGGTTTAACGAATATTTGGATCTTCATGCCAGAGATTCCAAGAAGCCAAAGGCCGCCGTAGAAGAGACGACTGCCGGCGATTTAAAAACTCAGATAAATAATTTAGTGGAGCAGGTTCTCATTGAGAAGCTGGATGCCAAAGCCGCGGCTCCGGCCGAGTTCGTAAAATGGGAAGATTTAGCTCCGGCCTCTTTGCCTGAATTTTCGGCCGAGCCGGAGGAAATTATTTCGGCGGCGATCGCGAGCGATGCCGCTCAAATATCTTCAGAAGATTTTTCTCCAGCCAAGGAAAATAATTTAGCGGAAATTTTAGATAGCAATATAAAAAATTCCGCCTTGGAAGCGTTGCAATCAGGCGAAGTAAAATTCCTGGCTGATCTGGAAGAGCCGGAAATTAAAATGGCCGGTGAATGGAATAATAACTTTTATCAAAACGAAAAAGAATTAAAATCAGTTATCAAGCTCGCCGCCCAGAAAATTAAATCAGCCGGTAAAAGAATATCGCCGGTTAAACTTTTTTCCGATAGAGCAGAACGATCCTTATTTTTAAAAATAAAAAAATTCTCGTTCCTAACTTTAAAAACTTCAGCCGCCGCTTTAGTTCTTCTTTTAGCCGCGGCGACCTCGGCTCAATTCGCGCCGCAAATAATTAAAAACGATTCGCTTCAGGCCATAAGAATAAATTTATCGCGCGCTTTAAATTTCAGTTCGGATAAGCTGTTAAAACTTAATCCGGCGGCAACGGTTGGACTTAGCGACTTTAAGGGCTCGCTCTTAGACTCGGTTCAAGAAGCCAAAGCGGCCATAGCAAAAGTTTTGCAATTTAATTCCGCTAAAGACTTTCAGCAAAATTCCGCTCGTGTTTTAGAAGCGCGTTCCATCAGGGCGGTAGCCGGCGTAAAAATTATTGCCAGCCAATCGTCTTTGAACTGGCAGTTTGCCATAACCCAAGCCAGAAACATCGCCGACAATATTTTGCCTTCAAGATATTTAGAGCCGATTAATCAGTTTAAAAATAATTTGCTCGCGCTGGCCGGACTGGAGAGCTTCATAACGAAAGATTTTGACGGGAAAGTCGCGGGCGAAACCGAGATTGCCGCTACCGACCTCGCGCCTTTAGCGCAACCGGCGGCTTCAACGCAGACGCCGGCCGGTGCTTCGGCGACTTCTCTCGCTTCGGTTCAAGCCAATAAATTAATCAACTCAACAACCAGGCAGATGGAGATACTGGCTTTGGTCACTGACAAACAGGGAAAAATCGCGGACGGGGAGTATGATGTGCGTTTTGCCCTTTATAACAAAAACCGAACTTCTGCCGATATCTACCCGTCGAACACCGATCAAAACAATAAAGTTTGGGAAGAGGTTCAGAAAGTTACGATTAAAAATGGCGCGCTTAGAACTTTCCTCGGACAAAATAAAAACTTGCCTTTGCTCGCTATGTTAGATAGTGATCAATATTTCCTTGGCATCAGGATTGGGAGCGACAGCGAGATGACTCCCAGAAAAAAATTGCCCGCGCCGTTTTACGCTTTTAACGCCATGAACGCTTCTAAACTATCCGGCAGAACCGTCGGCAGCCGGGCCGGCAACATCCCGGCGCTTAATAGCCAGGGCAAGAATATCGGCAGACTTGATTATTCTCTCATGCCTATGGAGGTGACAGATTTCCTGGCCAGATTCATCGGCGGCAACTTAAATCAACCGTCCGGAGCGACTACGACTTTAGCATCTAATGTGATTAACATAGATTTCGGCGGCACCGGTTTAAATTCATACGCAAAAGGGGATACGCTCTATTACGATTCGGGCAAGGCCTTATCCAGACTGGCGGTCGGAACCGAAGGGCAAGTTTTAACGGTGCTTAACGGTTTGCCGGTTTGGTCCAACGCAAAAAATCAAACCATTATTTTAGGCGGCGGCGGCGGATCAAGCATCAGATCAACTTCAGATTTGCCCGAGGGCACTAATCTCTATTGGACTGATGCCAGATTTGACGCTAAATTTAATACCTCCATAGCCGTTATCGGAGTCTGGACACTTAACGGTTTAGACGCCTATCGGCCGACCGGCAATGTCGGCATAGGCACTTCTTCGCCATACGCCAAGTTAACCGTCTGGGGTTCGGGCACCGGCACTAACCAATTAGTTAATTTCGTCAATAGCGCTTCTACGACTTTGTTTACGATTTTAGAAAACGGCAACGTCGGCATCGGCACTTCCAGCCCTTCCGATTTATTGTCATTAAATGGCGCTATGTATTTCGCTCCAATTTCCGCTCCGGCAGTTACTACTGATCGCCTTTACAATCTTGGCTCCAATCTTTACTTCGGCGGCGCGCTCGTTGGCGGCGCGACTACCGGCACCTGGACGCTTAACGGTCCGGATATCTATCGGCCGACCGGCAATGTCGGCATAGGCACTTCTTCGCCATACGCCAAGTTAACCGTCTGGGGTTCGGGCGACGGCACCAACCAATTAGTTAATTTCGTTAATAGCGCTTCTACCAGTTTGCTGACGATATTGGAAAATGGCAACATCGGCATCGGCACCACCAGCCCCGGCTTCAATACTTTGGCAATAGAAAAAGCTGGAGGTACAGTGAGTATTTATAATACGACCAATGGAAGTTCAGTTGCTATGTATCTTTCCAGCAACCAGACCGACGGAACTCAAAAGTATGGTTCCGTTAGATTTAGAGCAGATTCAGATATAAATGGGTCGTTATATTTTTTAATAAATTCTGTAGATTATACTGACTCAAAGATGACTATTCAAAGTGGCGGCAACGTCGGCATCGGCACCACCTCTCCATACTCAAAACTCGCGATTTGGGGCTCAGGTAATCTCTTCGAGCTCATCGACACTTCCTCCTCCACCAAGTTTAAAATAACCGACACCGGTTCCACCACTATTGGTTTAACCACCATTACTCCGAACGCCAGCACGAACGGTCAGATTTTAATTTCCAATGGTTCCGATGCCTACTGGCAAGCCACTTCTACTCTGGGATTGGAAAATTCCCTGGGCTTTACCGCTCCGTTCTCTCGCCTCGGCAATCAAATCTCCATCGCTCAAGCCAGTTCGACTGCTGACGGTTACTTAGCCGCCATCGACTGGCAGACTTTTAACAACAAAATTAGCTCAACTTCTCTTTCCGCTGTTTGGCCGCTCGCTTACAACTCCGCGACCGGCCAGATCACTTCGGCCACCTCGAGCGCGGTTTCGGCCGGAGTTCTGTCCGCGGCTGATTGGCTCACTTTCTCAAATAAATGGGATTTAGCCAGTTCAACTATTCCGGTAGCGAAAGGCGGCACGGGTTTCTCCTCCTACACTCCGGGCGACATGCTCTATGCCTCCGGACCGACTACTTTAGCTAAAATCGCCAGTACCACTAACGGCTATATTTTATCTCTGGGCCAGGGCACAGGCATTCCGACCTGGGTAGCG
>JAUSEG010000013.1 GCA_030650415.1 bacterium | reverse complement strand
GCTTCGTTCAGGCAAGAGATCCGGATGGAGATATATTGTCATGGAGCATTAGTCTAACCGGAACGGACTGGACAGACTGGGTCGGGGAGCCGATTTTAAAAAACACGGGCGTTAATAATCAAATAGAAATTTATGCCGATCAGGCCGGAGCGAACAAATCATATAGTATCGCCATAAATGTTAGAGATAATCGCGGCGGAGAGGTTACAAAAATTTTTGCGATTAATGTAGGAATTTGCACGGACGGCGATGAAGACGGTTTTTTTTCTGAGGGCGGAGAGTGCGGTCCGGTTGATTGCGACGATGAAAACGAAGATATTTATCCCGGAGCCGCAGAGACTTGCGACGGCGCGGATAATAATTGCGACGGCGTAAGAGACGAGGGTTGCCAGGTCATAGTCACTTATTGCGGCGACAATACTATTCAGGATGATTCTCAGAATGATGATGGCGTAAAGGAAAAATGCGATGGCGGCAACGCGGTTAGCGGCGACGGTTGCAATGAAAATTGCCAGATCGAGAGAATTATAGTTACTTTCTGCGGCGACGGCGAAATTCAAAATAATCCTGATGATAATCTGGGTATAGCCGAAACTTGCGATGATGGTAATACAATTAATGATGGCAACGGTTGCGATGAAAATTGCCAATGCGCGAGCGGTTATCATCGCGATGGTTCTAATTGTGTGATAAATTCAGGCACGAAAGCTTGCGGAAGTAAAACAGAGCTTAATTCCGCCTGGTATGGTACTGGCACTTTTAATCAAACTTGGAACAATGGTATTTATTATCCAGAGACTTGGGCCAGTACTTATAGTCTTACTGATACCCCTTCTGATCAATGCGATTATCACTGCGTAGATAGTTATCACTATACTAGTACCCCAGCCCCGTACGGTAGTTGCGTAACAAATTCAGAGACAGGCGATTGCTCAGGTGAACCGCTAAATTCCGTTTGGTGGGACGGTGTAGGTAAATTTACTAAAAATTGGATTAATAACGATTGGTCGCCGCTCTCTAAGCAGGGTTCATATAGCGCAGCCACCACCGTCACGGAATGTGCTTATAAATGCGCGGATAATTTTGTTTGGCAGGATCCATTGTGCGTGCCGGCTTGCCAGGGGATAGCGGCTAATAGTATTATTTTAAATGATGGAGTTATTAATAGTGAAAACACTGTATATAGCGATAATAACGATACTGATACAGCTATTAGAGTTGATGGTGGAAATTATCTAAAACTGGGACGATCTCTACCCACACCGTATCTTTGGATAGCTAATACTGATATAAATAAAGTAGCAAAAATTAGAACTTTTGAAGGACCACAAAGACAGTGCAGAGAAACAGGTGCTCCATACAGACTGTTGTCAAGTTGTAATTGGGTTACGGGAATAGCAAATGAGCCAATGGGGAAATTAATTGGTACTTATTCAGTCGGCGCCGACCCCTCTAGAACCGCTGTTAACGCCGAAACTGGTGACGTTTGGATTGGTAATAGGAAGGATGGCAGCGTTACTAAGTTAACTATTAATGGCAATCCACTGAAAGTATGTTCTAGTTCTGATGCTGGCGTAAGCCCAGTATTTAAATATGGAACTCCCGGCGTAATGTATCCCGGGACAGCAGGGGAGGTAAAATATCCGAAAGGGCTTATTAGAGGAGTAGCTATTGATGAAGCGGGCGATGTCTGGCTGGCTGATTATTTTGGTGATAGATTAATAAAAATTCCAGGCGGTGATACAGGCTGTACGCCAATAGCAGTCGTAACGAATGTTCTGCAGCCTTATGGCTTAAGTATAGATAGCGATAATAATGTTTGGGCAGTACAGGCCTTCTACGGTGTTAGTAAAGTTAGTAAAAATCCCGTTACAGGTACTTATACCGTCGTTGGTTACCCAAGCGGAATAAACGGCGGTTATGGGATAACCGTTGATATGGATGATAATATTTGGACTGGCGGGCACGCTTCCCCCGGCAACGGCGCCACCACCCCTATGAACGGCTACGCTCTTATAAAATATCCTAAAGATACTCCAAATCGACCAGAGCATTTTATACCCAACGTTTCTGGCTTAGGCGTATCAATAGATTTATTGGGAAATATTTGGGTAGCTAATTATAAAAGCCCTTCGGTATATAGAATTAATCCAAATAATACTGCTGATATTTCAGGTCCTTTCGATAGCATCAGCCAAAGTGACATCAATGATCGCCTCATACCGAAAGACTCTCGCGGTGTTGCTGGCGATTCTCAGGGAAATATGTGGGTGGTTAATTATGAGACTGGAAAGATCAGAGCTTTAAATTCCGTCGGCGGTTTTTTAGGGGATTATAACGCTTATAAAAAACGGCCAACTTGGCCAATAACCGAATTTAGTAGAACTTATTCTTATAGTGATATGACCGGATTAAACAGGGCGATGATTTTTAGAACAGCTTATTGGGTAAGTAAGACTTTTGTTAAACTACCGGCTTTTGACAACTACTATTGGGGCGAGACTGATTTTAATTTAACCATTCCCATTTTGGATAAAACCTCTGCAAAAGTATTTATTCAAACTAATAGCGACCCTGCCTGTAGTCTTACCAACTGGCCGGTTGGGTCGGAATCACAATATACTAAAGCTGAATGGAACGCTCTGCCTAAGGCAAGCCGCAAGTCGAAGTGTTTGCGCATTAAGATAGAGCTCAGCTCTAAAGCGAAAGGTATTACACCGGTATTTTCCGCGTCAGAATCAAGTTTAATCTGTAATTAAGGACTGACTTTTATGAAAAATAAAATTATTATTATTTCTAGCATAATTATTTTATTGTTAATCGCTACCGGTGGGCTATATTTTTATTATCTTAATTATAAAAGTAAAAAAATTGTTAACAGCATAATTATTCAGGAAAAAGAACAGGCGGAAAAAAGAAAAAAAGAATTGGCCGATTATGAAGTAATCAGGCTGGCTAGCGCAGCCAAAAAAATCGATGCCTGCTACAAGATAGCCAGCGAGGCTAAGGATAAATGTTTTTATGATTTATCTAGAAGCATTCCAAAAGAAGAATATTGTGATCAGATTGAAAATAATGAAAGTAAAAAATACTGCCATGGTTTATTCGCTTATGATAAGGTAGCGGCGCAAAGCGATAGCCAAAAATGCCTAACCTTAGAAAGCGACCTGTTTAGAAAACAGTGTTTAGAAAGGTTCTATTTAATTTTTAAAGAGGTGAGCGAGTGTGAAAAATTCTCGTCAAAAGATCGAGCTAGATGCTTAGACGTGGTTAATAATAATCTTGCTTTTAACAGCAACAATCTTTCCGCTTGCGATGTCGTAGAAGACAAAGCTCTAAGAGCTAATTGTAAAATGATTATTAATAATAAACCTAAGGATAGCGACGGCGACGGCATAACGGATAATTTAGAAAATTCTTACGGTTCCGACGCCTTTAAAGCCGATACCGACGGCGACGGATTAAGCGACCCGGACGAGTTAAATAAATATTTTACTGATCCGAGAAAACCTGATACCGACGGCGACGGCTATGGCGACGGCGATGAAGTTAAAAACGGTTTTAATCCCAGCGGTCCGGGGAAGATGAGCGTCGTTAATGAATAAAATATTATAAAAACAGCCCCCCCCATCATATTGTGGTGGGGGGCTGTTTTTTTGGAGGAGGTTTGTTATGAAAGTATTTAAAAAATCAGGTAGCTGGCCAAGCCGATAAAAAAGCCCAGAGCCGAACCGGCAATTATTTGCGCCGGCGTATGGCCGATTTTTTCCAATAATTTAGGATAAGCATCATCCAGCATTTTATCTTCTTTTAAATCCTTAACTAAGGTATTAATAATTTCGCCGTGCTGTCCGAGATAGCGCCTGACGCCCAGAGCGTCGCGAATAACCAGGATGCTAAAGATAAAACAGATAGCAAAGAGCGGGGAATAAAAGTTTTGGGTTAAGCCGACGATGGTAGTTAAAGAAACGACGAAGGCGGCATGGCTAGACGGCATGCCGGCGTAAGACGAAAGAGAGCGCCAGTTAAGTTTTATTTTATTTGATTTTATAAGCAGTTTGCTTAGCTGGGCGATAATTCCGGCCGCGAGAGAAGTAATTAAAATTTGATACATAGGAGTTAAAGTTGAGCTGAAATCAGCTTATTAATTTTTAAGAAGTAGTAATAATATAAAAAGATTAATAAATAGATTAAACTAATCAAGCCGAAAGTTATCAGAAAATTATTTATAGCTGTTAAATCGGACTGTATAATAAATTTGTTCAGTGGTCCGGCTTCGTAGCTATAGGCCGCTAAAGCTAATTTATTATTATAGAGGGGTAATAGCTCCTGGCTGATTACCGAGTGGGATAATAGATTTTCCGTTTGAGCATTGGCTTGCCAATTAGATAAATTTATTTCCGGTGAAATGAAGTTTGAGTTAAGATTAAGGCCGGAATCCATTATTATCGGCACGGCCGAACCTAGGGCGGGCGCGCCAAAGACTTGGACTACCACTATCGTATCTTGGCCTTGAAACTTACCAGGCGCAGCCGAGATGCCGATTTCTTGATAGTATGGATTTAGAAGATTTTTTTTATGCAGAGGGGAGTTTTTCCAGGCTTCGATTACGCCTTCGCTGGTAGCGAAATCAATCGCCAGGTTTTCGCCGACATAAGAATAGTTATAACCGGTATCGCGCACCCAAGCGGAGAATTTTTTATCATTAATCGTATGTTTAAAGGTGTTGGTTTCAAAGATTGCTTCACCTTTTAAAATTGCCGCTTGAGTTAAAGATTGATTGGCAGTCAATAGGTTTAAGCCGGCAGCCTGTCTTTCCAGGTTGGTCAATTCAATTAATTTTTCCGGCGTGATAGTGGATAAGTAGGCGACTTGAGGCAATAAAAAAATCCCTATGGCGAAACCCAATAGAGATAACTTGAAATTTACTCCGGTTAGCTTATTAGATTGTTTTTTTGGGCAACCATAGGTAAAGGCCAGTCGCCCGTTTATTCTTAAAATCATTTTTATTTTTGTGTTTATTTTTATTTTTAAGCCAACTTTTTTTGACTATGAATTAATTATAGCACAGAATTATAAAAAATGCAAGCGCATTTAAAAACTGACGTTTGCCTGAATCGCTTAGGTTTGGTAAGATTATTGTATTAGGAAATATCCGAGGGATCTAAATATATGGCAAAAAATAATATGAAGAAAAATATTACCGTAGCCGTCAGCGGCTACTTTAATCCTCTGCATGTCGGGCACTTAGAGATGATGGAAAAAGCTAAAAAACTCGGTGATAGCCTGGTAGTAATAGTTAATAATGATCATCAAGTAAAACTTAAAGGCAGCGTGCCGTTTTTAAATCAAGCCGATAGAGTAAAAATAATTTCGTCCATTAGATGGGTCGATAAAGTATTTTTGTCGGTTGATCAAGACAAGACAGTGTGCAAATCTTTATCTAAGACTAAGCCGGATATTTTCGCTCAAGGCGGTGATCGGCATGAAGGCAATATACCGGAAGCGGATATTTGCCGCCGGCTTGGTATTAAAATGGTTGACGGCCTAGGCGGAAAGATCAGATCAAGCTCGGCTTTAATCGCCCAAGCCGCAGCCGTAAAGAAAAATTTAAAGAAAAAATAAGTTTATATGCTTTATAATCAACCGTACAAGTTTCTTGTTCAGCTAGAAATTATAAAATTAACGTAGAATATCTAAAGGCCGATTAGCGCTAAAGTTAAATTTATGATTAAGAAGGCATTAATTTTTATAACCGTAATTTTTATAGTTGGTTTTTTTTATTGGCAAAATTTAAATTCGCCGGTTGACCTAAATGCTAAAGAACAAATATTTTTAGTTAGCAAGGGGGAAACCGTAAGTGAAATTATCAGTAATTTAAAAAATGAAAATTTAATTAAGTCTCCCGTTTATTTTAAATATCAGATTTGGCGAGACAAGTTAAATATCAAGGCCGGAGAATATTTAATTAGCCCCAGGCTAACCGCCAAAGAAATAATAAAAATTTTAACTCAAGGCGACGCGTTAAGCCGAGAAAAACAAATTAGAATAATCGAAGGCTGGAATCTTAAGGACATCGGAGACTATTTGAAAAAGAATAATGTGGTTGGTTCAGGCGATTATTTAGGCTTGGTTCAAGATTCGATCGGCGGTTGGAAGTTTAGTTTTTCTAAACCGAGTTTCTTAAGCGACGCGCCGAAGCAAGCGAACCTCGAGGGCTACTTATTTCCGGACACTTATAGAATATTTAACGATACCTTGGCCGAACAAGTGATTTCTAAAATGCTAAATAATTTTGATAAAAAGTTGACGTCGGAAATGCGGGCGGAAATTAAACGGCAGAAGAAGACAATTTATGAAATTATCACTATGGCTTCGATAATTGAAAAAGAAGTCAGGTCAACCGATGATATGAGGATTGTTTCCGGGATTTTTTGGAATCGAATTAAGAACGGCCAGGGCTTAGAGTCCTGCGCCACTCTAGCCTATATTTTAGGAGTTAATAAATTGCAGTATAGTTTAGCGGACACGAAGATTGATTCACCATACAATACTTATAAATATCGAGACCTGCCGCCCGGACCGATTGCCAATCCCGGACTTAACGCGATTAAAGCCGCGATTTATCCGGAATCAACGGCCTATAACTATTTTCTAAGCGATCCGGCGACCGGCCAGACGATTTACAGTAAGACCCTAGAAGAGCATAATCTAAATAAATTTAAATATTTAAAATAACCTTATGTCGTGGAAAGATCTGCTGTCAGATTTTTTAAATTTTGCCTTTCTTATTATATTAATATTTTTTTGCATCGTTTATTTTATTACCGGCGATAATTTTACGGTTTTTTCTCGGTTTGTGGAGTCAATTCTTCCTTTAATCTTTTTCGGCATAATATTCTTGGTTCGATTGAAAATAACCAGGTCTGAGCTAAAAAAGAGGAAAAGCAATGGCGAAACCGAGGTAACGCTTCATTTGGATGCTACTGATAAATTATTATCGGATATAGTTGTGTTTTTTACGCCCATATTATTGGGCTTAATAATCTATAAGGCTAGGGGGGTTGTAAGTATTATAGATTTGACTATTCTTATAGCGGTATTTCTAATTATGTTTTTTTGGCAAAGGCATTTATTCAGCAAAGAAAGGTAGCGGCTATGGGGGCTTGACATAGAACATAAAAATGTTAAACTGAATAAGTAAATTAAATAGTCGCAGACAGCAGGCGCCGAATTCGGCGTAAGTCCTGCCGAGACAAAGCTAATTTTAGCTATTTTAGAGTCTGCGCGTAAGGCAGATTTTTTGTTTAGTTAAAATTTACGAATCAGTTACGTATAAATATAATTTATAATACATTAAATCCCCCTAACCCCCTTTGTTAAAGGGGGAAAATCAAATAATATGCCAAAAACTAGAGAACAAAAGAAGGTTATTTTAGATGAATTAGTTGATAAAATTGCCAAAGCCAAGTCGATTATTTTTACCAGGTATAACGGCTTAACCGTTAAGGATAACGAAGAATTAAGAGGAAAATTGCGCCAAGAGAATAATGAATACTATGTGGCCAAGAAGACTTTATTTTCGCTCGCCCTAAAGGACAAAGCTATAGTTGGTTTAGATATAAGAAAGTTTGTCGGTCAAGTAGCGGCGGTTCTCGGTTATAGCGACGAGGTGTCGCCGGCGAAAATCGTCGGTCAATTTAAGAAAGCCAAAGAAAAAGAAGGCAAGATTGAGTTTATTGGCGGTATTTTAGAGGGTAAGTATCTTGATGCCATAGAAGTCGCCAATTTAGCCGAATTACCGTCTAAACAGGAATTATACGCTAAGATTGTCGGTTCCATAAACGCGCCGGTTTCCGGCTTGGTTAATGTTTTGGCCGGTAATTTTAAAAAATTAGTGTACGCGCTAAGCGCCATTAAAGAAAAAAAACAAGTTTAATTTTAATAATTAATTAAAACATAAATTTATGACAGAAGAAGTCAAAAATGAAGAATCGGTCGTCGTTCCTGACAAGTTCAAGGCTCTTATCGAGGGTATTGAAAAAATGTCAGTTTTGGACTTAGCCGAGTTAGTTAAAGTTTTAGAAAAGAAATTCGGCGTTTCCGCTTCCGCTCCGGCCATGATGATGGCTGGTCCGGCCGCCGCCGCCGCTCCGGTAGAAGAGAAAACCAGCTTTAATGTTGAAATAACCGAAGCCGGCGCAAACAAAATCGCGGTAATTAAAGCAGTTCGCGCTTTAACCGAAATGGGTTTAAAGGACGCTAAAGATTTAGTTGATGCCGCTCCTAAAATGCTAAAAGAAGGCGTTAAGAAAGAAGAGGCTGAAGCCATGAAGAAGGCTTTAGAGGAAGCCGGAGCCAAAGTCACCTTAAAATAAATATTGGTAAAAATATTAAAAAAGACGTTCCCTTTTGAAGGAACGTCTTTTTTATTGCACAAGATGAACCATGTCCACCGAATAAACAATAGTATTATTTAAGAAGTAAATTTTTTTATTTTTTTCATCAATTTGGAAATCTTTCAGATTATCAAATCTATCACTCGTATATTGGCTGTTAAATTTTCCGGCCTTATCGAAAACCGCCAATCTTTTATTAAGCGGATCAAGAATATAAATATAATTTCCTTCCGGAGAAACTATAATTTTTGAGGCTGAAGCAAGAGCCGGCTCGACGGCAGATAAAACAAAATCTTGTTTCTTACCCTTGGCATATTTAGAGACTTCGCCATTATTTTTTAACAAATAAACTTCGCCGTCGATATCAAGGCTGACGGCCTTAGTTAGATCTTCCTTGGCGTTTAGCCAAGGCGTGGGGCCGGTTAGTTGATTGCCGGTTTTAGTGAAGCGGTATATTTGGCCGGTCGCCGCATCGGTTAAATAGAATCGATTGTTGTATTGCTGAAAAGCCACGATTTTACTCAGGTCGCCATTATAATTAATATCTAAGTTCGATAATTTCTCCGACTTTATGTCAAATAGAGCCGCTTTATTGGAGTTAAGATAATAAACGTTATTATTTTTATCAATATTCGGGAAATCGAGTCGATTTAAGCTTTGATTATTTAAATTTATTAAGGTTGTTGACTTGCTTCCTAGGTCGATACTATAGATAGCCGATGGCGCCGCGTCAGCCGCATAAATTTTTCCCTTAGTCAAAATTATATTAGCTGGTTTGGCGCTTGGATTTAAATTTATAAAATTTGCCAGTTCAATCGGATTGACGCGGACAACGTGGCTGATTTTTTCGATCTGCACCTGATATTTGGCCGCAAGCTCTTGGTATTGATCTTTCTGATTTTGATTATTTCTGGGCAGCTGCCGTAAGAGCTCACTAACCTCTAGGAGCAATTTCCCGACGCTAGCCTCATTATTATATAAGAGATTTGCGTCGATTTGATTTTGTTTCTGTTCAATCGCGGCCGTTAAATTGGTAATTACCGCCTGTTTTTCCGTAGCTTTATTTTTTAGATTTTGCCAACCCAGATTAGCGGAAAAAATTAATAAGCAAATTAGGAAAATTGAGAAAAAAGCTTTATTGATTTTACTTAAATTTTTATACCAGAAGAAGGCTCTAAAACCCGAGGTTTTTAGAGTTATGCCAAAATCCTTGGTTTTTAGAATAAAGTTGTTAAAAAGATTGGTTAAAGCTCTTTTATTAGTGGCAATTTTAAATATATAGACAGATAAGCCGACCAAATAAGAGAAGGTTTTTTTTAGGAAGTTAATAATTTTTTCGAACGAAAGCCAATCGGTTTTTCTTTTGATAAAAATCTTATCTTTTATGGAAAAAGCCGGCCGATTGGCTTTCGTGGTTCGGCCAGGAATTAATCGATTGATTAAGCTACCCAAAGAAGCCGACCATTTTTTGGCATTTATCAGTCCTGATGGCGTTAATAATTTTTCGGTTTCTTCTTCGGTGACGATTAAATTTTCAATTGAGGCCTTAGTCGAAGCAACCGGTTCTTTAACTTTTATTTCCTCCATCTCCAGACCGGCGGTGTTTTTTATGATAATCCCCAGAAACGGCACATAAGCGTTGATTTTACTAAGCGTATTTTTAATCTGTTCAGCGGCGCCAGCCGGCGGCAGAGTAGTAGTAATGCTGATAATTTGCTTAGTCGAAAGGTATTCGCCGAAGGTTTCGTTGGCAAAAATAAAATAACCGCCGCGGGGTAGGGAACCGCTAACTATGTTAGAGAAAAGTTTTACCGCGCTGGATGGCTTTTTAGATTCGCTGGAGCCGGTCTGCTCCGTGATGTCGGCCAGTTTGTATTTAACGCTATCGCCAGGCTTGCCTCTATATATAAGCAAGGCCTTATTTTTTCCCAAATTGGCAAAATGCAAGCAATCATTATAAACTACGCCGATAGTAATATTTAAAGAGTCGGAATTAATTTTTATTTTTTCCGTTTGTAAAAATTCGGCGAGTTTTTTATTGGTTTTAGCCAGGGCCGATTCAAAAATATGCTCGATTTTTACCGTGCTGACCCTTTCCCTTAAGATCATTTTTTCGTTTTGGTAGTAATTATAGTTTAGGGAATTAATTAAAAAATTAATAATTTTGAGGCTAGCCGCTTTAGTTGATTCAACTTCAATCAAAGCAAATAATTTTCCAGCCAGGGATTCTTTGTTGGCGTCTGGCTGGGAAACATAGATTTCCAGCGCCGATTGGGCGCGTTGGGCGGGAGTTATGATGAATTGGGCGATTTTGTAGTTCATAGAATACGAAAGCAGCGTCTTTGTCATTGCGAGCCGTTCCTGTAATCGGGATGGCGAAGCAATCTCACTTCCTCGGTGCTTTAGCTAAAAAGTTTATTATTTACCAGTTCAATATTCGTGAGATTGCTTCGTCGCTATTGCTCCTCGCAATGACAATGCTTAGTTTTGACTAAATGATATATATATTATACAATAAATATATAAATAAGTTAAGTGATTTAAATAAAACTCATGCTGGAAAAATTATTCGGCTCGAAAACCAGGGTTAAAATTTTAAAATTGTTTTTGATTCATCCTTTGGATAAATATTATATTAGGCAGCTTTCGCGCGATTTAAAGCTGCAGCTTAACTCGGTCAGAAGAGAACTGGAGAATTTAGAAAATTTTGGCATCTTAACTTCCGACGCGAAAGAGATTAATAGCCAGGAAGAGTCGGAGGGTAAAAAAGAACCGGCCACCGGACAGGAAAAAAAATATTATCGCGCCAATCCGAATTTTGTTTTGTTTGATGAAATTAAAGCTTTAATAGTTAAGGCGCAAATTCTTTATGAAAAAGATTTCGTGCGAAAATTGCAAGCCATCGGAAAAATAAAATTATTAGTATTAACCGGAATCTTCGTTAATAACCAAAGCTCTCTAATTGACATACTCTTGGTTGGCAATATCAATAAAGTAAAGTTAATAAAATTAATTAAAGAGTTAGAAGTTGAATTAGGCAAAGAGATAAATTTTACGGTTTTTAATCCGCAGGAATTTAAATACCGCCGCGACATCACCGATATATTCCTGTATGGCATTTTAGAGGGCAGGAAGTTAATAGTGATTAATGAAGTAGGGTTGACCTAGTAATTCAGCTGTTGACTGGAAATATCAATTTTTTAGTTGCCGGCAGGCATGGAATTCCCCGCCAGCTGGCGGGTCAAACAGTACGTTCGACTGAGCTCACGACGAAGTCACGACGAAGCCTCACTTCGAAAATAACCAGTTCCAGCCAACGGCTTTCAAACGTATAAGTATTGTAATTAGCGGATCTCCTAGCAATAGGGGGTCTTTTTTGGTTTTACCCTTGACATTATTTTGTATATATGCTATATTAAATAGTTATATGATTTTAATATATAAGTTAATAGAATTAGCTAAAGTTAGTTAAAATTATAAAAATATGACCATCTTAAAGCAAGGTTTGGCTAAAAATTTAATATTTTCTTCAATAATTTTGGTAATTGCCGCGATTCAATTTCTAATCATGGCTAAGAATGTTGACGCCGCTGCGGTTGCTTGCGCCAAGGCCACGGTGAATGTGGTGGCGAGAGATCAGAACGGCCAGGTTATCCCGGGCATAGCTTATGAAATTTCAGAACCAGCCGTTAATTCTGACGGCGAGATTCGGCCGGGGAAAATCGTTTCCTCCGGGAAAATTGACAAGATTCTCGGCCAGGGGAAATCTATATTCAGTCCAACCGCCGGAAGCTATGTTGTAAAAATGTCTGATAAGAATTCTAACTATGGGGCTTTCTATTTTTACAATGAATTAACCGTAGGCTGTGGAGAGGAAAAAACCTTCACCGCCTATTTAAGCGGACTGCAGATAGAATTAAGAGACGCTAACGGGACTTTACGAAAAAATACTTCTTTCAGTTTGAGCCTTCAGGCCTATGACGCCAACGAAGAGCCGATCAAGCAAAAGGGCGCCTTGATCGCGTCTATGAATTCCGAAACGGCTGGTCAGAAAACAATTTATTTAGCGGACAACAGCCATACTATTGATCAAGCGCCGATTAATTATGTATTTTCTTCGCCCGGTTATGGCGGCAGTGAATTTGTTATCTATAATATCAGCTTAACTAACGGGAGAACTAAAGAGCTTAATTATGCCTTTAGCGATGTTATGATCAGGTTCAAGGATAAGAATAAAAATATTTTGCCGGCCGGAACCAAGGTGGAATTTTTAAAACAAAAATCCGATGTTACCGGCCGAGTCGTGGCCGACAAATTAATAAAAACCCTAAGTATCGATAGCGATGGTTATGTTTTATTTGAATATCCGGCCGGAACCTACTTTGTCAGGATAAAAAAAACTAACGGCAATTATTATAATTTTACGGACATTAAATTGGTTGATAGATTCAGGACGACGCTTATTTTGGACGCCGTGGACAATTCTTATGAACAAGCGGTTTGCGGCACGAATTCAATTTTAAAGGTAGTAGCCAGACAAGCTTCGGGCGGTTATATTGCCGGCATAAAAATTGAATTATATGAAAAAATTCTGAATGCCAATAACGCGCCGGCGGCCGGAGCGCTGGCAGCCAAGGGCGTTACCGATGCTTTAGGTTATGGCTCGCTTTCGTTTAAACCAAGTCAGGGCAAGGCCTATATTTTGAAAATGTCTGATAAAAATGCCAAAGTCGGCGCTTTTTGGTTTTACGATGAAATTAAGTTTAGCTGCGGCGAAAACAAGAATATTGCTAAAAATTTATCCGGTCTTAATTTCAGTTTGCGCGATATCAGCGGCAATTTGCTAAAAAATTATGCTTTTTCTCTGTATTTGCAGAAGCAAGACATCGATGGCAATCTGCTTAAAACCAAAGATAATTTAGTAGTGGATAGCAAAATTAATGCCGATGGCCAAGCAAAAATTTATGTTACCGGCGGCGATCCGACGCAATATCAAGATATCGCCAGGTATCTGATTTCCGTAAAGTATAATGGACTGGTTTTCGACCAGCCCGATATTAATCTTACGGTCGAAAAAGATACGCAAATTAATTATGCTTTAAGCGGCTTGAGCCTAACGGCGGTAGACGGAGCCAATAATCGTTTAACCAAAGCCGCGCCGATTGATGTTTATGAACAAAAGCTGGACACCAGCAATAAAAAGATTTTGGGAAAGAAAATTACCAGAATTTTGTTTGATAATAATGGCAAGGGCGCGGCAGCCTTGCCCGCCGGCAGTTATGTTTTAAGTTTTAAGGACAAGAGCGGCCAGACAATAAATATTTTTGACATTAAAATTGACAACGGCTCTTTAAACAGCAAGACTATCGCCAATGGCAAAATTGTCGTCGTTGCTTCTCCGGCCGCTTCAGCTTTGGCCGAAAGATTAAAGGGCTATGTTCTACTGCAGGTTGAATCTAGCGGCCGGGCTTGGTATGTTAATCCTAAAGATAAAAAAAGATACTATATGCAGGATGGCGCGGAGTCTTTCGCCACTATGAGAAACTTGGGATTAGGCGTAAGCAAGGGCGATTTAAGCAAAATACCGGTTGGTGTCTTATCGATTGAAGGAGAAGCGGATTGCGATAACGACGGTTTGCCGGATGCTTTAGAAATCGCCATCGGCACGGCGGTTTGCAATCCCGATACTGACGGCGATGGCTATGGCGACAGCATTGAAGTCCGGCATAACTATAATCCGTTAGGTCCGGGCAAATCAATTATCGATCAGAAATTAGCCGTTAAATTGAGCGGAGCTCTGCTTTTGCCAGTTGAATCGAACGTCGAAATTTGGTATGTTAATCCTCGGGATAAAAAAAGATATTTTTTGCCAGACAGCGCGGCGGCCTTTAAGATAATGAGATATTTAAGCCTTGGCATAACCAATGCCAACTTGAATTTGATTGATCAAGCAAATTAATTTCTGTTGGCTGTCTTGACAAATATTTTTTAGCGCCAATATTAAGATACAAAAACAGGCAAACCTTTTAAGGCCGCCTGTTTTTGTTTGGTAGTCTTTCATTTGATTTATGTTAGTTTTTTAGCTATGATTAAGTACATGAATAAGCTATATTTCTATAATACTTTAACGAGGCAAAAAGAAGAGTTTAAGCCGATTGATAATAACCGGGTGGGAGTTTATACTTGCGGGCCAACGGTTTATAATTACGCGCATATCGGCAATCTGCGCAGTTATGTTTTTGCCGATTTGCTGGTTAAGATTTTGCGCTATAACTTTGGCAAAAGCAATGTAAGATGGGTAATGAATATTACCGACGTGGAGGATAAGACTATTAGGGACTCAAAAATAAAATATCCTGATCTGGCGCCCATGGAGGCGCTTAAAAAATTCACCGCTGAATTTGAAGGAATTTTTTGGCTGGATACGGCAAAATTAAATATCGCCAAACCGGATTTTATCGCCCATGCCGCCGACGCGGCGTATGTAAAAAAAATGCAAGCGCTGATTAAGAATATTTTTAAAGCAGGCTATGCCTACATTAAAGACGGTTCGGTATATTTTGACGTGGTAAAATACAGTAAAAAATATAAGTATGGCCTGCTGGTTGATATTGATGTCTCAAAGTTAAAGTCAGGCGAGAGAGTTGACGACGATGAATATGAAAAAGATAATGTTCAGGATTTCGTTCTCTGGAAAGGGCAAAAAGCCGGCGAGCCGTTTTGGGACTTTGAGCTTGATGGGCAGAAACTGCCGGGCCGGCCGGGTTGGCATATAGAATGCTCGGCTATGGGAGAGGCCGCGCTGGGCATGCCGTTCGATATTCACACGGGCGGAGTGGATTTAAAATTTCCTCATCATGAAAACGAAATTCATCAGAGCGTAATCGGCTACGGAGTTAAAAAACCGGTTAATTATTGGCTGCATAACGAGCATCTGTTGGTGGACGGGCAGAGAATGGGCAAGCGATTCAATAATTTTTATACGCTTAAAGATCTGGAAGAAAAAAATCTTGATCCTTTAGCTTATAGATTCTTGTGCCTGCAAACCGGCTACGGCAAAGTTATGAATTTTACCTGGCAGGCGCTGGAATCCGCCGCCGAAGGATTAAGACATCTGCAAAATCAAGTTAGGGGTCTCAATAGTTCGAGTAAATTAGGCTTTTTCGCGAGAATATTCGGTAAAAGCCAGGTAAACAGTAAATTTAAAAATCCTTTTTTAGAAGCGATTAACGATGATTTGAATATGCCTCGGGCCTTGGCCGCGGCGCAGGAATTATTAAAGTCAGATTTAGCGGATGAAGAAAAATTAGCTACGATTATAGATTTTGATAAAGTTTTGGGGTTAGGTTTAAAAAATCTTGGTAAAATTGAAAAAACAATCATCCCCGATGAAATTGAAAAGTTAGCTAAGGCGAGATTAGAGGCGCGCCAAAATAAAAATTGGCAGGAAGCGGATAGATTGCGATTGGAAATTGAAAAATTTGGATATCTGGCCGAAGATACCAAGAACGGACAGAGGATAAGTAAGAAATAAATTTTTTTTGGTTGTCATTCCCGCGAAGGCGGGAATCTAGAACCGTGTTTATGCCTCATTCTCCTGGATTCCCGCCTTCGCGGGAATGACAGAATGAGTGAGATTGCTTCGCAATGACAATAGAATAGATTCGGCTAAGGCCGTATTTTTATATGAAAAATTTTTGGCAAAAATTGAAGAAGCTCTCTCGACAAGGTTCGGGACGGGCAATTTACGTTTTGGCGCCTATGGCCGGAGTGGCGGATAGCGCTTTTAGGCAAATCGCCAAGCAATTTGGCGCGGACGTGGTTTATAGCGAAATGGTTAGCGCTACGGCCTTAGCTTATAATTCCAAAAAAACTTTAGCCTTAATGAAATTCAATAAGAAGGAGCGGCCGTATGTAATTCAGCTCTTCGGTTCAAAGCCGGAGCATTTCGCCAAAGCCGCGAAAATTATAGAAAATAAAATCAAACCCGACGGCATTGATATAAACTTCGGCTGTCCGGTAAAAAAAGTCGCGCGCCAGGGAGCGGGCGCGGTTTTAATGAATAATTTTAAATTGGCCAGAGAAATAATTGAGGCGACAATTAATAATACCAAGTTACCCGTATCCATAAAAATTCGGTCATGCGTCGGCTCCACCAAGGCGCTGGACTTTTTAAAAAATATGGTGGACTTGGATATTAAGGCCGTGATGATTCATGGCCGAAGTATGGCGCAGGGGCAGAGCGGGGAGGTTGATTGGAAAATTATTAAGCAGGCGCGGCCATTTGTGAAAGGCATTTTATTGGCTAACGGGGGAGTGAAGAATGCCGAAGACGCCAGCGAGTTGCTTAGGAAAACCGGCGCGGACGGCATTGGCATCGGTCAGGGGGCTTTAGGCAAGCCATGGATATTCTCGCAACTCGTCCGCCACGGCAAGCCGAAGGCGAAACGGGCAACTTATAACTCGCAACTCATATCTAAAAAGATGATTTTTCAAACAGCCTTGAAGCATGCCAAGCTGGCGGAAAAGCTAAAAGGCCAGTCCGGGATTATTGAAATGCGCAAACATTTATGTTGGTATGTAAGCGGATTGCCTGACGCGAGCGTCTTAAGAGGTAAATTTATCAAAGCGGAGAGTCTTAATGATATAAAAAAGATTTTGAGGTGATTTTTGTTTTATTATTTATTAGTTTTATGTTATAATATAAGCACTTTTAAAGTACTTATATTTTTTTAAATTTTATGGCCATAACGCCAGGCAAGCCAGTGGAGAAATTTTTGCATAATCTAGAAAATTTTAAAGAAAAAACCGGGCAAACTACGGAAAAAGAAAGAATAAAAAAGTTAGAAGAAGCCAGAAAGAGTATTATTGAAGATATTGCGCAAGGGGAAAATATGACGCCGGCCACGATTGGTCCGGTGGCGGGAGTTATGGCGCCTCAGTCCGCCGGCTGGCGGAAGCAAAAGCAAATTGAAAGTATTTTATCTAAAGGCCTGGAAGATATTTATTTAAATTTAACTCCGGAAAGGCAAAAAAAATTCAAGCAAGTCGGCGAAGAAACCGTCATTAAAATTAATAATTTGCTCAACAAAACCAAGGTTAATATTGGCGCGATTATTAAATTAATCAGAAAATGGCTAGCACTCATACCCGGCATAAATAAATATTTTCTAGAGCAGGAGGCGAAGATTAGGGCGGATGAGATAATAAAATTGAATCATGAATTATGAATCATGAATAGTGGTAAATTTCTAACTTAAATTAATAATTCATAATTCATAATTCATTATTCATTTCTATGGACTACGGCTTGGAAGATCAAAACACCGAAACTTTTAGCAACCTGGGATTAGCCATCAATATTGACGGTTGGTTTATTTATTTGATTGTAGCGCTGGCCGTTATCATTTTGCTTTTTATAGCGCGCAAAATTATTTTAACTCTGGCTTTAAATTCAAAATATCATGATCATGTGGTCTATCTTTTAAGGGTGCCGAAAGAAAAGCCGAATGAAAAAGAGCAGGCGAACACTTCTAACTACGTGCAGAATCTGCGCGAGCAAATTTCCCGCGGGGAAACGATTTTTAAGGCTATCGGCGGACTTCGCGCCCAGAGATGGAAGCAGGGTTTTTCCTGGTTAATCGGTCGAATCGATCATTTTTCTTTTGAAATAGCGGCTAAGCAAAAATTCATCTCTTTTTACGCGGTCGCGCCGAAAAATATGAGCCGTTATCTCGAACAGCAAATTCAAGCCTATTATCCAGAGGCGCTGCTCGAAGAAGTTCCGGATTATAATATTTTTAGCCAGCACGGTCAAACCGTGGCCGGTTTTTTAAGAACCAAGAGAAGTTTTATTTTTCCTTTAAAAACTTATAACAAAATGGAGGCCGATCCGCTTGAATCTTTAGTTAATGTTTTATCAAAACTAAAAGAAAACGAAAGCATTGCCATTCAATATATCGTTAGAAGCGCTTTACCCGGCTGGCATTATAAATCAAACCAAGTCGTTTCTAAAGTCAATCAAGGTAAAAAATTATCAGAGGCTTTGGGAGAAAATTCCTTTTCTACGGCGCTTTCCTGGCTCGGCGAACTGGCCAAGGCCGCCAAGCCGCCCAGGCCGGAAGATAAAAAGCCGGAGAAAGAAAACCGCCTGACCGCCATGGAGCAGGAAGTCTTAAAACTGATTGAAGATAAAAATTCCAAAGCCGGCCTGGATGTGAACATTAGGATTATAGTTAACGCCGGCGATAAACCGCGAGCCAAGGCTTATTTAAATAATGTCATCAGCGCCTTCAGCCAGTATAATTATTATCAATATGGCAACCTTTTTTATAATAAAGCGGTTTTTTACAGCAAACTGATTCAAAAATCTTTAATTAAAGATTTTATTTTCCGCCGTTTTAAACCGCGTTTGAGTTTTCTTTTAAATACCGAAGAGTTAGCCAGCCTCTTTCATCCGCCATTGCCGGAAACCGAAACGCCGAATATTTTATGGTTATTCGCGAAGTACGCGGCCGCGCCTTCCGATCTGCCGGACGAAGGTATAATTCTTGGTAAGAATATTTATCGCGAGATAACTAAGGAAGTAAAGATGAAAAGAGAAGATCGCCGCCGCCATACTTATATTATCGGTAAATCGGGCGTTGGCAAATCGGTTCTACTCGCCTCTATGGCCATCCAGGATATTACTAACGGCGAAGGAGTTTGCGTAATTGATCCGCACGGCGATTTGGTGAAAGACATTTTACAGAGAATTCCCATAGAACGCGCCAAGGATGTGATTTTATTCGCTCCGGCCGATACGGAGAGACCGTTAGCTTTAAATTTATTGGAATTTGACGCGCGTTATCCGGAGCAAAAAACTTTCGTTATAAACGAGATGATAAAGATTTTTGATAAATTGTATGATCTAAAAGCGACGGGCGGGCCGATTTTTGAACAATATATGAGAAATGCCATGCTCTTAGTTATGAGCGATCCGGGGAGCGGTTCAACCTTAATGGAAATACCAAAAGTTTTAGCCGATCCGACCTTTAGAAAAATGAAATTGGAAAAATGCTCTGACCCAACGGTAGTTGATTTTTGGCGAAAAGAAGCGGAAAAAGCCGGCGGGGAAGCGGCTTTAGCCAACGTTGTGCCGTACATAACTTCAAAATTGACTTCGTTTATTTCTAATGACACGATGCGTCCGATTATTGGCCAGCAGAAAAGCTCTTTTAATCTGCGCGATGTTATGGACACTAAAAAAATTCTGTTGGTGGATTTATCAAAAGGTTTAATCGGCGAGATGAACGCTCATTTATTAGGCATGATTTTAGTAGGTAAAATTTTAATGTCCGCTCTATCGCGAACCGATATGCCGCAAGAAAAAAGAGCGGATTTCTATTTGTACATAGATGAGTTTCAAAATTTTACCACTGATTCCATAAATTCCATTCTCTCCGAGGCCAGAAAATATAATTTAAATTTAATTATCGCGCATCAGTATTTAGGACAGCTGGTAAAAAATCAGGATACCTCGATTAAGAACGC
Organism: bacterium; assembly: GCA_030650415.1. Lineage (GTDB taxonomy): Bacteria > Patescibacteriota > Patescibacteriia > Patescibacteriales > GWC2-42-12 > GWC2-42-12. Next base: position 12,953 of record JAUSEG010000013.1, on the reverse strand, counting down.
GGTTTTTGGCAACGTCGGCACTTGGCTTTTATTTAAAATCGGTTCTGAGGACGCCGAAACTATGGTTAAAGAATTTACGCCCGTCTTTAATCAATATGATTTGATAAATATTGAAAAATATACGGCTTACGTAAAACTTTTGATAAACAATACCGCTTCACGGCCGTTCTCCATGTCCACGACCTGGCCTTTGCCGGGAATTAAAAAAGAAGATGTAGGCTCTAAGATAAAATCCATGAGCCGGCTTAAATATGGCCAAGACAGAAATATTATTGAAGCGGAAATTATGAGGCGAGCCAGAAGCAATGATATGGTTTAAGGGCTGGACAAATTATGAAGTTTTGGGTAAGGTTAGGAAAGGAACAATAATTTATTTACATATAAATGCTAACTAACAATTAAATTTAAAATTTATGTCACAAGAATTTAAATTGGGAAAAGCTCAAAGTGAGCAAACTAGGGATTTGGAAAGTGAGCAAACTAGGGATAAAGCTCAAATAGAAAGAGCAAAAGATGCATTGGTGGGACAATTTAGTGATTTTAACGAGGATGCTCAACTCGCTGTTGTAATCTTACTTCTAAGAATGCCTATGCGCGATGGCAGCAATACGTTGAAACAATGCATAAATTCTAATTATGATCTTATACATGATGGAAAAAAAATAAAAGGAGCTAATCGCCAACATGAAATGGATAATTTAATTTTATTAAGCAATTTTGAAAATGGTTTGGTTGGCAATACCCTAACCGTTAGAGAGGTTAGAGAAATTTTAGAAGAAGAAATTAGAAAATAAAATTACAGCGCTAAACAAAACATATGCCAAATCAAAACAAAAATTCAGGCGATGATTTAGGGCCGGTGGCCGATTTAGATCAAGCGCCGATTAATCCGTCAGAGTTAGACGATGCGGAGGCGCAATCGACAGAAGTTAAGGAATATTTAGGTTCAAATGGGGGCAAGACAGAGACCAAGGAAGAAACCGTTATGATTGCTAAATCAAAGATTGCTTTAGCAAAGAAATTATTAAATAATGTCAAAGAAAATAGCGAACGGTTGCTGGAGCTTTTGGCCGGTTCTTTAAAACCGGAAGACGAGGCCGCCATAAGTATCGGGCAGTTAAGCGATGAGAGTTTTCAAAACGAAGAAGGCAGTTTGGGAGAGCAGAGAACTATCGAAGGAGTTTTTGATGGCGAGAATATGATTGGACCGGACGGCAAGCAATACAGCGTGCCGGCCAATTACGCGTCAAAGTCAAAGTTGGTTGAAGGCGATATTTTAAAACTTACAATAACCGGCAACGGCACCTTCGTCTATAAGCAAATCGGACCGATTGAACGGGCGCGCGTGGTTGGCGTTTTAGAACGCTCGGCGACCGGTGAATATCTGGCTTTGGCCGATGGCAAACGATGGCGGCTTTTAACCGCCAGCGTAACTTATTATAAGGGCGATCAGGGCGACGAAGTGGTGGTATTAGTGCCGAAAAACGGCGAAAGCAAATGGGCGGCGGTGGAAAATATCGTTAGGGCGAATCAATAGAAGTTATGTCATTCCGGCCTACGAGCCGGAATCCAGATTATTGGTGTCTATAATAAATTTCTAGATTGCGGGTCAAGCCCGCAATGACAATACCAGTAAGGAGATGGCTTTGCCATCTCCATTTGCTTTATTCTCGCTAAGCCGTTAAAATGTATTTGTAATAATCATCTTTATGTCAACTTTGTATAGAAAATATCGGCCGCAAAATTTCGCGCAAATGGTCGGGCAAAATCATATTAAGGTGACGCTCGAGCAGGAGATTAAGTCCGGTAAAATTGCTCATGCTTATCTTTTTTGCGGTCCAAGAGCCGTAGGTAAAACTACCTTAGCCAGAATTTTTGCCAAATCGATAAATTGCGAAAAGCGGAAAGAAACCTCGGCTGAACCCTGCGACGAATGTTCAAGCTGTAAAGAAATTATCCAGGGCCGGGCTCTGGACGTTTATGAAATTGACGCGGCTTCGAATACCGGCGTGGACAATGTCAGGGAGAATATCATCGCCAGCGCCAGAGTGACGCCCGCCCGCTTAAAATATAAGGTTTTTATCATTGACGAAGTCCATATGCTGTCAACCGCGGCCTTTAACGCCCTATTAAAAATTATTGAGGAGCCGCCGGCGTTTATGATTTTTATCTTGTGCACGACCGAAGCCCATAAAGTGCCGTTAACTATAATTTCCCGGTGCCAGCGCTTTGATTTTAAAAGAATCAGCGTTAATGACGTAGTGAAAAAACTAACCTATATCGTGCAGGCCGAAGGCGTCAAAGTTGAAAAAAATATTTTAGAAGCTATCGCCCGCCATGCCGACGGGCATATGCGCGACGCCGAAAGCACGCTAGGGCAGATCATTGCTATAGGGGGCTCGGCCATCACCCAGGCCGAAGCCGATTTAGTGATCCCGCGCTCCGATTTAAATGAGGTTTTAAATTTGGTCGGTTTACTGGTAAAAAAAGACGCGGCCGGCGGCATCCGTTTGATTAATCAATTGATGGACGAAGGCGTTGACTTGAAAATTTTTGTCAGAGATACGGTCGAAATTTTAAGAAAATTAATGCTCATAAAAATTAATCCCAGCCTGGTAACTAAATTGGCTTTAGAAATGGGCGAGCAGATAGAATTAAAAATCAATCAGCTGGCGCAAGACTTGAACGTTGAGCAGGTTCTGGCTCTTATGGAAAAATTTATTAAAGTTTCTAACGAGCTAAAAGCGGATTTTATAAAACAGCTGTCTTTAGAAATGGCGATTGTGGAAATTTGTACTGCGGCGCTGGCGCCAAAAAATCCGGCGACTTTCGGACGAACGGCCACCGCGCCGAAGTTCGCGCCCCTTAGAACCGCGCCAGTTTTGGTTAAACCAAGCGAGGAAAAAACCGTTTCAGCAAACACCGCGATAAATATTACTAACGAAGTAATTTCGGAAAAATGGAATGAAGTTTTAGCTAAAATTAAGCAATATAATCATTCTCTGTCTTTTATCCTGCGTGTTTGCCAGCCCAGAAATCTGGCCGGTAATCAGCTTTGCTTGGCTTTTAAATATAAATTTCATCGGGATAGAGTTAGTGAAACTTCGATTAAGAGCCTTATAGAAAAAACTCTGAATCAGGTTTATGAGGCGCCGATTTTTATCGAAGCCGTGGTGGACGAAAATTTGGAAGTGGCGGCGGCTAAATTAGTTTCTGATGAACCGATAGATTTAAAAAAAGCGCCAGAACCGGCGCAAGGCCAGCAGGGGAATATGATTGATAATCTTTTAAAGACATTCGGGGGGAAAGTGGTGGGGTAGCCCTCTTTCTAAAGGAGGGGTAGGGGAGGTTTAAACCCCCTTAATCCCCCTTTATAAGGGGGACAAATTTTGCGGGATCGTCCAACGGTAAGACATCGCCCTCTGGAGGCGAGTATCCTGGTTCGAATCCAGGTCCCGCAACATCTAAAAGTTAGGCTAAAATTAGCTATATTTTGTTTAAAAACAATTTAAAATTAACTAGTATTAATAAATTTTTGTATTACGCCTTGACTTTATGGTATAATATATATAATATATAGAATTCAATAGTATTGAATATTGTATTATAAATTTATGATTTTAATCGAAAATTTAAAAGATGCGTTTTACAGTTTTTTCGATAAGCCGTGCAGGGAAGTAATCATAGCTAACTGCAATAAACTGCCTGACAAAATAGAGATAAGCTGGTTTCGAGATGGCAAATATATTATTGGCAATATAAAAGCGGAAGATAATACTTATATAACTCAGGCTGTTTCCGCGGATGAATTTGTTGAGATGGTCAATGATACTCTATTAGCCGCGTATGAGATTCCGCAAAATTGCGTAAATATGATAAGAAATATTAAAAAGTTTATTCCCACCAAAGAAGAATTTGAAAAATTGAATAATGCGGCAATAAAGAAATCAGAATATAGTCTAATACTCACAAGAGATAAACAAATGGTAACAGCTTAGAGTATGGGCGATTATTCAAATATAAAAATTAGAGACATAAAAAATCTTCTCAAATGGCTTGAGGGCAAGAATAAGAGTTTAACGGTGGCGAGGGGCGGTAAACATCAAATTGTGGTTAAGTATAGTTTTTGGAACAGGTCATATCCAATTCCCACTAAACATAGCGAAGTTAATAGATTTATAGTGAAGAGTTTAATGGAAAAATTGGTTGACTCCAAGATCTGCACAAAAGAAGAATTTGATTGTCATCTGTAAGACTGGCTAAAGCCAGTCTTTTGAAATTAGAACAAAGATAATTTTAGCAATAAGATAGGTTTTAACTTCGTCCATTAAGTTTAACTAAGATAAAATAACGCTTAAATTGGCGTTATTTTTTTATTGGTGGTATAATTAATTTATTAATAAAATATTAATGTTGTTTATGAATATTAAACACGAAAAATTTATTAAGGAACTGATTAAGGGCAAAATTGCGGAAATAATTTTTGAACAAATGTTTCGCGAGTCTGGTAAATTTACAATTTTACATTATGCGGTGAATGCGGAGGAGAAATCTCTGATAAGGCATTTATATGTCCGCATTGTGGCAATCCAATTCATGTTAATCCAGATTCCACAAAAAATACCTCACCAATTTCGGCACCAAATTCAAATAAAAAAGTACGGAAGAGCTATTGGCGCCTAGTGTTATTAATCGAAATTTTACTGATAACGATAGGGCTTTTCTTTTTAATTCAACCGTCCGTTGCAAATAATTTTATTCAGCAGATTACAAATTCAATATCAGGAGCCACTAAAAGTTTACCGAATTTTATTGCAAATAGTCCGTTACAAAATTTGAATACAAATATAATTGGCATTAATCCGGCAAAACCTTCTCAGCAACCCATCAATCCGCTAGCTGTCGTAACCAATAAAGATGGCACTAAGACATATCCTTTTGAACAGGTTAATTTATGGGGCTATACTTTTTACACTAGTAAGATAGACGGAAGAGGCAGTATTGATATCGGCTCGCAGAATAAGCAGACGATCGCAAAACTTTTAAAAACGCTTGGCTATCCGCCAAGTCTAACAGCGAACCTAGCCATTATCGCCGCTGACCCAACGCTAATGCGCGCGAGTGATAAATTCCAAATACCTTGGGCAGGAACTATGATGATACCCTTATCTTTCCAGCCCGAAGGAGGTCTTTATACTCAAATAGGCAACGGGGCGCTTATCCTTTTGAATGGCGATGGATACGATACGATGGTTCTAACACATGAGTTAGGCCATCAAGTTGGTTTTCACATGACAGATCAAGAGTGGACTCAGTATTATAAACTTCGCGCCATACCTGCAAAGACGCCGAGAATTTTGAGTAATTGGAATCTGTCGCCAGAAGAAGATTTTGCTGAAGTTTATAAAACAGTTTATAAATTATCTGCGGCTGGCGGGTACATACCGGCAGTGTATGAATCAAAGTGGTCTATTAGAACTTATTATGGTGTGCTTACCCCGTCTTTTTTAATAGATGAGGTAAATGAATGCAAAAATTTATACGATAAAGCCCGCGAGTCTTATCTTAATACTCAAAGTGCTGATTATAGACTTAATCACTTTTCTGAACTTATGGACTCGCGCAGTCAACTTAACATGGTTCTCAATGCTAACCCCGAAGTACAGGCATGCAGAAGAGAAAATAATGGCCCCTCCAATTATCCGCTAGGTGGGCAACGCTATGAAAGCCAAGTAGACCAAGCCACAGAACAATTTATAAAAAATGTTGTTGCACGACTAAGCAAATAGGATTATAAAAAATTAAATTTTTATTAAAATCGTTTCAACTATATCCCACACTCTCGGCCGATTTGGGAAGGTGTCGCTTCGCGACGCTAGCTCCCAATGCAAAGCCAAAATTAGCGGTTAATTTGGAAATAATTGATTTTGTGTTATAATAAAATCATGGCTACGATAAATGAAAAAAAATATAAGCAGATAATTTTATTTTTTGCGAATAAAATTAAGAACGGCACATTGGGAAAATTAAAGATGATGAAACTCTTATATTTCCTTGATTTTGATTTTTTTGAAAAATACGGTAAATCAGTAACCGGAGATCAATATTTAAGATTTGAGAATGGTCCGGTGCCAAGAATGGCGGAGAAAATTATTAAGCAAATGGATCGCGTTGATATAAAAATATCAAAAAGAAAAGTTTGCGCCGGTTATAACGACCAACAGCATATAGAAGCGCTTAAAGATTTTGATTTGAAGTTGTTTACCAAAGAAGAATTGATAATGATGGAAGAGGTCGCTGATAAATGGGCTTTATTTTCCGGCGCGGAAATGAAAAGCGCCAGTCATGGCGAAGCGCCATGGATAGCCACTAAACCCGACGGCATCATTGATTATAATCTTACATATTATCGCAATAAATATGGCGAGATGGATAAAGGATGAATAAATATATATATGCTGTTAAAGCGCCATTGCGAAATTGAAAAAGATTTTAAAAATTTAAAGCGTTTTCCGGCTTCGGAGGAATCAATGGAAGCCTGGGAGCGCCTTTTTTGTTTAAAGGGGCTAAGAGAAACTCCGGGCATTGAGCAATATCCCGGCTTTGGAACGAACAAAATATTTAAAGCCAGAATTATCCCGCTTAAAGAAAATTGCGGAAAATCAAAAGGCTATCGGTTAATTTTTCAGTGTTTTAAGAATGATGAATATTTAATTTTAGTTTTCTCCAGACATGGTATTTATGGCAGTGAGCAAGAATTAATTAATTTAATAAAGAATCGACTTGGTTGAAAGAGAATTTGCCGCCCCTTCGGTAAACTCCCCTCGGTCTGAGCTCGGGACAAAGGCAGGGCAGGCAAAGAAAAACTTGCTTGTCCGCCGAAGCCTCGGTGTAGGTGGAGAATTCAGTTCGAGCTAATTTATAAAATGCCAGCATTTAATATATGATCATAAAAGATAAGATTGTAATTATCACTGGCGGTAGCCAAGGTTTGGGTAAATCCTTAGCTTCGCTATTCGCAAGAGAAGGTTGCCGAGTAATTATTTCCAGCGATAACAAGGAAAATTTAGAAAAAACCGCCAAAGAATTGTCGGTCGATTATTTTTTTGCCGATGTGACGGATTATGATGATTTATCCGATTTGGGAAAATACGTTTTTGAAAAATACGGCTCCATGGATATTTGGATAAATAACGCGGGAATCCAGATCGCGCCGAGCCTCGTCGAAGAAATTGACACAAAAAAATTGCATAATCTTTTTGAGGTCAATTTTTTCGGTTATTTTTACGGTTGCCAAATCGCCTTGCGCTATATAAAAAAACAGGGGAGAGGCTTAATTCTAAACGTTAATTCCACAGCCGGGATTGAAGGTAAAGCAATGTTGTCCGTTTATGTTGCTTCAAAGTTCGCGATTAAGGGATTAACCGAATCGGCCAGAAAAGAAATTGCAGAACCTAACATAAAAATTTTCGCCGTTTATCCTGGCGGAATTCAAACAAATATTTACAAAGAAAAATACCCAAGCGATTTAAAAGAGTATATGCAAGCCGATGAGGTCGCGGATAAAATTGTAAGAAATTTAATGTCCGATAATCCGGTAGAAGATTTAATCATCAGGAGGCCGGTGGTTTCTAAATAATTATTACTTATTATGCGACTCAAAATTTTATCCTGGAATATCTGGGTTGACGGAAAATTTGATCAAATCGCCGGCTTTTTAAAAACGGCCAAGGCGGACATTATCGGCCTTCAGGAAGTTGAAGTTAATGATTTACAACTAGATATCATCGGCTTTCTTAAGAGTTTAGGCTATGAATATGTTTTTGCTCCCGTACGAAAAGTATTCGGTGAAGAAATCTGGAACGACGGACCGGCGATTTTTAGTAAATACAAAATGATTGATACTAAAACATATCTCCTATCCGAAACCGACGGACGCGCCGCCATTAAAGCCGATATTAAAATTGAAAACAAAATTTTGCATGTCTTCTGTACTCATCTTAAGCACACACATCAACAACCTTCAGAGTTGCAGGAACTTCAAATAAAAACTTTAATAAAAGTTTTGCCAAAAGAAAAAACGATTGTGATGGGCGATTTTAACGCCATGCCCGACAGCGCGGCCATAAAGGCAATGACTAAGATTATGATAGATAGCGACCCGACTTCGACGCCAACCATAAATGCGCCTCTGTTTGATTGCTCTGGCTGTGATATGAGCAACGTAGCTGATATTCGGTTGGATTATATATTTGCCAGTAAGGATATTAAAGCAAATTCATTTAAGGTTCACGGAGCGGTCAGTTCAGACCATCTGCCGATTTCGGCTATAATAACTATTTAAATAAATTATAACTTCGTTCATTAGGTTCGGCCAAGTTAAAATATAAGACGATCTCTTAATTATTAATAACTAAAAAGTATGGAAGAGACAAAACAAGCTTCTGAACCTATCGCTTCGGCGGGTGGAACAGAACAAATTAAGCCGGCTAAGAGAAAATGTATTTTAACCAATGCTTTATTTCCGGTTTGCGCTTGGCTGATTTTTGCGTTCGTTTATTACCTTAATTTCAACGCGATGGCGCGGATTAAAGATCTGGCCAGCCCGAAACTTTTAGAGGCCTTTAATTCCTACGGCGTTTATGGCGGAATTTTATTAGGTTTTTTGTCGTTAATTCTCGGCTACTTACTTTTAGGGATAAGCAAATTATTTCGTTTAAATAAATTTCAAGCGGTCAACCCGATTCTTCTCGTCCTGATTTACGCGCCATGGTATTTTTTGGCGGTCGCCTTGGCCGGAGAACCGAGATATACCGATATTGCCCGCTTAGTATTAGATATTCTCGTCGAGCCGATCCGCAATGCCTCGCTGTTTATGCTTTCAGTTTCGGCCTTTTGGTTTATAGCTGTAATAATTGTTTTTGTTATAAAAAAAATTAAACCGAAGAAAAATGCGGTTCAATTGGCTGGATTGCTCTTGGCAGTGTCATTATTGACTACCGGCTGTTTGAGCAAACTGGAAGACATTGCTTGCCTGATTTTGCCTGATAGCGACCATTGCTATCAGGCCTCCGCCATGCAGAGCGGCGAGGCCGATGATTGCGAACGTATTAAAGGCGAGAGATTTAAAGACGGCGGCTCTAATCCGCCAAGAGATAAATGTTATCTTAACATCGCCGAGAATACCGGAGATATAGATGTTTGCAAGCGTATTAAGGGCGGTTTTATGAGCTATACGCCGGAAGAATGTTATTTAAACGTAGCAGTTAAATTTGAAAATCCGGCCGGCTGCAAGATGCTATCCGGTCAGGCTAAGCAAGACTGCCGTGAACAATTGGGCGATAAAATTGATCCGGCCGATGTTATTGCCGTAGACAATCAAATTGACGAGTTAAAAAAATATTTGCAAGGCGGTAAGGATGCCGATCTGGAGAAGCAGCTTAAGGGCCTTGAAGATAAAAGGGCTGATCTGGTTGATGTGCTGACGAAAACCAATAAAGCCGAATATGAAAAGCAATCAGATCCGATCAATAAAGATATCCTTGGCGATTATGCGGTCGGCGAGCTTAATCGCGAGGCCAAAGATAAATTAATCGCGCTTAATGAAAATCTTAAAGCTAAAGGAGTTAAGATGACCCAGGACCAGATCGATGCTTTTAAAGATTATTATAAATTTATTAGTGATCCGAATAATGATATTGAACAGATGGATGACGCTAAATTGCTTAAAGATCGCTGGAACGAGAAGGTGGGCGACGTCATGGATAAATTTAAGATTTGGAAGTCAGGGCCGAGCGCAGGAGAAGCTAAGTTAGACGAGCAGTTGCGTTTTTATGAGCGCATGCTAGAGCGCCAGCAATCAATTAACGATGGTCTGTCTGAATTCGGCGAAGATGTAAAACGCAATATAAATATGGTTAATAGTTCCATCCAGGATAAGGCTAAAGACGCAGTCAAAGATAAAGTTATTGAAACGATTTTTGGCGAGATAACCGGCAAAACCGTTGGCGTAACTACGGCCGTAGTCGGTGAAGCTCTGGACGTAGTTAAGGGCGAAGCCAAGTCTAAGGAATTCCGCGGCTTAGTGCGCGCTTATAATCTTGGCATGCAAGAGGAGCTGGGTAAGTCCGGCGGAGATGTAAATAAAGCGCATGCGGCAGTGGTAAGCGCCATGCAAACCAATCCCTATGAATATGAAGATTCAAATACTTTCGCCAAATACGGCAATGTTTTAGAGAACAAAGATTGCGATGGAACTAATCCACACTGCGTGAATAAAGAGGTATTTTGGAAGGCGATGAAAAAATCTTATAAATATCAAAATAATAATTAGTTACCTGGCTGATTTGGGAGATTAGGATTAAAAAATATAAAGATACTCAGGCTGTTGAATTGTTGTATTAAGAATTACGCCCGCCGTAACAAGATTAAAGTAGTGGCCTTGGCAGTTATTAAATCCATGAGAGAGTAGATTATTAATTTATGGAAGATAAAAAAGCCATTGCCATTTTAATGAATTTATTAAAAAAGTATTCGCTTAACGCCGAAGAGCAGGCAGCGGTATCGTCCGCCATCGGCATTCTTAGCTGGACTTCTTTATCAAAAAGCCGAGTCAAGTCGCTGAAAATCAAACGGAGTAAGAGCGCTGAATGGAACTAGAGTGAATTCTAACTTTTTTTGACGGTTTCCGCATACTAAAAAATCGCCTTTATCTTTAGGCGATTTTTTGATATGATTATATACGCGAAAGCGGTTGACGGAAAGATCAAAATAAATTATAACTTCGCCCTCCATTCGCTTGGCCGAAGTTAAATAAAATCATGAGATTTTTTTTAAGACATTTTTTAAATTTAATCAAAGGCCTTAAGCGAAATGACCGGTTAGTGGTTTTTTTCACTTTTTTCTATTTAGTTTTTTTTATCCTTTACGCCATAGCCAGGAGCAACTATGAGTTTATTTTTTATTCTCTGATATTTTTATTGCTCATTGAGCTGGTAATTTATATTCATAAACAAATTAAGCTGCCGGCTTTTATAGTAATTGGTTTGTCTTTGCTCGGTTTCATGCATATTTTAGGCGGTAATATTTTTATCGATGGAGTTCGCCTCTACGATAAGATTTTTTTATTAGGCCTGATTCGCTATGATAATCTAGTTCACATAATCGGCTCAATTTTAGGTACCTTTGTTTTGCATGAACTGTTCTGTTTTTTGACGGTTAAAGAAACAATTATTGAAAGGAGATTATATTATCTCTCGCTGCTATTAATGGGTTTTGGCGTGGGCTTGATTAATGAAATTGTTGAATTGGTGGCGGTGGTGTTTTTAAACGCCCAGGACGGCGTAGGCGATTATTTGAATAATGCCATAGATTTAATCTATAATTCCATCGGCGTAATCATCGCCGTTATTTTTTTAGATTTAAATTTTCAGTATCGGATTGGCAAGTTGAATAAATTACAAAAAGCCGTAAGATTTATTAAGATTAGGATTTTGGGGAGGTCTTAAATAATATGTCAAAGTTTTATAATCCAAAAAGAACCCGCAACGTTTTTGATCCGGCGTCTCGCGAGCCGTTTAAATTGTCTCGGTCTAAAATTGATTTATTTTTGAATTGCGCCAGATGTTTTTATTTGGATCGCCGGCTCGGCGTTAGCCAGCCGCCGGGGTTTCCCTTTAATTTAAATTCAGCCGTTGACACCTTATTAAAAAAAGAATTTGATATTCATCGATCCGGAGCTACGACTCATCCGCTGATGAAGGCCTATGGTTTGGATTTAGTGCCGTTTCAGCATAAAATGATGAACGAATGGCGGGAAAATTTCAAAGGCGTGCAATTTTTACATCAGCCGACCAATTTTATTATTACCGGAGCGGTTGATGATCTCTGGGTTGACCCTTCGACTTCGCTCAGGGCAGGTAAAAGGGGCGAAGAAAGAAATATTTATGTCGTGGATTATAAATCAACCAGTAAAACCAGCGAAGTTAATTTGGACGCGGATTGGCAAATCGGTTATAAGAGGCAGATGGAAATTTACCAGTGGCTGTTTCGGCAAAATGGTTTTAAAGTTTCGGATACCGGCTACTTCGTTTACGCGAACGGCCAGACCGACCGCTTGGCTTTCGATGGCAAACTGGAATTTGATATAAAGATTATTCCGTATGTCGGCGATGATTCTTGGGTGGAAAAGGAAATCATGAAAGCTCATGAATGCTTAATGGGCGATAAAATTCCCAAAGCCGGTTTAACTTGCGATTACTGCGATTATGTGAAGGCAGTAAATAACGCTGCGTTTTAATTGGTTATAATTAAATAATTAATTAACTAATAAATTTATGAATCCCGTTAGACATTTTTAATATTTGCGGGATTTAAACAAAAGTATGACAAATAGAATATCTAACGGGATGAAAGGCTTTAACTCAAACATTGAGAAAGACACTTTGGAAAATAATAATTTTCGCCAAGTACTATACACGGGTAAGCATAGCCAACTGGTGCTCATGTCGCTTAAACCAAGAGAAGAAATCGGCATGGAAGTACACGAAGAGAATGATCAATTTTTTCGTATTGAAAAAGGAGAAGGAAAATGTATTATTGATGGCAATGAATATGAAATTACCGACGGTTCGGCCATAGTCGTGCCGTCAGGGGCTAAGCATAATGTTATTAATACTTCGCAGGCTGAAGATCTAAAGCTTTATACCATTTATTCGCCGGCTCATCATAAGGACGGCATTGTTAGAAAAACCAAAACTGAAGCTACGGCCAACGAAGCGGAATTCGATGGCGTGACTACAGAATAAATTAACTCCCGACTTGTACCTATGAATAAAAATTAAAATTTTTTAATCTAAGATTAAACAAAAAATGTTAAAAAAAATCAATTTTGCAATACTAACAACACTTTAAAATATTTTATCAAAAAATTGTTTTATTTTAGGCAAAATATA
>JAUSEG010000010.1 GCA_030650415.1 bacterium | reverse complement strand
CGTGGTAATCTCGGCAAAGAAATAGCATTGAGTAATGTGCAAAGTATTCTACAAAATATTTTCTACATAGGGCTGATGAAATATGGAGGGGAAATTCATGAGGGGCAACACGAGCCGTTGATTTCAAAGAAACTTTTTGATTCTTGCCAAGAAGTGATGACGAAGCGAGGCAGAGTTCACGAATTGCACAAAAACAATTTTGCTTTTCTTGGTCTCTTGAAGTGCGCTTCATGTGGTTGCTCGATTACCGCCGAAAAACAAAAAGGTCATCACTATTACCGATGTACTCGCAAGAAAGGGCCCTGCCAAGAAAAGCATTATCTCCGCGAAGAAGCGTTGACCGAACAAATCACTTCTTTTCTTCAAAAAGTTTCTTTGTCGAGCCAAGACACCGAGAAAGTTTTGGCGGCGTTGGATAGCGAGCAGGATAAAGCGCGAGAGAGCGCACAAGCCGAAGTTAGCGCTTTGAAAGAACAGTTAGCGACGGTAGAAACAAAGTTAGTGAAACTCCTTGATGTCTATTTGGCAGACGCTTTATCCACAGAAGAATACGCCACCAAAAAACAAAGTTTGCTTTCCCAAAAACTTGCGCTTTCTGAAAAAATTACCGACTTTGAGACAAAAGGGTTGTCTTGGCTCGAACCGGCTCGTGATTTCGTAAAATCCTTAAATCAAGCCGCTAATCTGCTTTCCTCTCCCAATCCGACTGCAATGACAACATTTCTGAAAAACATCGGCTCGAACCATATTTTGCGAAATCATGAATTCGTTTTTACCCCCAAAATTGAATACGAATTAGTCGCCGAGCGAAGCGAGGCGAACCAAAACTCTTTGACTTTTCCTTTCTGGTGCTCTCGGCAGGAATTGAACCTGCATTTCTTCCTTCGCAGGGAAGTGTCCTATCCGTTGAACGACGAGGGCCAAACCACGTTTATACTTCGTGGGACAAGTCTCCTCACAAAACGATTATTTCACGCAACTTGTCCGCCGGATCCGCCAGCTGGCGGAGCAGGCGACGAGTGCTTAATACTAACACGGCACAGGATATTCCTGTGCCGAATAATTTTCTAAGATAAACTCTGATTACAATTTAAACATTTTCGCTAAAGCCTCGGAAACCGGCTGGTCGGTTCTTTCCAAGTCTTCCGGCAGGTATCTTAACAAATTCTCCCGAATTGGCAAGGGGTTCAAATCGTTTAAAGGTATGGATAATCTCGGCTTAATTACGCTTTTAAATTCAAAGTATAAATTTTTTACTTGCTGGTGCGGCTTAAAAACTATGGAAAAATCTTTTATTTCATCATAATCATAGAATCTCTTGCCCACGATTAAGCCTTCGTCGGTAATAGTGAAATCAACTTTTATCGGTTCACGGCCATCATGGATAATAATGACCAAGGCGCCAATAACAATTATGGCGGCAAACAAAAAATTACCGGTAAAAAACGAATAGACTAAAAAACCCAGGGCAAAAATCGAGGAAATGGCATACCAGCCCTGGCCGCGCTCGTGCTTATCGTATTCAGGCACTTGCCAGCCCATAATTTTTTTACCGTAATCGGGGGAATTTTGTTTTTCCGGCATATAATTATTTGATATCTTACATTTTTTGTTTATCCCCGGAGGGGGAAAATATTAGAAACTTTTTCTAAAAAAGTTTCTAAAGGCTTTTAATTGACAAAACCAAGATTTTTCTATATATTTATTATAGCATAAACAGTTGAAAGTGGAAAGTTAAAAGTTATAAAATTTAGCTTTTATCTTTCCACTTTTAACTTTATAAATAAATTTTGGAGAGATGGCTGAGCGGCTGATAGCAACACCCTGCTAAGGTGTTAGACTTTAACGAGTCTCCAGGGTTCGAATCCCTGTCTCTCCGCATTAAATATTTTATTAGGCTTTTTGGCCTAATAAAATATTAAGTTGAAATAAGGGATTCGAACGCCGGAGCGTGTTTTGCCAGCAGGCAAAACCGCGAGGCGGTGGCCAGACCGAGCCGAGCGACGGCGAGGCGAGAGTCGAGGCCGAATCCCTGTCTCTCCGCACCTATGCCCCATGCTAATTATTTTCTAATCTTTGAAACGCTTGGTTTCATTTCTTTCGGTTTAATCGTCGCTCGCGAAATTTATTCACGGCGTTTTCCCCGGCTGTTTGAAATATTAAGCTGCGCGGTTTTTGGCATAATTCTGGAAGTCGGCAATACTTATCTGGCTCATACTTACTCATATAGCCAGAATTTCATAGTTAACTTTGCGCACGTGCCGGTCGCCATCGGTTTGGGTTGGGCGGTGATTATCTACTGCGCCATGCTCTTAAGCGACCAATATAATATCCCTTGGACTCTACGGCCTTTTATAGACGCCTTAACCGCCGTTATTCTTGATTTATCAATGGACGTGGTAGCGATTCGCCTGGGTTTTTGGTCTTGGACTATTCCAATGGATCACGAGTGGTATGGCGTGCCTTTTGAAAATTTAATGGGTTGGATATTGGTAACTTTATCATTTTCCTTTTTAATACGCTTTATCAGAACTTTAAATTTCAACCGCATTCTAACCAAGCTGTTAATGATTTTTTCACCGCTCTTGGCCTATCTCGGATTAATGATCGGACTGGCCGTTTATAGCTTAATCGCCGTTTTGCCTTATCAAATAAACAACTGGACGAATCTACTGCAGTTCGGCTACCGGCCGGATCTGGCGATTTTATTTAATCCGCAAGTGGCGCTCTGGAAGCTAATCCTGCTCGTCGTCATAATAACCGAACTGGTTCATGTTGTTATCTGGTCGCTTATCCGCTATCGCCGGAGCTTTTTGAAAAATTTTGATATTATATCTTTTTCAGCTCTAACCGGCATGCATTTGTTTTTCGGCATCGCGATTTTTACAACCGGCCTCTATCACGAATTGCCCATCTTGATATTTTTATTTTTAAATAGTTTATTCGCGCATCTTTTAATCCACTTTTTACCATATCTGATAAACCCAAGAACTATCTATTTTTTCCAAACCATAAAAGAAAGCGCCGAGAACCGCCGCGAACAGCTGAAAAAAGTTATTAACGCATCATTAAAATAATTAGGAAGATGGCTGAACAAAGGTTTGGGTTTTGAGCCTGCCTGCCGGCAGGCAGGCGCATACGAAATTGTAGCGATTTTTTTTAAAAATCGCCCAAATTTCGTCTAAGTAAAAAACCCAAAACTTTGTTCAGCCACGTAAAAAACTATGAAAAAAAGTCATGTTAATAAAATAATCCGCTCGCTGATTATTTCCGATTTTTTCCTGTTCTTTTCCATGGGGCTTTTAGCGCCGATTTTCGCGGTTTTTATTTTGAATAATATTGAGAATAAAATCGAAGTTATCGGCTTCTCGATTTCCATTTATTGGCTAATCAGAGTAATAACCGTTGTTCCAATCAGCCATCTAATGGACAAAATGAAAGGCGAAATGGACGAATACTATTTTATGATTGCCGGCACTTTTATCGCCGCTTGCGTTCCCTTATTCTATATTTTTTCCAGCCTGCCCTGGCATATTTATTTATTGCAGATCGTCAGCGGCCTAGCTAACTCCATGGCCGTACCGGCCTGGAGAATACTTTTCACCAAGCATATTGACACCCGCATTGTCGGTTTTGAGTGGTCTTTAGAAGACGTCGGCGTAGGCATCGCCACGGCAGGAAGCGCCACCCTGGGCGCCCTTATCGCTAATAGATTCGGCTTTAACACGCTTTTTATAATAATCACTTGCTTCGGCATAATCGGCTCTTTAATCCTCTTACCTTTAAGCCAAAGCAAGCGGTCTTTCATTAAAGAGCTGTTCTACCGTCAAAGCGATAAAGCCCCTTTTAAGATTGACGATATTAAATAATCTTTATGATCAATTTTTTCTGGCTGGTTCTTGCTTTGCTCTTGGTTGTTAAGAGCGCCGATTACGCTATTCGTTACTCGGCGCGCTTGGCTCTAGGTTTAAAGTGGTCAAAATATACCGTCGGTTTTACGATTATCGCGGCCATTTCCGTTTTGCCCGAGACTCTAATCGCCGTCTCCTCCGCCCTGCAGAACATCCCCTCTTTTGGCTTAGGCACATTGCTCGGCTCTAACGTCGCTGACTTATCCTTGGTTTTTGCTCTAGTGGTTTTAATTACCGGGCGAGATTTAAAAGTAGAAAGCCAGTTTTTAAAAAACCGTCTTTATTATACCGGCATATTAGCGATCCCGATCATTTTCGGATTAAACGGTTATTATTCAAGACTGGAAGGCGTAAGCCTTATCGTCATCGGCCTGCTTTTTTACGCTTTTGTTTTGAAAAAAAGCCGAGGCGACAATAACTCCAGCCTTTCTAAAATTCAACTTACTGCCACCTTAAAAAATTTAGGCTTTTTAATTTTAAGCTTGGCCGCTCTGCTCTTGGGCGCCTATCTAACGGTTAAATTTTCCGTCATTTCAGCCAAGGCGCTCGGCATCAGCCCGGTTTTTATCGCTCTGATAATCGGCATGGGTACCTGCCTGCCGGAGTTATCTTTTTCCATAAAAGCGGCCAAGAGAAACCACGAAAATTTAGCCTTAGGCGATATTTTAGGCACGGTAATTACCGACGCGACGATTATAATCGGAATATTATCCGTCATTCAACCCTTCGCTTTTGATCAAAAAATCATCTTCATCACCGGCTTGTTTATGTTTTTTGCCATTATTTTATTATCGTATTTCATGAAAACCGGTAAAGTGCTAACCAAGCTGGAGAGCCTATTTTTATTACTATTTTATTTGCTGTTTGTACTAACCGAGTTCGCGGTCGGCGGCTATTTCGGCCAGCTTGCCAATTAGATAAAATTTGCTAAAATAATAAACACTAGGAGAGATGCCAGAGTGGTCGAATGGGACAGTCTTGAAAACTGTTAGGCCTTCACGGGTCTCTAGGGTTCGAATCCCTATCTCTCCGCTATTAGAGATAAATAAAAAAACGCGGGCTAAAACGCTCGGCGTTTTAATTAAATAATCAAACTAACCTATGAACGACCAAATTATAACGGTTAACGAGAACGACGAGGTAACCGGCTCGGACACTAAAGAAAATTGCCATGCCGGCAACGGAATTTTACACCGCGCGATTACTGTCTTTATTATGAACGGCAAAAAAGAAATTTTAATTACGAAAAGAAGCGCGCTTAAAAAACTCTGGCCCGGCTTTTGGGATGCTTCCTGCTCTACTCATATCAGGAAGAACGAAACGGTTGAACAAGCCGGCGAAAAAAGACTGCCCGAAGAAATCGGCTTTTCCTGCAAGCTAAAATCCATTCTTAGGTTTCAATATCAGGTGAATTTTAAAAATATCGGTTCGGAAAACGAGCTCTGCTATTTATTGATCGGCGGCTACGACGGGGAAGTAAAACCAAACCCCGCTGAAGTTTCGGAATATAAATGGCTCAGCCTCGAACAATTAAAAAACGTCATTAATAACCCGGATATAACCCCCTGGCTAAAAATCGCTTTTAAAAAATATCTGGAATATTTGCAAGGTCAAAAATAATTTATACAATATCGCATATTAAAACAGGGCTAAGTTTCAGCCCTGTTTTGTTTAAAATCAGCCAATAATCTTTTCAACCCTTAGCCACAACCAACCCCCAGACCTCGCCGGCGCCATTAGCTTTTAAAATTTTGGCGCACTCATTTAAAGTCGCGCCGGTAGTAACCACATCATCAATTAAAATAATATTTCGATTATTCAGATTCCCGCCTTGCCAGGCAAAGCAGTCTTTAATATTCTCCAGCCGATGGGCTTCATCCAATTTGGCTTGCGCCTTTTTATGTTTTACTCTGATTAAGTCGCGGAGGTTAATTTCTAAACTGTATTTCTTAGAAAATATTCGGGCTAAAATTTCCGCCTGGTTAAAACCGCGCCAGCGCAAACGTTTACGGGACAGAGGCACGGGCATAATCAAGCCGGCTTTAAAATTTAAAACCGCCAAGGGCGCGTTCCTGGCTTTATTAAAATCATGCCAAGCTACGCCCGCTTTTAAATTCTGACTTAAAACTCCGGTTTGCTTAATTAAATTATCGGTAAAGATAATCAATAAATTTCCTAAAACATCGGCCAAGGAACTGACAAAATGATACTTTAAATTCTTTATCGCTTGGCTGATTAATTTATCATCATAAAGAGAAGCGATCCAAACACCGGTTAAATAATAATCGGCTTGGCACTCCGCGCAAAATTCGCCAAAACCATTCTCCCGCTTGCAGGCCAGACAATACGGCTTAACTTTTAAATTTATCTTTTTGAAACATTCCTCGCAAAGCCAAGCGCCATCGCGCCCGCAGCCTAAGCATTCAATGGGAAAAATCAGGTCTAAAAAAAACAGCCAAACGTGATTGGCTATCTTACCGGCTCTTTTAATAAGCTCAATGATCATTTGGTTTATTGCTTGACAAAATGAATAATGAATTAAGAATCATGAATTATGCTAAAATACTGAGATCAAAAAATTTATTCATTATTCTTGATTCATAATTCATAATTCATCCTTCATTTCTCCTGCCAATAAACTCCATCCACTCGCCAGATAGTCCCCTCGCGCAAGTATTTTACGGTTATATCTTGATAAAAAGTTGAACTATTAGCTGCCGCGCCGGCTAATTCGCGACGCTGAGTTTTAACCAGTATCTCCGCCTGGCCAAGGTCGCTCTCAAACTTTTTAATTTCGCTGGAAACTGCTTTAGTAACGACGCCGTAATAAATTAAAGTATCGGCCTTTTTTAATCGCGCCGTCTCAATATAATCTTCTGACCAGCTTTTTAAATTTTCTGTCATAAAAACCTGCAAATCGCGAAGATTTCCGTAATCAGACTGATTAGAAAAACTTCCGAACCTTTCAGCGAAAGACGCGGCCATTATAGCCAAATCATCGGCGGTTATTTCCGGTCTTTTTAAAGGGGAAAGCGGTTGAATTGCAGCCGGCTGATTAGTCGATTCGGCCGGTTTAGGCGTGATCGCGGCTTGATTTTCCCGGGTTGCCGGCTGATTAACTGCCGGCTTGGGCGCGGCCGGTTTATAAAAAAAGAAGAAATAAATAATTCCGGCTAAAATCAGAAAACCGATAATGACAATAATTATTCCCCAAATTTTTTTATTCATAGGTATAGTTTGTCATTCCGGCCCTCGAGCCGGAATCCAGAATACATGAAAAAAACTTTTATACTGACAACCCCTGGATGCCGAATCAAGTCCGGTATGACAAAAAATATTATTAATTATAAAATTTATGTTTCCTCCTCCGCCTCTTCGCCAATTGCTTCGTCCGTACCGCCGCCACCAGCCAACAGATTGGAATTAAATTCCCTCTTTTCTTGCTCAATTTCCAATAACTGCCGAGGATCGGAGGTAATTAACTGATCTTCCGTATAGGAAGCCACGACTTTTATAGCCACATGCTTCGAGCCGGCGAAAAAGATGCCCTCGCCCACGCCGCATTCCAGGAGCAAATATTTTTCTCCCTCGGTTAAGACAAAGGTTTTTTGCACTAATTCTATGGCGGCCGGCGACTGTTTTAAAAGCAGCTGCAGAGCCGAATTATTAACGATTGCCTGGCCATAGGCCGAAGTTAAAAAATCATTAACATCCTGAGTGATGGTCGTTACCCCAAGATAATATTTACGGCAGCGTTTTACCAGGGCGTAAATAAATTTAGCGCTGTCTTCATGCTGCATCAGCCACCAGGCCTCATCAATTACTAAAATTCTCTTCTTTAATTCGCTGCGCACCACATTCCAAATATAATTAACGATAGTATAAATCGCCATCGGCCTAAGTTCGTCCTCTAGGTCGCGCACGGAAAAACAAATCAGCTGATTATCCATCTTAACGTTAGTCGGGCTGTTAAATAATCCGGCGAAAGTTCCCTCCGTATATTTTTTTAGCCTAAGAGCCAAGCTTGCTCCGCCCTCCATGTCCTCTAAAATATCCTCTAAGTCCTGGATAATCGGCGCTTCCACCTTGGCTAAATCGCAATCAGGCGTTATGTCTTTTTTCGCGTAAGTTTCGAGTAGCGCCCGGTCAATAACCGAGTCTTCTTCGTGAGTTAGTTCGCCCAACATCAAACGAATTAAACCTTTAACGGTTATAATGCCGCTTCTGATAATATCTTCGGCCTTAGATTCGCCCGAAACCGAACGCGGCAAATCGAAAGGATTAATTTTATTTTCGCTGGCCAAAGAAATATTGATATAAGTTCCGCCAACCGCCTCCGATAGATGCTTATATTCATTTTCCGGATCAATAATAATTACTTCCGTGCCCATCATCAGGCTCCTTAATACCTCGAGCTTAATCGTATAGCTCTTACCGGCGCCCGAGGTGGCAAAAACTACGCTATTGGCGTTTTGCAGACTAAAACGGTCGAATAAAATTAAACTGTTATTATGGCGATTAATACCGTAGAGAATGCCGCTATCCGAAGTTAATTCTGAAGATATAAAGGGAAACGATGAGGCCACCGGAGAACTATTCATGTTAAACGCGATATACAGTTCATCATTGGCTAAAGGCAGGGTTGAATTAAAACCCTGCTCGGCTTGGTAAAAAACTCTTTTTGAATAAACCAGCCGAGAGCCGAAAATATTTTCCACTTCATCCGATAGCCTATCCAGTTCTTCTTTAGTGGAGGAATAAATTGTTACATACAAAGCAAACTGAAAAAACTTTTCCACGCCCTGAGTCAGCGCGTCGCGCAAAGATTCTATGTCCCGCAGGGCGGTTTCCCTTAGAGGATCTCTGGCCGCGCCTTTCTCGGAATCGGAGATAATCTGCGCCTCTAAGTTACCGACTTTATTCTTAAGCTGCTTTAAAATCACGGCGCTCTCAACCGGGTAGAAAAACATCGCGATATCAAAAGTTGAATTTAAGTTTATAATCGGCGCGAACCAGCCGATATTAATATAGCGCGGATAATTTATCACAAAGATCGTCCTAACGAACTTTGAACCCAGCTTTAAAAAATTTGAGCTAATCTCAACGCTGGCTGGCGCGATCAAATCTTTAATCGTTAAGCTCCCGCGCCGATAAGATTTTTCCTCTTCAACCAACTCTCGAGTTAAGGAAGGAGTTTCTTCAGCTTGCTCCTGCCTTTCTTTAGCTGCTAAGAGATTGGCTCTTGCCTCGGCCTCTTCTTGATTTTTAACTTGCTCTGGATTAAACATAGTATCAAAATGAATTATGAATAATGAATCATGAATTATGAAAATCCGTTTATACTGTATTTTTCTTCCCCTTATTCATGCTTCATAATTCATTATTCATTATTCCGCTACTCTTATTTGGTTAATATCAACCAACTTCTGGTTAGCCGAAGTTTCCGGATTATAGGTATTATAAAATAATTCAATTAAACTCTGCGTATCAAGCGAAACTGAATTTATCCCGATTGAGGCCAAACCGCCAATAATATTTTCTACTCGCCTGTTTAATTCCAGCCTTCTTCTTAAGAATTTTTCTCCTTTCATCTTAATTAAGGACGCCGGCTTTAAAAAACCAACCAGTTTGGAAAAAAAACCTTTTTGCTTATCGGATAACGGATTATAAGATACCACCACATAGAACCTCTTACTCATAATTTTACCCAAAGATATCAGTTCGCTAATATACTGAAGATATTCGGCAGTTTGAAGTTTTAGCAATTCATTAGTCTGCTCCTTCTCTTTTTGTCTTAAAAAAACCAAGTAATTATCTATATTAAGCTCGCGTGATTGGATGACTATTTGCAAGGGAAAATCAATATTATTTAAAAACCTGACATACGAAGCAATAATGGCATTCTGCTCATCTTCGCTTTTTAAAGCAAAATTAATGCTGGCAACCAATAAAACCGCGCGCAAAGTTCCGTCGCGCATGATAATCGTATCATCGCGGAATTCGGCAATATCCAAATACTGCTGGGTTGACGCGGATATTTTATTTTTGGCTAATTTGTTGGGCATAATATTATAACTATCTGGCAACGCTTATGTTCATTTCGCTGTCGCCTTCTCCCCGATAAGCGCCGGTAGTATCGACAATTAATGACAGTTGGGCCAAACGGGAAGCGCTATAGCGCTTTTCCGGAGAGATTTTAGAGCCTGGGCCGGAATTAACTTTCTCAATCTTATAGTCAAAATCATTAGGCTTAAAATACCAAATTCTTAATTTCGGCCTTTTAAAGGTTTGAAATAAATTTAAAAGAAAATAATGAAAGGGCCGGCCGTTTATTTTTAAAAAGGCCACGGTACCGGTAATCGCCAGCATTATCAAACCGAAAGTCACGAATAAGGAAAAATCAAAAAGCTTAAAAGAAATACCAATAATCAAAGCGCCGGCCAAGAGTATGATAAATTGCCGAGTAGTTATAAACCCGATAATTTTATCTTCAACATCAAGAAATTGCGGCACCACAAACTGCTGCATGAAAATGAATTATGAATTATGAATTATGAATTATAGTTTTTATTATTACCATTATTCATGATTCATAATTCGTTATTCTAAAACTCTAAAACCTCAGGCTTTTATTTAAATCCATAACTGCCTGAAACTCAGCTTCGGTTAAATAATCCAGATTTTTAATTTTTCTCTCTTCTATTATAACATCAACCGGCTTGTTTTCGCCAATGCTTAAATGGCCAATTTCTAAATATAATTTGTTAAGCGGGCTAAGCCGCCAAAATTTTATGCCTTCTAGCCTCTTGCTATAGCCTTCTTCTTCCAGCAAATTTATTTTGCTCTTAATTTTATCAATCCCTTTCAACGGATCCTTATCCAACCGGCGGAAATTAATTAAATTTAAATATCTTATCTCGTCCAGCGGGCTCATAACTCTGGGAATATATTTAACGTCTTCAACCTTAACTTTTTGGCTTTGATTTAAATTTTCCGCCTCGAAACGGCGCCTGATTAATGGCAGCTGGCTATCAGCGCCTAATTGTTTGGTCGGCTTAGCTGAATTCTCGGCGGGGCGAACGGGCAGGCTCGGCTCTTCTTTCGGAGCCTGCTTTTCAGCTTTGGCCGCGATTGGTTTATTCGCTTTAAGCAGAGATTCGGTTTTTGGCTTGGCCGATATAATCGCCAGCGTTAAAGGCGCTAATTCATGGCTCAAAGCTTCGCGCTCCGGTCGATCATAAGGCTTTTTCTCTCTGGCTAATTTTGAAAAGTCATAAGGCGCGTCTCTGACAATCGTTATTTTTTCTTCCTTAATTTTTTCCAATTCCGGAATTTTTATTTTTGCCGGAGCTTTAAAAGTTCTCTCAATCTGGCTATCAAGCAGGCTGTCCTGCTCAATAAATAAAACCGATTCGGAATTTAAAACCTTTTCGGCGATCGTCATAACTTTTCTGGCCGAATTGTCATCAAAGCTAAGGCCGCCGCTCGAGAACGGCTTAATTAAAGTTAATTCCGTCTCCAGCTTATTTCTAATTCCGCGCAAATAAGTTTTTAAAATTTGCTTGAACCGATCGGCTAAATCGACGGAACCAAAATTTATCTGAGCGCGATTAAAAATGGCTTTAAGCTTTACTTCAATTTTCTCAGCGGGCAATTCAGTTTTTTGCGCCAAATCAATTTTTTTAGCCAACTCTCTGATCTCCCGCTCATCATCAGGCGAAAAGAAAAAACTAGCGCCCTTAACGGCCGGCTGACTGCTTGGCTCGGCAGCTCTTTCCATCTTCTCTGACGCGTCAAACCGCGCCGCCGCTTTAGGCAAGGGCGCGATCTTTTGCGCCGGCTCAATCGGCCGGCTCGGCTGTACAACCGGCAAATAATCGGACGGGCCTGCCTGCCGGACAGGCAGGGGAAAATAGTCTTTTAATGAAACAAAGAGTTTTTCTTTTAATTCCTCGGCTAATTGTTTTGACGGCGTTTCAGCCAGACCCTCTTTAATTAAAAATCGAGCTAAATCAGCTAAGGCGATTTCACGCGCCATGACTTTCATAATAAAAGCCGCCAGAGGAAGACGATATTTCTTCTCCAGTTTTTCAATGGTCGCCATGGCCTCCGGGTTTGAAACCTTTTGCTTTACTTCGGCCGGCAAATCATTAAATTTTTTAAGATAATCAAGCATGGGGGGGAATTAGAATCATGAATAATGAATTATGAATAATGGAAATTTATTAAAACCATAATTCATGATTCATAATTCATTATTCAAGACCGTTCCAATTCTCTCAAATCAATTTTCATCTGTTCCTTAAGTTTTTCAGCATTATCAAATTTTCTCACATCTCTAATTCTTTTTATTTCTTTAATTTTTATTTCGCCTGATAATTCCGGTAGCTGCTCTTTAATATATAATTCCATGGAGGCAGGCTCGCTAAAAGTCTCTTTCTGGCCAAGGTGAAGCAGTCCTCTATATATTTTACCATTTATTTGGCTTTCTACTAAATAAATTCCGTAATCAATATCAATTTCCGGCTTATCCAGATTTATCGTGGGAAAACCGAGCCGGGCGCCTCTGCCGCTTCCGCCTGTAACTTTAGCCGTGAATTCAAACTTAGGCGCGCTTTCCATAGCCACAATTTTTAGAAATGCCAAGAGTAAGAATAAACTGGCAATAATCTGAACCGGACTCAAAATATTATGATTTATAAAATAATCCAAGACGATGGCGGAAAACGGCCAAAATAATTCCAGGATGGTTGAAGCCGAAGCCGTAACTCTTTTTAGGCCGTAATAATAAATAAACATCGCTACGGCGCCGCTCGTAAAAACTATCAAAACCAGGTTTTGCCAATGCGAGGCGCTAACGTCCGAAATCTTAAACAAATTACCGGTAAATAGAGAGTAAGCCAGAACCAGCAAGCCGGTAATGCCGAAGCGCAGAGCGGCGGTTGACTTAAAATCAAGATGATTAACAATCCGCTTGCCGAAAACGGTTGACGAGCCGAAAGCAAAGGCGGCGATGGCGGAATAAAAAGCCGCGCTATGCAATAAATTTATTTCTCCCAAACCGGTTTTTCCAAAAGCCAAAAAATAAGCCGCGGTAATCGCTAAGAGCGCCCAAGCATAGAATGATCGTCGTAAGCGCTCGCCTAAAATCAATCTGGCCATTAAAAGGGCGAAGACCGGCTGGAGTTTTTGCAGAAGCACGACGGTAGCGAAAGTCACTTCCCCGTCCATAGCGGCGAAGAAGGCTTTAGTAATCATAATCGTGCCTAAGGCGCCGCCGAAAAAACAAACCCAGCCGATGGCCAGCCAATCTTTTTGCCTTAGCAGCTTTATTCTTGCCCAGCCCAGAAATAAAAACGGACTTAAAATAATAAAGCCTAGAGCATGTTCGAGAAAAACCACTAAATCGGCCGGCAAAACATAAAATTTCGGCCTGATAAAAATTCCGTCCAGGCTCCAAAGCAGAGCGGCCAGCATAATCGCTAAAGCGCCAAAGGTCCAT
Organism: bacterium; assembly: GCA_030650415.1. Lineage (GTDB taxonomy): Bacteria > Patescibacteriota > Patescibacteriia > Patescibacteriales > GWC2-42-12 > GWC2-42-12. The sequence continues at coordinate 16,481 of JAUSEG010000010.1, read as the reverse complement.
TGCTTGTCCGGCTTAAATAATTTTTGCATAATTTAAATTTCTTGTCATTCCCGCGCAGGCGGGAATCCAGGGGTAAGCGGTAGAAATTATAAATCAACTACATTTTATCTTTCATTAACTGCTCTTTTTTCCCTTTTTAGTTATTAAAAAGTATGAATATTTTTTCTGCTCTCTCCTGGATTCCGGCCTCGCCTGCCAGCAGGCAGGCTCTCCGCCAGCTGGCGGAGGCCGGAATGACAATAAAAGAGATTACTTCGATCCCTACGGCCGCTCGCAATGGTAAAAAATATTACAATTTGGCTTCCTTTCTAAGCAACGCCGCTTTATCCGTCGCTTCCCAGGTAAAATCTTTGTCCAATCGGCCAAAATGCCCGTAGGCCGCGGTTTTCTGATAAATCGGCCTTCTTAAGTTGAGTCCATCAATAATTCTCTTCGGCCTGAAGTCAAAATGCTTATGTATCAATTCCAAAATTTTAGTTTCGGAAATTTTATTGGTTTGATAAGTGTCAATATAAATTCCCACCGGTTCAGCCACGCCGATGGCGTAAGCTACTTGCAATAAGCAGCGATCAGCCAAACCGGAGGCCACGACGTTTTTCGCCACATACCTCGCCATATAAGCGCCGCTCCGATCCACTTTAGTTAAATCTTTGCCGGAAAAAGCGCCGCCGCCATGCGGTACGGCTCCGCCATAAGTATCAACAATAATTTTCCTGCCGGTTAAGCCCGTATCAGCCGATGGGCCGCCCAGAGTAAATTTTCCGGTAGCATTTATGAAATACTTGGTCTTGCTGTCTAATAATTTACCCATCACCGGCTTAATCACCTTGTCTTTTATGTCGGCTCTTAGTTTCGTCAAGCTGACTTTATCGCTATGATGAGCGGCGATCACCACGGTTTCGGCTCGAGTGGCCTTACCATCATGATATTCAATCGTTACCTGGCTCTTGCCGTCCGGCCTTAAGTAAGGCAATAGACCGCTCTTTCTCACTTGCGCTAATTTAGCGGTTAATTTATGCGCTAAAACGATCGGCAGAGGCATTAATTCCTTGGTTTCGTTAGTGGCATAACCGACCATTAAACCCTGGTCGCCGGCTCCCTGCTCTTTAAATTCGCCCTTGCCTTCATCAACGCCTTGAGCGATATCCGGACTCTGCCCATGAATAGCAACTAAAACGCCCACATCGGTCGAACAGAAACCATATTCCGGCTTATCATAACCGATCCCTCTTAAAACTTCGCGCACGACTTTTTCAACATTAACATAAGCCTTAGTCGTAACTTCGCCGCCGACTACCACTAAGCCGGTAGTGCAAAAAGTTTCCACGGCCGAACGGCTCATAGGATCAACTTTTAACATCGCGTCATAAATGCCATCGCTGATCTGATCGCAAACCTTATCAGGGTGGCCCTCCGTTACCGACTCTGAAGTAACTAATCTGACATTTTTTTCCGGCATAATTTTTTTTAGCATCGTTTAGATGTTTACCCCCGTTTAAAAATCTATTTTTAACGGGGCAAAATAATTTCCGTCTTTGTCGTTTTACCCGCTTTCTCTCTAAAATTCATTTAAGCGGGAAAAAAATATTTTTTTTATCCCCTTGGGAAAAAACATTTTCCCAGAGCTTCTAAATTCTAAAAGCTCAAAACGACAAAGATTAAAATCTCACAAACAACTAAAAAATGCTTTTTATTAATAATTAATATTTAATTGTCATTGCGAGCCGCCCCCTGCATTGTCATTCCGGCCTCCGCCAGCTGGCGGATCGGGACAAGCTTCGCAATCTTTTTCTCTTGTCATTCCCGCGAAGGCGGGAATCCAGAAATGTGTTCCTACTGCTCCCTCCTAGATTCTCATGGCTACGCCAGATCTCGCGTAGCGATGACCGACAGCCTGCGGCTTCGGGAATGACATAAGAAGTGTACTTACAATGACAGGCCAAACTATGTACCAATCTCCCAAGAACTTAAATATTCTTCTTGCTTCTTGGTCAATTTATCAATACTTAAACCCATGGCATTTAACTTCAATTCCGCCACCCAGTCTTCAATTTCCGCCGGCACGTTATAAACTTTTTTACCGAGCTGCTTATAATTTTTAGCCACGTATTCAGAAGCTAAACCTTGAGTGGCGAAACTCATGTCCATAACCGACGCCGGATGGCCTTCGGCCGCGGCCAAATTTACCAGTCGCCCTTCAGCTAAAAGATAGATGCTCTTATTGCCCCCCGCATTTTTTCCCCCTTGATAAAGGGGGCTAGGGGGATTATTCTTTATTACATATTCATCCACATGGTTTCTGACATTCTTATTTACTTTAGTGGCCAATTTTTTTAGATCAGGAATGTTTATTTCTACGTCGAAATGCCCGGAATTAGCTACTATGGCGCCATCTTTCATTAATTCAAAATGCTCGCCCCTTAAGACGTCCAGATCACCGGTTAGGGTGCAGAATAAATCGCCAATCTTCGCGGCTTCTATCATCGGCATAACCTGGAAACCATCCATCGCGGCTTCTAAGGCCTTAATTCTATCCACTTCGGTAACGATCACTTTAGCGCCCATGCCTCGCGCTCGCGCCGCGAACCCTCGTCCGCACCAGCCGTAGCCGGCGACCACCACATTTTTTCCCGCAATTAAAATATCCGTGGCGCGAATGATGCCGTCGATCGTTGATTGACCCGTGCCATAGCGGTTATCAAACATATTCTTGGTTTTCGCGTCGTTCACGGCGATAATCGGTACGGCGAGCTTCCCGGTTTTTTCCAGAGCCTTAAGCCTGATAACTCCGGTAGTGGTTTCTTCCATCGAACCCCAAATATTTTTAGCCTGTTCCTTATATTTAGTATGAATCAAAGACAGTAAATCAGCGCCGTCGTCCATAGTAATATTGGGCTTAAAGGCCAGAGCCGCTCGTAAATGAGAATAATAAGTTTCTTTATCTTCGCCATGAATAGCAAAAACCTTGATGCCGTATTCTTTAACTAAAGCGGCCGCCACATCATCTTGGGTGGATAACGGATTGGAAGCGCAAAGCAAGACCTCGGCTCCGCCAGCTTTTAAAGTTCTGACTAAATTGGCGGTTTCGGCCGTTACGTGCAGGCAGGCGGCCAATTTTACGCCCTTCAAAGATTTTTCTTTAGCGAATCTGGCTTTAATCAAATTTAAAACCGGCATATCTTTAGCTGCCCATTCAATTCTCTTCTTACCTGCTGCGGCTAACTCGATGTCTTTAATGTCGTAAGTCATAGTGCTTTAATTTTATAATTTTTAAATTTTAAGTTTATTTTTATTTGTCATTCCGGCCTCCGCCAGCTGGCGGAGAGCCTGCCTGCTGGCAGGCGAAGCCGGAATCCAGGAACGTGTTTCTATGGCTCACTACTGGATGCCTGGTCAAGCCCGGCATGACAACAAAAATTATAATTCTTCTTTAAAATTTTCCTTATATCTTTTTGCCAGCTCTTTCCAGGTAAATGTGTGCGTCTGCGTGCCGTATTTTTCCACCGTATACGCGGCCGTTACCGCTCCTAGCCTGCCGCATTTTTTCAGCGGCCAGCCTAAAACCAAGCCCTTAATAAACCCGGCGCGGTAAGCGTCGCCGGCGCCAGTCGGATCTAAAACCTCTTTCGGCTTAGCCGGCGGGACAGTAATCTTTTTGCCCTGGCAATATATTTCCGAACCTTTTTCTCCCTTGGTAATTACTAAAATTTCCACTAGCTTTTCCAGCTGCGGGCGTTTCAACCCCAACTTCTTTAAAATCAACTCTATTTCATAGTCGTTGCCGATTAAAACTTTAGCCGATTTAACGGCTAAGTTCAAATCTTTAGCATTTAAACTGGTAATTTGCTGACCCGGATCAAAAATATATGGCACCTTAAATCGTTTAAATATTTTAACATATCCTACCATTCTGGCAACTGCGTCCGGCGAAATAATTGCCAAGGTATCGTCATTCTGGAGCGTAGCGTAGCGGAGCGATAGAATCTTATTCTTTTTAATATCATGAGATGCTATCGGTCGTTCCTGATGTCGCTCCCTCCAGCATGACAATTCCTTAATAGTTTGCTTAGAAATCGTATCATTCGGTCCGCCATAGAATCCGGTAATCTGATTATCCGCCCGATCAGTCATAATATAGCAGCTGGCGGTCGCCTGATTACTAAGCTTAACATTTTTGATATTGACATTATTTTTCTTTAACCAATCGGCATATTTTTCAAAATCCGCGCCGGCCGCGCCTAAGAGCTTCGGCCGTTCGCCGAGAAGCGCGAGATTATAAGCGATATTTCCGCCTGTGCCGCCAAAACTTTCATTAAGCCGATCCAAAGCGAAGGACACATTTAAAATATGAATTTTATCCGGCAGAATATGATCGGAAAATTTCCCCGGAAAATTCATAATGCGGTCATAAACGATCGAGCCGCAGACCAAGATGCTATTGAATTTATTTTTCATGTTTTACTAATTTATCTAATATTTCAAAGATTTTATTGGTCTGTTCGTTAAATTTTTTATCCAGTTTTTCTATTTTTACGACCAACCTTTCATATTTAGCTTTTTCTTGAGGCCAAGCCATTATTCCACAATTAATTTTTTTATTTTTTCGCATAAAAATTTATAATTATGTATATCAAATACATAATTTGACGGAGCATCTGTGTTACAAATCCCAAGGATATATATAATGTTCATTTTTAAGAATGCCCTTAAGCCCGACTATCTTATAATTTTTAAGCTTATAATGGCTTATAAAATAATTAACGGCCGTTTTATTAAATTGCCCGAAATTCACTTTAGCTTCAATCGGCAGTAGGTCATTCTTAACACTCAAGATAAAATCAATTTCTTTCCTATCTTTCGTCCGCCAATAATTAATATTTTCACGGCCATATTTTTTAACCAACTCGCTAAAAATACTGGTTTCAAAAACATTGCCGATAATTTCTTTCTGTAGCGATTTAAGCCACAGGATCTGCATCAGCCCGGTATCATAAAAATAAATCTTTGCCGTCTTAAAAAGTTCGGAACGAATATTACGGCTATAAGGGCGCACTAATTTAATAATATAAGTGTTTTCCAGCAAAAATAAATATCTTTCTACGGTTTGCTTTGACAATCCGGCGGTATTGGATAATTCCAAAACATTTAAAAGATTGCCGCTTTGAGCCGCTAATATTTTTAAAAGTCCGTTAAATTTATCGATCTCTTTGATCTCAGCTAAATCTTTTATATCTTTTCTTAAATAAGTGTCAATAATCTGCGCGAGTTTTTTTTCCTTTTTCTCTCGCGTTTTCGTTAAAACTATCTCCGGATAGCCGCCAAAAAGCGCGTATTCTTTAAATAGGTCGCTCATCTCGTCTGTCTTTATGGAAGTAAATATCTTGCCGGGAACCGCCCGATAATTCTTAAAAGTTAAAAATTCCCAAAAAGACAGGGGAAAGATTTCAAAATTGATTGTTCTGCCGACTAAAGAATTTTTGAATTTATTTTTAATGTCAAAGCTGGATGAACCGGAAACAATTAGTTTGACTTCTTTATGGTGGTCGGCAACAAGCTTCATAAACGAAGAAGGATTTTTCAAATATTGAATCTCATCAATAAAAACAAACAACTTTTTTTTGTGAGAAAATAATGACAGGTCGAATTTTTCGGACAACAAGCTCAAAAAATTTTGATAGCCGGCATCAAGAATTTCCAAATTTCTTTGATCCTCTAAATCAATAAAAAGGGTGGTTTCGCCTTTTGACTTTAAATAGTTTTCCGCATAAAGCATAAGGTAGGTTTTGCCCACTTGCCTGGCGCCATGAAAAACTATTATTCCATCATCTAATAAATATTGCGCTATTTCATCAAATACTATCCGTTTAAATATATTTTTTTCTTTAATCTCGGCCATATATCAATAAGCATATCATAATACCTTAATTTTAAGTTAAACTTAAAGTAAAGTCAAGTTATATTTATGTTTAATCTAAATACTTATATTATCCCCTTATTCCTACTTCCTAATTCTTGCTTCTCTATCTCTATCTCTTCCTCCACCGCTTTCCTCTCAAAAGAACCGGACGGATAATTGGCGACGGGTTTGCTTTAACCATTTATCATTTTTCCATTTTTATTTTTCAAAAAATTATTTTTGGAAACAATCGTCCGGCCGATTTTTCTTTCAATTTGTCTCCTGGCCGAGCCGGCGATTTGTCCGCCTACTCTAGCGTCGTCTTTAAGCCGCGGCACTCCCCGAGTATCCTTAGTCCGGTGTATTTCAGTCGTGGTTCTTTCGCCCAACATAGTTAAAATTAATTCAAAATCACCCATATGATCGCGCAAATTCTGCCGCTTAAGCCCTTTAAGCTTTTTATATTCAGCTGGAGTAACTCCGAAAGTCGCTTTGGAAATTTCCGCCGTCAATATTTCATAATCTTTTTCCTGCTCCGCGCCTCGTTTCTGCCATTCATCGGTCAATTCTTCTCGAACGGCGATCCCGCGCATCCTTTTTTCTATCCAATCGTCCGGATAGCCTTTTAGCTTATACAGCAATTTAGTCCGCTTAGTCGCTAATTCCGGATTTTCAATTTCCTGTATTCTCTCATAACCGACCCTGGCCAGCCAGCGCTTAAACGGTTCAGCTTTAGGCGAAGGAATGGACTGGACAATACGAAACATACTTTCGGTATCAGCGCAATCGGTTTCACGCATTTTTCCGTCGGGGGCGAGCAATTTCAACCGGTGACAATTTGTCACCACTTCACTTCCTTCTTCCCTAAGCCTCTGCGCGAGTTTATTCCAATACTTTCTGGCCGTATAATCATCTGACTGATCGATAAGAGTTTGCACTACATCAACAACCGAAAACCACCATTCTTTATGATAAATAGTTTTCCTGATTTTTTTACCTCTGAATATGGCGAGATGATAATTTTGCGCTACGGTTTTTTTCATAATTATTTTACCCCTTAAACCCGATTTCTCGCCTATCTTTATTTTCTGTCTTAGTAAATTGATCCAATATTTTAAAAATTCTGCCAATCTGTTTCTTTGTTTTTTCCATCTCTTCTGCCAAATCCTTATAAGAATAAATCAAATTTCTTATTTTAACAAACGCCCGCATGATTATAATATTTACCCCGTAGAAATACGCTTCGCGTCCCGCAGGGATTTCACGGGGTGAATTTCAATGGCTCGTTCGCTTTTTAAGACGGAAGATAACATAGCTACGCCTTGCTCGGTGAAAACATAAGGTAATTTTCTTCTGCCACCCCAACTTGAAGTCGCAATTTGCGACTTCAAGTTCACTATTTTTACTTTATTATTAGCGATTTCCTCGTTTGAAGTCACAATTTGTGACCTCAAAAGTATCACATCTTGTGATACCAAGTATTCCGCTTCCATTCTGGTTAGCTGGAACATAAAATCATCGGGAAATCGCCGAATATTTCTTCTTACTTGCTCGTTCAGTCTTTTTGTCGGCACATCATAGAGCTCGGCCAAATCCCGATCCAGCATAACTTTCAGACCTCGCATCAATAATATTTACCCCGTGAAATAAGATTTGAGCCTTTTTCTCAAAAACATTTTACCGTAATGTGTTTTCAAGTACTTCTCTCTTTTTGTTGCATCCTGTTGGTTTAGGCATGCTTCATAATATATTAATATTAACGGTCTCCTGTCTTTAGTCGATTGAACCAATCCTTTGCAATGTTGCTCAAATCTTAATTTTAAATTTTTAGTAAATCCTACATACTGCTTTTTATCCTTTTCACTCAGTAAAACATAAACATAATACATAGTTATAAAAAATTTAAAATTATTTCACGGGGTGAATTCTCTATCTTTTCTGCTGGTATTATATTTAACATACCCCTCCATCTTTTGTCATCCCCGCGACCTGTCCCGAGCTTGTCGAGGGAAGGCGGGGATCCAGAATCGTTGTAATATTATCAAACGTCAATTTTATAAACTTTTATTATTCATGTTTCATTTTCTCCATCTCCTCTTCAATCGCTTTCCTTTCAAACGACCCGGGCGGATATTTGGCGGCTAATTGTTTAAGCTCGACTACATTATTTTCAGCTTCACTCTTAACTGGAGGCGCAGGCCTTTGCTCTTCAACAACATTTTTAATTATTTTATTCTCGGGCGCCTTAACCACCAGTTTCTTAACAATTTTTTTAGGATCATATAACACCACTATTTTCCCTTTATTGGTCGTTATTAACCTACCCTGTCCGTCTTCTATAAGTAAGTCGTCTTCAAATCCTTCCGGAGTTAGTGATGAGGTATCTAAAAATTTATACAAAGCGAAAAGTTTTTTTAATAGGTTTTTTTCAACTTCGTTTAAATTAACAAAATACGGTTTTTGATAAAAATATTGAGCTTCGCTCAGATTAATTTTTGAGCCGCCTTTTACCTGGCTAACATAGTCTTTTATCCAATCGGCCACACTCACTATTTTTTTGTTCTGTTCGGCCGTTACTCCCTTTGTTATTTGCTCTTGGCTATTTATTAAGGCGTTCTTTAGCTCCTTCTTAAAATTATCCCTATCGCCTAAGTCTATCTCAATTAATTTCTTCGTAATTCTTTCGATTAAATTTATATCTTCTATCATCAGCCCTGCAGATAATTTTTCTTTTAACAATCCCGCAATTTCTTTAGTTGAAAAAAATGGTATAATTAAAAATTCAAGCGCTAAATAAGCTCCCGTATTTTCTTCGTCTTGTTCAATGGCCGCCACTTCTTCTTTCCCAATCATCTTAAATAATTTGTAGCCATTGATATCGTCAAGATAATAAACCAGGTCGTTTACTATACTTTTAAAGTTTGTTAAATCCAGCATATATAGTATTTATAATTATTTTTTTGTACTCTAAATTTCTCTAATTTTCTTAAATTTAACCTATACTGTGCCGCCCATGGCCTTAATTGCCTCCTCATAGCCTTTCAATTCGTTTGATCCCTGTTTAGAATTCTTAATAACACCGCCATAATACCTTATTAAATCAGCCGCTTCTTTGCCTACTTCTGCTTCCACTTTGTCTGCTAATTTCCTAATATCTTCCAAAGTTTTTTCGCTATCCGCAGTTTTTTTAATATTATCAGTTCTCATTCTATTCATTTGGCCTAAATCATGCTTAGAATACCTTCGTAAGAGATATTCACCATCTTCATGTAAACCAGTGGCTGAACCATCCATCGCTTCCGCTATAGTAAGATCAGGATGGCTCATTCTCATTCTGGCTTGGCTTTCTAAATTACCCATTTTAGCTGTTATCGCTGCCTTTCTTCTTTCGCTCGTTTGTAATCTGCCATTTTCAAAATTAAAATGTTCAAATTTATAATCGCCAGAAGCCTCATCGCCCGTGGCCATACCATAAGCTAGGCCGTTGCCGGCGGCGAAAGATCTCTCGCCTAAATCGGCGGCGTGACCAGCCGCTACATTATCTTTCACGCCGGCATTAAGCAATAAGCCTCTAATCATGGCCTGCACATGCGCGGGCGTCACCGGCCTATTTTTAACATCAGCTTTTAATGACTTCATTTCGTCACTGCTTAAGACTCTATCCTTACCGTCAGCTCCTTTAGCTAAAGACCCGTTCACATTTAACTTTTCCAATAATCCGTTAGTTTTAGTCATTAAATCAACCATTCTTTTATCTTGCATAACTTCATTAAGATTATTATTTCTAGTTTGAATTCTTAAACCCGCGATAATATTTTTTACATCACCTTCCTCACTCGCTTTGACTATTACATCATTCACTTTAAAAGCAGTTTCACCGGTTTCCATCCGCCGTTCTTTTTCAGCTTTATCAATTGATTCCTGCGCTCCGGCTTTGCTCTTTACATAACCGAATGGTGCGGCTGCGCTCGCGGATACTAAGTTAAACTTGCCTAACATCCGAGGATCCTTTAATCGCTGTATTTTAGACTCATTTTCCTTTATTCTCTTTTCAGCCGATGGCGTATCAAATCCATGCCCTTCCAAAATTTCAATATCCTTTTTTACCTCATCTTCACCTTTATAACCTTTCTGGGTGTAATATGCTTCTCTCTCTTTCTTGTACGCATCGTCTTTATACCTGTTTCTCTCATTTACTTTTGCTTTATACCCCATTCCGTTAAATTTTATTCTATTATCATCTATTTCATTCTGGGTTTCCAATTTTCCGGCCTGTTCTTTGTCTTCAATATATTGACTCTGGTTTTTTCTAATTGTGCCGTATTGCTTTAACTGCAAATGTTTTTTAAAAGTTTCTTGCCAAACCGTATCAAGCGGAGCTCCTTTTCCGCCAAAGCTTTCATATTTTTCTAAATTCTCTTTACGATTTTTATCCCAACCAGACGCAATCATACGATAGTTTAAACTTTTGGGATGATAATCCGGCGATTTAAACAATCCTCCCATAACTCCCTTTTGCGCCTTCATCTGCAAAGTGTCTAAACTTCTACCGGCCTTAAACATCCCGAGCTTACCGCCCCAACCGGCTAATTTACCCGGCGCTCCAATCGCTCCCTTCGCCCAATTCAAACCTTTCCCCGCGATACTTCCGGCCGCGCCGCCCATGGTCTGAGCAACCATTAAACCGCCCACTAACAGGCCGATGACGATGACAAATTTTTGCAGGCTATCGTTGCAAAAAAAAGCGCCAGCGCCAACACAAACCTGCGGTATATTAGAGCCGCTAGCCGTTAAAGCTTTGTCGGCCAATAAATTCGTGCTTGATTGAGCGGTAGTTATGGCCAGCCAAATAAAAAACGCTAAAACTGGACCGACGATTAATTGCTTAGTAAAATCTTCCCAGAGCTTGCCCGTATATTTTTGCAAAGGCGTAAAAGCAAATCCTAAGAATATCAATGGAGAAAAAATCGTGTAAATCCAAAGCATAACGATTCTCGCGACTAAGACGGCCAGCATCACGGATAAAACTATCAAAGTAATTATAGCGGCTAAAACGCTAGCAATGATTGCCATTACTGTCGCCCATTGGTCAGCCACTTTATCAACCATTAGACCGGGTTTATTCATTGTAAGCCATTTATCAGCACTTACAGCATTAATAATATGGCCGCCGCCAGCGGCAAAAGCATTGACGAACGTCAGCATGACGATTTGCGAGAGATCAATCAGCAAGCCGAATATGGAACGGGAAAAATTTATTAGAATCGCCATTATAAGTAATTTCGGCAAAATCTTTTTGGCGCTAAAATTTTCCTGGCGTAGAATTGTAGCAAAAGCGATGATCAGTAAAATTAAAATAAATGACATGTTGCATAAATCCCTGATAATCACCCAGCCAGTAATCACCGTTGGCACATTTATGATATTCGCATATTGCGCCACTTGAATTAAAACTGCCACCACTACCGTAACAAGGAGGCCTATAACCGCAGTTAATATATAAGCGATAACGCCCAGAAGCATTGCTATTAACGCTCCTATCGTTCCGGTTCCCCAATTAAACAATATTTTTGTAGAATCAAATGATTCTGCCGCCAATGAAAACTTTACATCAACAAAAAACACCGCGATTATCATCATGAAAATCAAGGCAACAAATAATCGCCCGTTATTCTTCTCCTCTTTACTAATTCCGCGAGGGCTAATAAGTTTTTTAATAATCTTTATCATTATTTTAAATTTGCGAATAAATCATACAAAAGTTTTAGGGTATCCCAGCCTGATCCCCAGAAAATCTTTAAGGCGGCAAGCGCTTTCTCCGACCAGCTGGCCTGCATAATTTGCGCGATCAAAACCAATAGCGCCAAAGCTCCAAAAATCACCGCCAAAACTATTAAATCCAAAATCAATAAAACTATTACTTCAATTAAACCAAACCCCTTGCTCGCGCCCTTAGCCGCGTCTCCGCCCGGTCCAGCCATCTCTGTTACCTGCTTAGGCAGCCATTCTTCGCCTAACTTGCAAAATAAATCTTCACCCAGCGTCCATTTTAGAAAAACATGAATATTTATCCAAATCAAGGTTAGACCGAAACTATCTAATAAATTTATCCAGGCCTGCCTTAATAAATTATTAAGACCCTGCTTGGCCGGCGCCATAACTTTCTCTTTCAGCTTTTTCTTAGCCTGCTCTTTTAAATTCATGGCCTGCTTCGCCTGCATGATTTTTTCCCTGAAAGATTCTGGCTCGCCATTAACTTCTTCATCGCCCCGATCTTCTTTACTTATTTTTTTTCCTCTTAGCTCCCCGGCCGCTTGGCTTTCCTGCTCTGGATTTAACAATCTATTATCTAAATTACTTTCAACATTTCCCGGCCAGCCTGCCGCTGTGCTATTTCCCTTTATCTTTTCGCCAGCGTTGCTTACTCTATCTCCGGCAGAACTAACTTGATTGCCGGCCGAATTCAACTTATTTCCGGCAGTCGCTCTCATCCTGTCTCCTGCGGAACTCACACGATTTCTGGCGGCACCCATCTTATCTCCGACCTCCGTCAATTTATTGCCGGCGCCCCCGACCGATTGCCCGGCCATCGTTACCCGATTCCTGGCTCCTTTCATTTTATCGCCGGCCGACAACCGGCTATCTAAATTTTCAGTTTGCGCCATAAATTTCATTCATTGAATAAACTCCATTTCCAGAAAGGAATAACCGTGATATTCACTCCATCTTTGATAAACGCGTCCGCTTGATTATAGGTAATTATCTTGGCTTTCTTTATCCTATAGTATTTGGCGGCGGCCAGGATTCCCCTTATTTCCCTGTCTTTATTGTCCGCGTTAAGCTCCCAGCAAATCTGCAGCGCCTCTTTTTTAGGAACCACAAAATCGCATTCAAATTTATCCTTAAAATAATAGACTGTTTCTTGCCGGCGCAATAATTCTATTAACGCCAAATTTTCCAGCCGTCGGCCCTTTTCCTCTCCTCCGAAAACTCCGTCATTCAAGTAAACCTTTCTAATCCGATCCCTTGACTTCTGGCTGGGCAGAAAATGAAAAAAGAATGAATCGGAAAAATATTCCAAATAGTTATAAAGCGTTGGCTTGCCGATAGCGATATTCTGGGATTTTAAGTATCTATAAAACTTATCAATGCTGATCTCTTTGGCGAATGACGCAATCAAATATTCAAAAAATCTTTTGGCGGCATAAAGATTCTTTAATTTATGCCGCTCCACGACATCGCGGAATAAAACCAGATCCTTATAATCTTTGACGATTGAATCTTTTAACCTCGGCTCCAAAAATATCTGCGGATAACCGCCGTTGGCCACATACTGATTAAAATAGAAAATAATTTTATTTTTCTTTTCCGTGTTAAGCTGCCCGTCCGTTAAAACCAGCTTTTCCCGCTGGATTATTTCGTTGAACGACAGCGGAAAGAGATTATAAGCTATCGCCCGCCCGCGGAGCTCGGTAGCCAATTCACGGCTTAATAATTTAGAAGAGCTGCCGGTGATAAAAATAAAATATTTTTTTTCCTCATAAATTTCCTTAAGTCCCCTCTGCCAGTTGGGTAAAACCTGTATCTCGTCAAAAAAAATATATTTCAATCGGCCATACAGCTGATAATGCAAATTAACTATTTCTTTTAGGCGGCGCCCGTCAAAATCAATAAACTCCGGAGAATCAAAATCAACATAAAGCGCTTCGCGGCGGTCTTTAAGCCGGTTAATCTGATCAAACAGAACATAAGTTTTGCCGGTTCTTCTCGCTCCAACAATAGAAGAAATAAACTCCCGAGACGGCTTCAGCTTTAATGCTCTGGGAAAAGTTATAAATTTTCTACTTTGAAAATCCACTAAGTATTGTTTTATTTCATCCATAATATTGTTTTATACACAAAACACTTTTTACATATTATTGTTTCGCCCATAATACATAATTTATTTTACTTTAAACGGATAATTTTGTAAAGACGGCGGGTGGTATTTTATTTATACCTAAAACTTTCTGTTAATTAGCTGCCTCTTTTAGCTATACCTAAAGCTTTTTTATCAGTCAAATATGCCTTCTTTCTTGTCCCGATTTAATAATCTATTATCTAAATTTTCAGTTTGAGCCATATTTTTATCATTCCTAATTCCTGCTTCCTATTTCTCCTTAACCACCACCCAATGATCAAAACTCTCCCATGTCGCAGTACTGCAACCATTAATAGTCGCGCTGTTATTGCACCAGCCCCAATTATCTTTAATTTGAATCTTCGGTTTAACTTTGCATTGACCAGACGTTGTACAGTCAATACAACTTTGTCCTGCCTTTGTGCCTCCTTGGCAAGTAAAGCTGTTATAATTACACGAACCTCCAAGGCCAGGACATTGCTGATTAAATTTAGCTTTTAAATCCCAATAGCTATATAGATGATAAACGCTTTCCGGTAGATTGGTGTTTGGTTTGTCGCGCATTTCCACGCCGGTTACCACGGTCTTTGTATTATCTCCCCAATCAATCCCGTACATCACCATGGGCAGTTGATTGGAATCCACCTTGGTATTAAAAGTTAAATTGATAAAACCGTTTTTAGTCAATTCAACATTAGTAATGATGGAGTTAACTTTTATATTGGACACAAAGGGCGGGATGGCGCAGTAATCCTCTGAGTTCAAATAATCTGTTGCTACACTGGATCGTGTGATCATAGTCACACTGTTAGTATCTTTACAAACCTGTACCGGCGGACCCCAATTAGAAACACTGTCATCATTTACATAACGACTGGGTAAAGTTGATGTTACTGTTTCGCATTTACCGCCCGGACAATCATGAGCCGCGCAAAATTCTCCGTTGCTTTCACCGCCAATACAGGTTTTAATCTGTGTAGATATGCAGGTGCCTTCTTTAGAAATGTCCGGAGCTGGATTGGCCTCGCCATTACAGCATCTCTTAGCATAATTGTCCGCACCATTCCAACTATAATAGTCACGGTTTATTTCAGTCAAAGTACATTTTGCTCTTCCTAAATCCCCGCAATGGTCATCCGACAAACCCTCTTTAGGTATAATTGTTTGATCTTTACATACATAGCAGGCTTGTCCTCCCGGACAACATAGGTTGCCGTTATTTAAACCGCCGCATCTATACCAACCTTTACTATCCTTCTTACATACACTGCAATTTGTTTTAGCCGTTGCCGATTGCAAGGCTGCGCAACATTTATCGCCATCGGGGTCGTTCTCACATCTGCTTTCTAGACCTTTAGCCGGTTTACATTCGTCTACTTCGACTGCTTTAGTTATACAATTAACACTATTATCAAGACTGCAAACATTCTTCGTTGCAGAACCTGTACAAGCCCCACCGATACAGTCATTATTTGAAAGATCGCATAAAGAACCATTTACTCCCGCGACTGAGCTATCTTTACATTTATCCGTTCTCGCTTCTGCCGTTGACCATTTCCATATTCCATAGCTTTGGGCGAATAAACGTTTTATTAAATCCATCGCTGGAGCCGTTGGGCTTAGCGCTCTTACATAGGTATAAGGAAAATTGTCATTTGACGAATCGTCGACCAAAAAATTGCAATTGCTCGCGTTGCCAAGATTGCTAGGAGAATAAATACAGCCATAGCCTTCACCTGATCTTATTCTAGTTTTGTCGGTTGAATAATATATCGGCTGGACGCCGTCTTTAACCGGATCACTATCCCAATCGTATGGATTGCTTGAAGGCGGAACCATTGAACCAAACGGCGCTGCATCGGTTTCATATTTATAAGCTAACGGATTAGGCACACTATAATTACTGCCTTTATAAACCCGGCTGGACCAATATTTATTCTGACCCATCGAGGTTACGGTTTGGACAACTTTAGAGCAATAGGCCGTTGAACGATAAAGCTCTTTAGTTAAAACGCACGAACAGGCCTTGGCCGGATCATCGCACCCTAAACTTACCGATACCGCAGCGTTTTGGGCTTTGGCGCTATTGCAAATAAGCCTGGCATATTTATTGTTAGCAGAAGAAATAACTACTTCTAATGAGCCAAATGGAAAGGCCATTAAACCATTATAATCATACCAACCATCTGTCGGGCTGTTTACATTAGGTATTGGCAGGTCATCATTCTCATCAAAGTCCTCTTTGAAACTCTTTTTACTCCCATCTAAAGCAATCGCCTTCCCGGTCGGCACGCAAACATATTCTGCTCCAGAATTGCAAGCGCCGCCACTACGCCAATTCCCGCAAGCTATTTGCTCTCCAGTGTTTCTATATCCTGCCTGGCATGCCCCAAAATTGCCGAAACTAGGAGACATTATCGGATACGCATGCCTATACTCATACTTCTTTTCCGCCGTGGCTTCCGTGCAGTAAAATACCGGAATTTTTCCTAAATACCCCGCGCCTTCTTCTATGCCGTCGCCCTTAACCTTATCAACCGGATACCAGAGTAAGCAGGTATTGGGATCGCCGGGTCGGCGGTCGTATTCTAAGCAATAACCCGGCCAGCCTTTCTGGCGCTTGCCCGAATCTTCGTAATAATCGCAGGCCAAAGAATCCGACTGCGGATAGAGCCGGCAGGATTG
>JAUSEG010000005.1 GCA_030650415.1 bacterium | reverse complement strand
GTTTAAATTGGCTGAAGTAATGGCTAACTCGGCCGGATTGCGAAACCGATTGGCGCACGAGTATGATGAAATTGACGCCAAAAAAGTTTTTGCAGCCATGGCATCCTGCCTAAAGGACGTTCCAAAATATCTGAAAAATCTTGTTAAGTCGCTAAATTTATAAAAAATTATTAATTGTACTCTGTATTTTGTAAAATTTGACATAAAATAGATTACTATGTATAATTAGATATATCTTTTAATACATCTAATGCCTAAAAAGTAATATATTTTTATGAAAAGACATCTTGACTCTAAGGTTAGCCAACACTTTAAAAAATACAAGCAAGTGCTTATTTTGCTTGGTTCGCGGCAGGTTGGGAAAACAACCATGGTTAAAAAGATCTTCCCTAACGGAGATTATTTTTTGGTTGACAACGAACCGATTAAGAAAATTCTGGAGTCATACGATATTGAGGCCTATAAAACATTAATAAACGAAAATTCTCGAGAGATCATCATTGACGAAATTCATCTGTTGGATAATCCCGGCAGAGCCATAAAGATAATCTATGATCAATTGGAAAATATAAAAATAATTATCACCGGTTCATCTTCTTTTCATATAAAAAATAAGACGGGAGAGAGCTTGGCCGGAAGAAAGATTGATTATAATATTTATCCGCTGACTTTTTCTGAATACTTAAATCAAAAGGGAATTGAGAAAGATTTGAATTTCAATATTTTTAAAAAAATAATTGATGATAAAAATTCCGAGGATCGATTATATAAGTTTGATATAAAAAATATCTTGAATAGCGTTTTGATTTATGGGCAATATCCTCATTTAATTAAAAATTCCAATGATGAAAAATATCTTTTGAATTTTGTGGACAGTCTGATATTTAAGGATATCTTGGAATTGAATTTGATTGAGGACAAGAAATTAGCTAAAGATCTGTTAAAGTTATTAGCCTTCCAGATTGGCAATCTTGTAAATTATTCCGAATTGGCCAGCAGTTTAAAGGCCGATCAGCGGACAATTAAGAGATATATTGAAATTTTCGAGCAGAGTTTTATTCTATTTCGGCTATACCCTTATTCAAAAAATAAAAGAGACGAGATTTTGAAAGCGGCAAAAATATTTTTCTATGATACAGGGGTAAGGAACGCTTTGATCGGAGATTTTTCCGATTTAGAGTCAAGAACGGACAAAGGGGCTTTGTTTGAAAATTTTATAGTTAGCGAATTGATAAAACAAGACAGTTATTCCGATAGGAATTACAAATTTTATTATTGGCGGACAAAGCAAGGTTCGGAAATTGACGTGGTATTAGAAAAGGGCAGTGAACTTTTCGGGGTAGAAGTGAAGTATAAACGAAAAGCTGTAAATGTCGCTTTTAAAAACAGGTATCCGGAAGCAAAGGTAAAATTGATTACGGCTGAAAATTTTTATTAATCTAGTCGATAACGCGGTAAAATGCACGGACAGTCGTGGAAGCGCACAAAGGCAAAGCTTGGGCGGATTCGGAAGTAGGGAAAGGCAGTACTTTTTGGGTGGAGTTGCCGAGATGATCTTAAAAGGTATTAATCAGGAATTGGATCGCGGGTCGCCGGCAGGCAGATAAAAAGGTTCGTCCTATGTCTAATAAACTCGACCTAGACGAACATTCGTGTTCACATTTCAATCTCTTTTCTTTTTATTTTAAAATGTTATAATCATTTTATAATTAATTCTTAATCTTCATCACCAACTTAGTGATGAAAAAAATTATGATCAAAAAAAGGGGGGAAGGCAAAATGCCTGGCGAATTCACCGTGGGCGTTTTTTTATTTTTATTAATTGGCCTAAGCGCCATCTATCCTAACAAAGTGTTCGCCGGTTTGGCTGATCATGTGGTAATAAATGAAGTAAGTATTGGAGGCGCCGCTAGCGCTGGAGGAACTTATGATGACTGGGTTGAGCTTTATAATCCGACAAATCAAACCATTAGCTTGGCCAGTTCGTCTTTGCAGAAAGCCACGGCCGCAGGCACGATTACAACTTCAGCTAAAGTGGTATTAAGCGGCAGTATCAAAGCCAAAGGCTATCTTTTAATAGTAAGAGACAGCGCTACCACAACGCAGTCGCTAAAAGATAAGGCTAATTTACTAGACCGTTCACTCGATTTATCAACCAATAATACTATTTTTTTAGTAAATGTAGAAAGCAATATAACAGGCTCAAGCGCTCCTGGCGTCGTTGATTATGTCGGCTGGGGAACGGTGTTATATCATGAAGGGGCAAGTTCCACTCCTTCGTTTACGGCCGGTAAGAGTATTGCCAGAGTGCCTGATGGCGAAGATACAGATCAAAATTTTGATGACTTTAAAGCGGGTACGCCGACGCCGACTAATTCCTCGGCTTCAGACGGTGACGATAATCTTGGCGGCACGGTTTTATTAACCATTACGCCTGACGCAGAGCCGGCGCAAAATATTAATTCAACCGGCGCGGAAATAGTTTTTCAAGTCAACGCGACCGGCACGGCTTTAATTAAATATGGGCTTAATACCGGTTATGCCAGTTCTACTTTATCTGAAGCGATTACGGCGAATCTAACTGAGACAATCAGTCTGACTGGCTTAGCTTGCGCCACGACTTATCATTACGCTATTTACGCGGAAAATTCCGGCGCTACGGAAAACGATACGACCGGGGACGCGGTTTTTACCACCTTGCCCTGCGGCATCGCTTTGGATTCGCTGGCTATGACTGAGTCCTCGGCCAAAGCCAATAATCAATATGATAGCGGCTGGCAATGGGAATTTAATATTACGGTTTGGAATATGGGCGAAACTTCTTTAAAAATGAAATTTAATGAATGGGCTGGAGCTAGTTCTTTAGGCGCCGGCGCCAATATGCAATATTCGGTGGATGCGGATAATGACGCGGCTTGGCATGATATTACGGCTGACGCAACCTATCCGGCGATTGGCGCGGATATAAGCGGCATTGATAATGGCGCCGCAACCGGCCGGCAGGTAAAAATCATCGTCAGGATGAAAGTGCCGGTTGGCACGGCCGCGGGCTATTACAGCTCAAGCTATGGCATTTTAACCGAATAACGACTGGTTAAATTCTAAATAATTAAGAGAGTAAAACTAATGAAGAAAATATTATTAATGGTTATTTTATCAATGCTTATTTGCCCGGCCGCCGGCGCTTCAGAAATATTCGGGCAGATTAGCACCAATCCTAACGCGCCAGCCGGCGGCGGCAATAATCCGCCCATTGAAACTCCGGCGGTTGGAAGCGGCGGCGGAGCGGTTATCTTGCCTCAACAAAACCTGAAAAAAGATCAGCCCGAAAAAATTAAGGCGGTTATGCCGGAACCGAAAGTTTTGGGTGTAAAAGTTTTCCTCAACGAATCTTTGCTTCGAGGGGCAGATCGGAAAATTTATCTTATACAAGGGCAGAATAAAAAACACATTCTGAATTTTACAGAATTAAGAAAATATAGCGGCAGGGTTATTTATGAGGCCACAACTGAAGAATTATCAGGTTATCGAACCCGCGAACATTCAGACGGCGAGTTAATCAGGCAGAGAGGGGATATTAAAATTTATGTTATTGAAAAAGGCCTAAAGCGCCATGTCTTAAATTTAGACGAGCTAAGAGCGCGTTATTTTGGCCGAGAAA
Organism: bacterium; assembly: GCA_030650415.1. GTDB lineage: Bacteria > Patescibacteriota > Patescibacteriia > Patescibacteriales > GWC2-42-12 > GWC2-42-12. Next base: position 87,634 of record JAUSEG010000005.1, on the reverse strand, counting down.
TTTTTAATATCAGCCTGGAGGAAATGATTTTATATTGAATTTGCCGGAAAATATTACGACCCCAAATATTCCTCAATCGCGAATTTTATTTCGTCGTAAACCTTTTTCGTTTCCTCGAGGTCGGTTTTTAGCGTGGTAACGCGGAAACCGAGCGGACCTTCGAAACTCGTTAGCGGGGTGAGGAAGATGCCTTTTGAGGCCATGAGATAAAAAGCAAAGCGCTTGTCTAATGGTAAGTCAGGATCAGAGGTAAGGGATTCAATATATTTTTTGGCTTCGGCGTTGGCAATGGGCAGAGTTTGACGCGGTTTTAAAACTCCGTCTTTAAAAACCGCGGCCAGATAAAAAGCGCCTTGGCCGGGCACGCATGATATTCCTTTAATAGTGTTCAATAAAGTGGAAATATATTGGCTTTGTTCTTCAAGTTTTTCAATAAAATTCTGTAAGTGTTCCCGGTAGCGCGGGTCGCCGTAAATTAAAGGCAGAGCGTCTTGAATCATAGTAGTTGAACAAACTTGCACTCGCAGGCCCTGCTTTACTGTTTCTTCAAGCTCCGAAAAATTTTTATCTTGGCCGAGATTGTAAAATTCCAGCCAGCCGGAGCGTCCGCCCGGCCAGGGAATATCTTTAGACATGCTCCTCATGACAATCAAAGGAAAGGGTTTTTCTTCCAGCATGATTTTAGCCATGCCGGTTTGAGTTTGATTTTTATAGAGCAGGCGCAGGTAGGTTTCATCGGAAATTATGCCCAGATCGTAGCGGCGGGCGAGGCGAGCGATGCCCCGTAAAATTTCATCGCTATAGCAGACGCCGGTTGGGTTATTGGGAAAAATGGTTAGAATAAAACTTATTTCCGGATGCTTAATGATTTTTTCTTCCAAGTCGTTTAAATCCGGCTGCCAATTATTTTCCGCTCGGCACGAGTAAAAAAGCGGCGCCGCGCCGGCGAAGAAAGCTTCGCTCGAGGAATGGGCCGGGTAAGTTGGCGCGGGATGGATAACGCGCCGGCCGCCGCCCAGGAGGCTCTGGTAGAGCATGTTAATGGCATGGCCCAGGCCGCTCGCGAAAACCACGTCCTCTTTTTTTAGGGGCAGGCTTTTTATATTTTCTTCCCTAGCGATAAACTCGCGCGCTTCTAAGAGACCCTCGGTCGGCGAGTAGCCATAGTTGGAATTTTTTTCCGCGGTTTTTTTAATTATCTCCTTCATCCAGGCGGGCGCGATATGCCCCTGTTTTATCGGGTCGCCGATATTTTCCCAGGCCCAAATATTAATGCCCAGCGCTTTTAATTTTTCCGCGATGACGACTAAGGCGCGGATGTCGTATTTTAGCAGAGCGGTTCGTTCCCGATTAATCAGATTTTTCATAGAGTTAGAGATTTTTGGCATTTACGAGTTAATGGCTTTCTGGTAAAATATAATCAGCTAGGCCGAAGCTTATAAACAAGCTCGCGGAGAGGTTATTATATTATTTTATTATATTACATGTTAAAAGAACTATCAACCGATGGAAAATAACTGGCATTTAAAATCAGCCGAGGAAACGCTTAAGCTCTTGCGCGCCGGCGAAGCCGGTTTGAGCGCTAAGGAGGCGTCCGAGCGGCTTAAAAAATACGGTCCTAACCGGTTGCTTGAATCCAAAGCAGACAATCTGGCGATTATTTTTTTACGCCAATTTCAAAGCCCTTTAATCTATATTCTTATCGCTGCCAGTTTAATAGTTTTTTTTACCGGAGAAACCGTTGACAGCTTAATTATTTTGGCGGTTCTATTATTTAACGCCGCAGTCGGAACTATTCAAGAAGGCCGGGCGCAGAATACTCTGCTATCTCTTAAGAAATTTGTTGAAACCAGCGCCACGGTTTTGCGCGAGGGGCAGGAGCTGATTATTCCCGACGCGGAAATCGTACCTGGAGATATAATAATTTTGCAAGAAGGGGAAAAAATTCCTGCCGACGCGCGCATCATTTTATCATACAGCTTAAAGATTGACGAAGCTATGCTGACCGGCGAATCAGAGCCGGCGCATAAGATTGCCGAAGTTTTAAAGGAAGAAAATCTGCCCATGTCCGGGAGAAAAAATCTGGTATTTAAGGGCGCCTATGTTCTATCCGGTAATGGCCGGGCCGTAGCGGTAGCGACCGGCCTTAAAACGGCGATCGGCCAGATTGCTAAAGAAATTGAAGCGATTGATACGGAAATGCCTTTTAAGGCTAATATTCGTTATCTTTCTCGTTTAATTATTATAGCTGTCGGTTGCGTAAGCGGTTTATTATTTTTGCTCGGCATAGCCTTGGGCAACCCGGTTTCGGTGATGTTTGCCACCGTAGTATCGCTGGCCGTTTCCATAATTCCCGAAGGTTTGCCGATCGTTATAACCTTGGTCTTGGCCGGCGGAGTCTGGCGGATGAGCCGGCAGAATGTTTTGGTAAAAAAACTGCAGGCCGTAGAAGCTCTGGGACAGGCGCGCGTAATCGCCGTGGATAAAACCGGCACTATTACCAAGAATGAAATGGTAATTCAAAAAATTTATGCTGAAGAGAAATTTTTTGAAGTTGAGGGCAATGGCTATGATTACCGGGGCGCGGTTCGACTTAACGATCAGCCGGTTAATTTAAATAATCACCCCGAGCTTTTATTGGTTGGAAAAATCGCGGCCTTTAGCGCTAACGCGCGGATAGTGTTTTTAGAAGAAACTCAGCGCTGGCGGGTAGCCGGCGATCCGACTGAAGCGGCCATGCAGGTTATGGCGCAAAAATTTGGTCTGGAAAAAGATCGCTTAGAGAAGATTGAACCGCTGTTAATTGACATTCCTTTTGATTATAAGCTTAAATATCATGCTACTATTCATCGAGTCGCCGGTCGAGAATTTCTGGCGGTCGCCGGCGCGCCCGAAGTAATTTTGGGGCTGTGCCGGAAAATTTGGCGCAATGGGCGCAGCCAGCCGTTAACGGCTGAAGAAAAGAAAAAATTGGAATTGATTTTTTTGGAAATGTCGAGAAACGGTTTGCGAGTCGTGGCGCTGGCGGAAAATCGCCAAGCGGAAAAAATTGCAAAAGCCGAAGATGTCAGCGATTTAACTTTTGTCGGTTTTATCGGCATGAGAGATTCGCTTCGTCCGGAAGTCGCTAAGGCGATTGCTAAAATTAGGCAAGCGAATATCAGGGTAGTAATGATAACCGGCGACCATAAGAATACGGCCGAGGCTATAGCGGAGCAAGCGGGAATTTACAGCCCTGGCGATCAGACGCTTACCGGCCCGGAAATTGATTTGATGTCTGACGAGATGCTGGCTGATAAAGTTGATTGGACGTCGGTTTTCGCTCGAGTTACGCCGGAACATAAATTAAGAATTATTAAAGCCTATAAAGCGCGCGGAGAGATTGTGGCTATGACCGGCGACGGGGTTAATGACGCGCCATCCTTAGTGGCCGCCGATCTTGGCATCGCCATGGGAAAGATCGGCACCGAAGTTGCCAAAGAGGCGGCCGATATAGTCTTGCTTGATGATAATTTTGGCCAACTGCCGGCCGCCGTGGAAGAGGGCAGACATATTTATAGAACCATAAAAAGAGTGATTCTCTATCTTTTTTCAACCAGCGTGGGCGAGGCCTTAACGATTACCGGCGCCTTGGTTATCGGTCTGCCTCTGCCGATTCTGCCGGCGCAGATTATTTGGCTTAATTTTGTGACCGATGGCTTTCTCGATGTGGCTTTAGCCATGGAGCCAAAAGAAAAAAAATTATTAGCCGGTAATTTTGAACCGCCGAAAAAGTTTGTAGTTGATAAGCTGATGGGCAAGAGAATGATTTTAATGGCCTTGCCCATGGCTATCGGCACAATGTATCTTTTTGAAAAATATCTCGGCGATGACATAAATAAGGCTTGGACGATTTCGCTTACGACTTTAGCGGTTTTTCAATGGCTTAACGCCTGGAACTGCCGTTCGGAAAAAAAATCACTCTTGCAAATGAACCCTTTTTCTAATAAATTTTTAGTCGGCGCCACTTTTATCGTTATCGCTTTGCAATTCTTAGCCGTCTACAATCCGTTTATGCAAAGGTTTCTTCATACCGTGCCGCTTAACTTAACTGATTGGCTGGTTATCATTTCAGTGGCCTCCAGCATTATTTTTGTGGAAGAAATCAGAAAATTTTTATTTAGAAGAAAATTAAATAATAAATAATTAATTATAAAATTATGAAAATTTCCAATGGCGCCGGCAATCAAAAACCGCAGTTTTATTTTTTGTTGATTCTGCTGGCCATAACTTTTGTCTTATCTTTTTTTATTCTTCGGCCGTTTCTTTTTGCTTTCACTTTAGCTATGGTTTTCGCCGTTTTATTTCAGCCCCTCTACCGTAAAATATTAAAATATACTTTTAAGTTTGAAGCGGTAGCTTCTTTTATTACCATAATTATAATCGTTATTTTAATTTTTACGCCTTTAATGTTTTTGGGAGTTCAGATACTAAAAGAAGCCAAAAATTTGTATATCAGCTTGGCGGCCGACGGCGCTAAAGATACCATCCTAAGATCCTTAAACCAGCTGGCCGGCGATATTCATCAGCGTTTTCCCAACTCGCCGGAATTTTCTTTGGATTTTGAATTGTATTTAAAACAGGGCTTAAGCTGGATGCTTAATCATCTCGGCGCGATTTTTTCCAACTTCGCCAGCATGGTTTTAACGGCATTTTTGTTTTTAATTTCTCTTTTTTATTTATTGATTGACGGAGGCAGTTTAAGAAAAAAAATTATTTGCTTAAGTCCGCTTAACGACGCTGACGACGAGATGATAATTAATAAGCTTGGCCTAGCGATGAGTTCGGTGGTTAAAGGTTATTTTGTGATCGCTTTAATTCAAGGAACGTTAACCTCGATCGGCTTTGCGATTTTTGGCGTACCAAATTATATTCTCTGGGGCACGGCCGCGGCGATAACTTCCTTAATTCCCACCCTTGGCACGTCGCTAATCTTCGTGCCGGCGATTATTTTGCTCTTTATCGGCGGTCAACCTTTTTCCGCCGCCGGTTTATTAATTTGGGATGTTCTGGCCGTCGGCTTGATTGATAATCTGCTGGCGCCAAAACTTATCGGCCGGAGCACCGAACTGCATCCTTTGCTCGTGCTGCTTTCGCTCTTAGGCGGTATTTCCTTTTTCGGCGTGATCGGCGTGTTGCTCGGTCCGATTATTTTAAGCCTGCTTTTCGCTCTACTGGATATTTATTATTATTTTACGAAAAAAGAAAACGCGAGCTAATTAGTTTTAAGGCTAATTGCTTTAATTTTTATGATAAAATTAAAAAAAATAATTTTGCCAGGCGTGGTATTTATTACCGGCGGCTGCGTCTTGGTTCTGGAAGTTATAGCCACCCGGGTTTTATCCCCTTATTTTGGCAACACTATTTATACCGTTTCCAGTATACTTGGAGTAATATTGGCGGCTCTAAGCCTGGGTTATTATTTTGGCGGCCGGCTGGCGGATAAGCGTCCGAAAGAGGCTTGGTTTTACGCCATTATTTTAATTAGCGGCTTAACCGTAATCGGCTTGGAAGCGATTATCATTTTTTTATTGCCGATTTTAGGCGATTTGCTGTCGTTAATTTACGGACCGCTAATTGCAACTTCAATTTTATTTTTTTTGCCAGCGCTTCTGCTCGGCATGCTCTCGCCTTATGCCATTAAGTTGCAAAGTCAAGCCTTCCCCGAAGAGGGTATTGGCGCGATAAGCGGAACCATATTTTTTTGGTCGACTTTTGGCAGTATCGCCGGCAGTCTCTTAACCGGCTTTATTTTTATTCCAAGCTTTGGTGTGGATAAGATTATTATTGGCACCGGTGTTCTGCTTACATTAGCCGGTTTATTATCGTTTTTGAAAAATGGCATTAAAATTAAGTATTTTTTTTCGGTTTTTTTAATAGCAATTTTTGTCGTGGGCGAGTTTTTCGTTTTGTCCGCCAGCCGGCGGATTGATTCAAATAATTTTATTTATTCTCGCGACGGCGTTTATGAAAAATTATTTGTTTTTGATCGGCAGTATAAAGGCCGGCCGACTAGATTTTTTCAGCAAGATAGAAGCAATTCCGGCGCCATGTATTTAGACTCCGAAGACTTGGTTTTTGATTATACAAAATATTATAGTCTTTATAAAATATTCAATCCCGAGATGAAGCAGGCTCTGGTGATCGGCGGCGGCGCTTATTCAATTCCTAAGGCGCTGCTTAGTGAACCGTCGCTAGAGATTGTGGACGTAGCCGAAATTGAACCGTCGCTTTATGAACTGGGGAAAAAATATTTTCGCGTACCTCTAGACGGCCGGCTTAAAAATCAGATTATTGATGGCCGGCGCTGGCTTAAGCAAACCGAGAAAGAGTATGATTTGATTTTTAGCGATGTTTATTATTCTCTTTATTCTTTGCCGGTTCATTTTACCACCGAAGAATTTTTTAAATTGGCTAAAAGCCGATTGAGCGGCAACGGCGTATTTATGGCTAATTTAATCGGTAATTTAGACAGCCGGCCGCCGTCATTGATTTTCTCCGAAATGAAAACCTTAAGGGCGGTTTTTCCCAGGAGTTATTTTTTCGCGGTTAATTCTCCCGACCCGAAACGGACACAAAATATTATTTTTGTCGGCTTGAATAATGACCGTAATATAGATTTTAGCGATAAATTTGTTACGGAAAATGAGGATAAAATCATTAGCGGGGCAGAGAGCAAATTAGTTGATTTAAGCAAGATTGATTTTAATTTATATACAAAGCTAACCGATAACTATTCGCCGGTTGAATATTTGACTGCCAGGGTATTGAATTAATAAATTTAAATGTCATTGCGAGCGACCCAGCCCCAGCTTGGGGCTGGGGAGCGTGGCAATCTCTGGTTAAAAGCGCTTTACCAGCCTAGTGTAAATTTTTTTAAAACAAAATTTATTTTGTTAATTAAGCATTTTTTTCCCCCCGTTTTTCTTGCTAACCAGAGATTGCGAAGTTTATCCCGAGCGATAGCGAGAGACCCGCGTTCGCCCTGATTACAGGGGCGGCTCGCAATGACAGATGAAACTTTAATTTATGTTCGGAGTTATAATAGTTTTTTTAAGCTCGTTCTTCGTCGAAGTTTCCGACTCGATCGCTAAGTTTGAGTTGAAGAAAAAACAAATCGGCCTCTACAGTTTGGCGGTCGTCAACAGTTTTGTGGTAACTTTGATTTTTATCGCCGTCAACATTTTTCAGGGTGAATTTAATTTTTCCCCGGCGTCGTTACCGATTATAAGTATTAGGATTATTTTAGAAATCGTTTTGACTTACATCGCTTTGACCGCTATCGCCAAAGCCGATCGCAGCACGCATGGGTTTATTAGAATTTTGACCATACCCCTTTTGTTATTGGTTGATTTTATGTTCGGTTATCAAATAAACGGCTACCAGCTAGCCGGCATGGGCATAATTATTTTTTCTTTGTTTCTGCTTTTTTCTTATCAGGGCATAAAAAAACAGGGCGCCTGGCTGTCTTTAGCCACGGCCGTACTGGCCGTGGCGACAATCACCTTATATAAATATGATATTACTTATTATAATTCGGTCGCGGCCGAGCAAACCATAATACATTTGGCTTTGTTGGCCTTTCTCTTGCCCATGGCGGTTTTTAAAGCCAAAGAGAATCCCTTTAGTTTTTTTAAGCAGAAAATTTTTTGTTTCCAGTCCCTGGTTAATGTTATCCCGTCTTTTTTAAACAGTTATGCCTATATTTTCGCGCCGGCTTCAGTAATTCTGTCGGCTTATCGGTCTTCGGCCGTTTTTTGGTCGGTAGTTTCCGGAAAATTTTATTTTCATGAAAAGCATTTTTCAATTAAAATACTTTGTTTAATTTTATTGGTTGGCGGCATAATATTATTAGCGATTTAATATAAAAATTTTATGAACAAAAAGAAAAAAGTCGCGTTTAAAAAACGCCGTAAAAAACAGGGCAGGAAAATCGGCAGCTTGCGCCATAGGTAAAAATTGCCATAAAAAAACATCTCGCTTTAGACGCGGGATGTTTCAAAAAATGGTTATTTTTTTTTCTTGGCCATAGTCTTAATACACTTGGCGCAAACCGATTGCCGCTGACCGTTAACTTTTTTTACCTGAAGATTTAAATATTGCCTTTTCAAGGTTTTTATATTGGAATGGGACCTGGAGGCGTCCTTAGTTGAACCCCGTCCGCAAACTTCGCATTTCTTGGCCATATATATTTTATTTTATTATTATGCGATTTATATTATCAGCTTTTGAAATAAAAGGCAAGGCGTGGTAGAATTTATTTGATTGTCATCCCCGCGAAGGCGGGGATCCAGAAATTTGGCCAGAGTACACAATCATGGATTCCGGCTTCGCCTGCCAGCAGGCAGGCTCTCCGCCAGCTGGCGGATGCCGGAATGACAAAAAAAGACAGTCGCTCGCAATGACAAATAAAATATGGACATAATTTTTTCTTTAATTATCATTTTGTTTTCCGTGGTTATCCATGAATACATGCATGGCTGGATGGCGGATAGGCTGGGCGACTCGACGGCGCGAGATGCCGGCCGGCTAACCCTTAATCCGGTCGCTCATATTGATATTTGGGGCTCGATTATCATGCCGGCTTTGATTTTCCTCGGTACGGGTCTGGCTTTTGGTTATGCTAAGCCGGTGCCGTTTAATCCTTATAACTTGCGCGATCAGAAATATGGTTCGGCTAAAGTGGCGATCGCCGGACCGTTAGCTAATTTAATTACCGCTTTGTTCTTCGGTTTATTTTTAAGATTTGTGCCTGGATTGAATATTGTGCTAGTTTCTTTTTTGGCCGTCATCGTCCAGACGAATATTGTGCTGATGATTTTTAACCTTCTGCCCATACCGCCGCTGGACGGTTCAAAAGTGCTCATGCCGTTTTTACCCTATAATTTGCAGATGAAATTATTGCAACTCGAGCATTATGGTTTTGTTTTAGTCTTGCTCTTTGTTTTTTTCGGCTTTCCGATAATCATCCCGATAATTAATTTTTTATTCAGATTAATTGTTGGGATGTAATAAGAATATAATCCCCCTAACCCCCTTTATCAAGGGGGAAGAAAATACCCCTTGACCGTTTTTATTTCTTGTGTTAAATTAAAATAAGTTATTCACCCCGTGAAATTGCTATGCACCGGCAGAGCCGGATTTCACAGGGTAAATTCTACAATATCCCGCCTATACGGGTTTGTTTTTTTACTTTTTATTTACTATGCCTACTATTAATCAACTGGTCCGCAAGGGCAGACATTCCAATAAGACAAAAACCAAATCACCGGCGCTGCAATCAACGCTGGACACTCTGCATCGGAAGAGAACCGAATTGCCTAAGGGTTCGCCTTTTAAACGCGGAGTTTGCGTTAAAGTTACTACTACTACGCCGAAAAAACCGAACTCGGCTTTACGAAAAATCGCCCGCGTCAGATTATCAAACGGCATGGAAGTTACCGCCTATATTCCGGGTGAAGGCCATAACCTGCAAGAGCACTCCATCGTTTTATTAAAGGGCGGCAGGACTAAGGATTTGCCGGGCGTCAGATATAAAATCATCAGAGGCGTTTACGATACCCAGGGCGTAGAAGGCAGAAAGCAGAGCCGCAGCCGCTATGGCGCTAAAAGACCTAAGAAATAACAACCTTAAAAACTTTTTTAGAAAAAGTTTTCCCCCTCCGGGGATAAATAATATTTTTCCCGCCAAGCGGGATATTCAAAAAATATAATGAATCAAGTAAAAATTTAATAGCGAGTAGAACTCTACGGCCATTAAATTTTTACTTAATATAATAATAAAGTATGAGAGGCAAACCAGTCACCAAGAGAAAAATTCAGTTTGATGTAAAATTTAACGATCCGGATATCGCTAAGTTTATTAATTACATCATGGAGCGAGGCAAAAAAACCGTAGCGCAGAAAATCGTCTACACTTGCTTTGAAATTATTAAAGAAAGAACTAAGCAGGATCCGAGGCATGTTTTTAACAAAGCTTTAAAGCAGGTGAGTCCCTTATTGGAAATTCGCGGCCGACGCGTCGGCGGCGCTAACTATCAGATTCCTTTTCAGGTCAGAGGTGAACGCCGTTTTACTTTAGGCTGTCGCTGGCTGATTACCGCGGTCAGAGCAAAGCGGGGAAAACCCATGGCGGAGAAATTGGCTGATGAAATAATTGATGCTTCGAAAGGCGAGGGCGCGGCCGTTAAAAAACGCGCCGAAGTTCACCGCATGGCCGAAGCCAATAAAGCCTTCGCGCATTTCGCGAGATAATACACCTTTTGTCATTCCCGCGCAGGCGGGAATCCAGGGGGAGAAGTAGGTATGAAAACGAACAAAGAAATTTTTAAACAAAGAGGTTTTGCATTAATAGCTATTCTAGTAGCTGTTTTAGTAATTGGCGTGATTGCTTTTGGCACAATAAAATGGCAAGGGCAAATTCAGCAAAGCAAGCAGATTGAAAATCAGGCAGTAAAAAATTTGCAGAAAATTAACGATAATTTTGAGAAAAATAATCAAGCTATTACTAAAAACCTGACCGAAGAGCCCGAAGTCGTTGATACAAACGATTGGCAAATTTATTATAATGAAAAATATGGCTATCAATATAAAACTCCTGTTAATCGTTCCTCTTTTGAAGTATTAACCGTGGAAGCAGTAAAGCAACCTATAGATGAATATGCACAGGAAATTTGGCAGATTAACAAAGATGACAATAATCCAAATATTAAAAATAAATTTATTTCAAACCTCCTTACTACAAAAGTTGATGGTAGAGATGCTTTTACTTTTAATATAATAGGAAGTTTCCAATGGCAGACTGGGGGATGGCAAATAGAAAAAGAAAGAACTTTTATTTTTACTGCCAATAAACTAGGAACAGTATTTTTAATTAATTTTCTCAAGGATGATAAAATATCACAGGAGATACTGAAAACTTTTAAAATCAACGAAGATTGGGTAAAACCAAAAGTCGTAGATAGCCAATGGTTGCAGTATAGTAAATTGAGCGGGGTTTCATTTAAATACCCCGGTACAGTTTTTAGTATTGCTGGAAAAGAAGAAAATTATGTTTATTTTAATAGTAAACGTGGCACATTATCTTTAACTTTAACAGATAAAAAATTAGATCCAAATAATATTGAAGATATGTATGGAAAAATTGAAAAATTTGAAACAATAAAAGTCGGTAATAATGCTGGCTATAAGTATAAGATGGGCGATGCTGGTTGCTTGGCGACAATAGTTAAGACTGCAGTTAGCGATAAAACCCTTGTAATTAGTTTTGGTTCATGCCCAGCTGATTTATATTATATTGATGAAGATAATGATTTACAAAAGCAAATCTTAGCAACATTCAAATTTACAAATTGAATCATTGAGAATTGTTTAAAAATTTAAAATTACAAAATTAAAAATTCTGGATTGCGGCTCGGAGGCCGCAATGACAGAGGAAATGGATTCCCGCCTGCGCGGGAATGACAAATATTAAATTATGCCTAGAGAATATAGTTTAGAAAAAACACGCAACATCGGCATTATCGCTCATATTGACGCGGGTAAAACCACGGTCAGCGAGCGGATTCTTTTTTATACCGGAAAAAAGCATAAGATCGGCGAAGTGCATGAAGGCACGGCGGAAATGGATTGGATGGAGCAGGAGCAGGAACGCGGTATAACTATAACGAGCGCGGCTACCACTTGTTTTTGGAAAGATTGCCGCATCAATTTAATCGATACCCCCGGGCACGTGGATTTTACCGCTGAAGTGGAAAGATCTTTGCGTGTTTTAGACGGCGGCGTAGTGTTATTCGACGGCGTGGCCGGAGTCGAGCCGCAATCGGAAACCGTTTGGCATCAGGCTGATAAATATAAAGTGCCGCGCATTGCTTTCATTAATAAAATGGATCGCACCGGCGCGGATTTTTATAAAGATTTAGCCTCAATCCATAAAAGATTGACTAAGCATGCCCACCCGGTTCAGCTGCCGATCGGCGCCGAAGATAAGTTCCAAGGCATGATAGATTTATTTGAAAGAAAAGCGCGCTTTTTTTTAGACGAGCTGGGTACTAAGTGGGAGGATAGGGAAGTGCCGGCGGACATGAAAGCTAAAGTTGAAGAGTATCGCTCTAAGCTAGTTGAGGCGATTGCCGAAAATGACGAAGTTTTAATGAATAAATATTTGGCCGGCGAAGAAATCGCCGTCGCCGATTTAAAAAGAGTCCTGCGTCAAGCGGTGGTAAATAATAAAATTGTGCCGGTGCTTTGCGGCAGCGCTTTAAAAAATAAAGGCGTGCAGCTGCTCTTAGACGCGGTTATTGAATACTTGCCTTCGCCCCTCGAAGTGCCGGCCATTACCGGTTTTGATCCGGACGATAAAGAAAGGCTCATTGTGGTTAAGCCGTCCGATACCGAGCCGTTCGCGGCTCTGGCTTTTAAGATTGCGACCGATCCCTACGTCGGCAAGCTTTGTTTTATCAGAGTCTATAGCGGAGTTTTAAAATCCGGCTCTTATCTTTTAAATACTTCTACCGGCAACCGGGAAAGAATCGGCCGCATTGTTAGATTACATGCGAATCACAGAGAAGAAGTTCAGGAAGTTTATGCCGGTGAAATTGCGGCCGTAATCGGCTTAAAAGCCACTACTACGGGTAATACTTTATGCGATGAAAGCCGGCCGTTAGTTCTAGAATCAATTACTTTCCCTGAGCCGGTTATTTCTATCGCCATTGAACCGAAAACCAAGGGCGATCAAGAAAGAATGGGCATGGCCTTATCAAAATTATCAGAAGAAGATCCAACTTTTAGAGTGGTCAGTGATGAAGAAACCATGCAGACGATTATTAAGGGCATGGGCGAGCTTCATTTGGACATTATCGTTGACCGCATGAAACGGGAATTTAAAGTTGAAGCTAACGTCGGTAAACCGCAAGTCGCTTATCGCGAAACCATTAAAAAATCCGCCGAAGCCGAAGGAAAATATATTAAGCAATCGGGCGGCCATGGACAATACGGCCATTGCTGGCTTAGAGTTGAACCGAATGAGCAGGGCAAGGGTTTTGAATTCCTTGATGAAGTTAAGGGCGGATCAATCCCCCGCGAATTTATTCCGGCTGTGGAAAAGGGCGTTAAAGAAGCTCTGGACAGAGGCGTTTTAGCCGGTTATCCGATTGTCGATATTAAAGTGGCGGTTTTAGACGGATCTTATCATGATGTCGATTCGTCCGAAGCGGCCTTTAAAATTGCCGGTTCCATAGCTTTCCAGGAAGCTTGCCGTCATGCCGCGCCGATAATTCTCGAGCCGATTATGAAAGTTGAAGCCGTAACCCCGGAGGATTTTATGGGCGAGGTTATCGGAGATTTGAATTCTAAGCGGGCGCAGATTGAAGAAATGGGCGACCGGGCCATGGTTAAATTTATAAAAGCTAAAGTTCCGCTATCAGAAATGTTCGGTTACGCCACTCAGCTAAGATCAATGACCCAGGGCCGAGCCAGCTATAGCATGGAATTCGCTTATTATTCCGAAGTACCGAGAAATGTCGCCGAAGAGATTATTGGGGAAAAAAACGAGGGGAAGAAGTAAAAATTTTTAATTTTCAATTGAAAATACAAAGCTTCTGTCATTGCGAGCGACCGTCTTTTTGTCATTCCGGCCTTTAAGCCGAAGGCGAGCCGGAATCCAGAGTTCAGCGACACGGACATTTTGTTTTGCCATTATTTCAGTAAACCGAAATTTTTTCGTTTTTAACCTGGATCCCCGCCTGCGCGGGGATGACAAAATGAAATAGGATTCCTCGCAATGACAATGCTTTGTTTGACAATTTGTTAAGATAAAATATATAATATAGGTGTTCTTAATTAAATTTAAGATAAAGTCCTATGCATGATCAATTGCAAAAAGCCATTAATTTAGTCAAGAAAACCGGCGATCGGCTGATTATTTTTGATAGCTCTAAACCAGACAATACTTTTGTGGTTTTGGCGCTAAAAGATTATGAAAATCTGGTTTTAGGCAAGAGCGAAGTCCGCGGATTGACAGAAGATGAATTACTTGATAAAATAAATCGTGATATTGCAATTTGGAAAAGCGAGCAGAATTTAGATAACGACCTGGACACGGACCTGGATCATTTGGCCGAACTGCCGAAGAAGGAAGGCCGCGAAGAGCATGAAGAGGCGCGGGAGAAAATGATCAGGAAATTCAATAAGAGCTGGTCGATTCCTTCAAAGAGAAAAATCAACGCCGAGGAAATAATAGAAGAAGACCGGCAATACCTGGAAGACTTGGCGTTTTAAAGACACAAATTGTGAGTGTTTTCTATTCGTATATTTTATGGCAGGATTAATTGCATTTATTATTATTGTTATTATTGCTGGCATTTCTTTAACCGTACAGATTTCTGGGCGCGTCAAGGATAAGTCTCTATTTAATAAGCATCAGCCAGAAAGTCGCCATTGGGCAAAAATTTTGTATTTTTATGGAAGTCAAATCTCAGCGGGTCGCACAAAAATTAAATTAAGCGACAGTCGTATTTTTGAAGCTTGGGGCAAGATTAAGGACATTGGTTTCAAGCAATTGGATGGAGCAGAAAATGGTGAGTATCAAAGAAGTTTTGTTAAAAATAATGGTGAAGTTTTTTTAAAAGATAAGTTAATTTTGAGTGAGAAAGTTTATGAAATTAATATTGATAAAAATAGTAGAATTTTTCAAATAAATAGTTCTAGGTACACTACCCAAGTCAACAATTTATTATTAACAAGTCAGACCTACAGAGAAGGAGAATTGTTTTGTACAAGGAAGGAACTCTCCCCACATTATGTGGAAATTATATTTAATACTGATTTAGTAAATAGTGAAGAGCTATTAGTGACTAGTTTGATAATTATGAAGGAACGTCTTACTGCGGGGGTATAACAAGTGTAATCCACAAACTAAATTTGTCAAAAAAATAATTAATTTAAATAAATAATAAAGACGGCTGGTAGCCTATTTTAATAAATATCAGGCAAAAATCCCCCACCTACAAGTTGGTGGGGGAGCCGTAGAAAAATAAATATGGCAGAAAAATTTAATCGCTCAAAACCTCATCTTAATGTCGGAACTATCGGACACGTTGATCATGGCAAGACTACTCTAACCGCGGCGTTGCTTAAAGTAGCGCTTAGCAAGGGATTTAAGGCCTCTGATAAAGGCGTTGATCAAATTGACTCGGCTCCAGAAGAAAAGGCTCGCGGCATTACTATTGCCACTTGCCACGTTGAATATGAGACCGAAAAAAGACACTATGCTCACGTCGATTGTCCGGGACACGCCGATTATGTAAAGAACATGATTACCGGCGCCGCGCAAATGGACGGAGCCATACTCGTAGTAGCAGCGACCGATGGACCGATGCCTCAAACCAGAGAGCATATCTTACTCGCCAGACAAGTCGGCGTACCTTACATAGTAGTTTTCTTAAATAAATGCGACATGGTTGAAGATAAAGAACTAATTGATTTAGTTGAAGAAGAAATTCGCGATTTATTAAAGAAATATGAATTCCCCGGCGATACCACGCCGATTATCAGAGGCTCAGCTCTTAAAGCTCTGGAAAATCCAACCGGTGAATACGGCCAAGCGATTTTAGATTTAACTAAAGCTTTGGACGAATATATTCCTGAACCGAAACGCGAAATCGACAAGCCATTCTTAATGCCGGTTGAAGATATTTTCTCAATTGAAGGCCGCGGTACTGTCGTGACCGGCAGAATTGAAAGAGGCCAGATTAAGGTAAACGAAGAAGTGGAAATTATCGGTTTGCGCGATACGCAAAAAACCGTTATTACCGGCATTGAAATGTTTAATAAATCTCTAGACAGTGGTATGGCTGGAGATAACGCCGGACTCTTGCTCCGCGGTACTAAGAAAGACGAAGTGGAGAGAGGCCAGGTTTTAGCCAAGCCGGGAACAGTTACTCCTCATTCGGAATTTGACGCCGAAGTCTTTATTTTAACGAAAGAAGAAGGCGGCCGTCATAAACCGTTTTTCAAGGGCTATAAGCCTCAATTCTATATCCGCACAACTGACGTTACCGGTGAAGTAGAATTGCCGGAAGGTTCGGAAATGGTTATGCCCGGTGATACTGTCAACTTGAAAATTAAATTGATTTCTCCGGTTGCTCTGGAAGAAAAACAGAGATTCGCCATTCGCGAAGGCGGTAAGACCGTCGGCGCGGGCGTGGTAACAAAAATTATTAAGTAAACATTCCACAAATCTACAAATCAGCTACGAATATTACGAATACTGTTTGTTTTATTCGTAGTGAATTTGCAGATTTGCGGTTAAATAAATTTATGCCAGAACAAAAATTTGGAGAAAAAGCACCGATTGAGAGAGAAAAAGGAGAATTAAAACTCACTATGGAGGAAGCGGATATTATTATCCGGGCTTTGAAAACTTATGCGCTTGACCGTAACCAGCTAAGTAAAAAGTCTCAATTTAGCAACGAAAGAGAAGATTACTCCAATCAGACGGGTGAGACAATTTCGCTTGCAAAAAAAGTAGCGGAGCTTTATTCTCTTCCACTACATAACGGAGCGGAAGCTTTTTCGGAGCTGGACCACGCTTAACCAAGGGTAACAGTTTTTAATACAGTTTTTATTTAATAAAAGGGTAGAATATATTTAGATATTTACAATTTTAATTTTAAAATTTAAGCAACATGACTGAAGTTAAAGACAAAAAATCCGTTAAAGACGACAAATCAGAAGTAAGAGTCAATGAAGATTCTAAACAGAGAATCCGCATTAAAATTAAAGCTTTTGATCATAAAATTATTGATCAATCCACTAAGACGATTATCGACACGGCCGAAAGGACCGGCGCCCAGATTTACGGACCGATACCGTTGCCGATTGAAAAGAAAAAGTATACGGTAAACAGTTCAACCTTTGTGCATAAGGATTCAAGGGATCAATACGAGATCAGAATTCATAAAAGATTGGTGGATATCATTGAACCGACAGCTAAGACTATAGAATCTTTGACTAATCTTGGCCTACCGGCCGGGGTTGACATCGAGATAAAAATGTAATAGAATATATTAGTTAGTATTTTTATATATTATATTAATGATTGTTTAGACAACTCCTTTAGGGAAAGTGTTTGAATAAAAGTTAATATTTAGAGCGAGGTAAAATTCAATCAAACCAAGAGTCAAAATTAAATTCCTTTTTTGGAAAATAATTTGTAATAGCCACCGTGTTAAAGCGGTTTTGGACTGGTTTGTTGAAGACCGGTTTTTTTATATTTAGAGCTTTGAATAACCATTAAATATTTTTCTCTTGTCATTCCCGCGAAGGCGGGAATCCAGGAGTGAGAAGTAAAAAATCCGTTTTTGGATTCCCGCCTGCGCGGGAATGACAGTAAAAAGAGAATAATTTATTAGATATGAAATTTATTATAGGAAAAAAAATTGAAATGACCCAGATTTGGCAAGGCGAAAAACTGGTAGCCGTAACGAAAGTTCAGGCCGGACCATGTCCGGTTGTCCAGTTAAAAAGCATCAATTCGGACGGCTACGCGGCGGTTCAGCTTGGGTTTTCGGAAAGAAAAGAAAAAAATATCAATAAACCCCAGCTCGGCCATTTAAAGAAAGCTAAGATTTCGGCTAGGGGCGGAAAACCGGGCTTTGGAAAAAATTTAAGATATTATCGCGAGTTTAGAGAAGAAGTTAAAGATTTAAAAATAGGCGATATAGTTGATGCCGGCACCTTTGAAGTCGGCGATGTTATAAAAGTTACCGGCACTTCAAAAGGCAAGGGTTTTCAAGGCAGCGTGAAAAGACATGGCTTTCATGGCCATAATACCACTCACGGCACAAAAGATCAGGTTAGAACTTCGGGAGCGATTGGCGCCGGCGGCCCTCAGCACGTTTTTAAGAATAAAAGGATGCCCGGCCGAATGGGTGATGAGCGCGTGACGACAGCCAATTTAAAAATCGCGCAAGTTGATAAAGAAAATAATATTTTATATATTAGCGGCGCGGTTCCGGGCGCGAGAAATAGCGTGGTTTTAGTTTACGGAGACGGAAATTTAAAAATTGCCCCTTCGGCAAGCTCAGGACAAGCCCAGCCGAAAGCGGAGACGGTGGCAGAAGTAAAGACCGAAAAACCGATTGAAGCAGTTAAAGTTACCGAGTCAGTTAAAGAGGAGAAAAAAGTTGAAGCGGTTAAAGTGGAAAAGAAAGAAGAAAAAGTGAAATAATATTATTTTGTCATTCCCGAAGGCGAAGCCTGTCGGTCATCGCTACGCGAGATCTGGCGTAGCCATGAGAATCCAGGAGGCAGAGGCACAAATATAGTAAACGATAAGGATCGTTTGTACTGCTTCCTCCTGGATTGCTCCTCGGTGCCGACCTCGGCGCAGAGAAAGAAAACAGAGTGCTTTCGCGGGAATGACAAATCAAACAATAAAACAACAGAAACAAAAACACGGAGATCAAACATGAAAACACAAACGATGGTAGTTATTGACAAGGCGTGGTTGCAGCAAACGGCCATTAGGTTATCCGGTCGTTGCAGGAGGCTGAAGCAAGAGTTGAGAGAATTGGAAGCCGCGGCCGTGGCCTATGAAGAAGATTCAGAGATGGTGACCTACGGTGATCCGAGAATAAGGGCGCGTAAGTCTGATGAATACCGCGCCAAGGCGGAACAAATACGCATAGCCAAGGCGGTTGCCAATTTCATCAAGAGATTGTCGAAGAAGGAGGGTAAGGTTAAGTCAGAAAGTAGCGGCGTTCCTTGCGTGACCATCGGCTAAGGCCGATCGGGGGTAGCGCAATTTACTAATACCCCCATTTTTTAAAGATTAGTGATTAGTAATATTAAAACGAACAATTTTTTATCTTGTCATTCCCGAAGCCGCAGGCTGTCGGGAATCCAGGAGGCAGAGGCACAAACACGGTAAATTATTAACAATGTTTATACTGCTTCCTCCTGGATTCCCGCTTTCGCGGGAATGACAATGCAAAATATGAGCCTTAAAATAAAAATCTACAACCAAGACGCGGAAGCTGCCGGAGAGATGGAACTTTCTTCAAAGGTTTTTGGCGTGAAAGTTAATGAAGCTCTAGTGCACCAGGCGGTTGTTACGCAAATGGCCAACGAGAGAAAAGTTATCGCTCATACTAAGACCAGAAGCGAAGTCAGGGGCGGCGGTAAAAAACCTTGGGCGCAAAAAGGCACGGGCCGAGCGCGCCACGGTTCAAGCCGATCACCGATTTGGAAGGGTGGCGGCGTAACCTTCGGTCCGAGAAACGACCGGAATTTTAAAATGCGGATAAATAAAAAGATGAAGCAGGGCGCCATGCTTATGGTTTTATCCGATAAACTGGCCAGCGATCATTTAGTCGTTTTAGATAAATTTTCCATAACGGAATTTAAAACCAAATTTTTTAATCAGATTTTAGCTAATTTAGAAAATAAAATTTTTACTCCATTGAATTCCGGTTCAGCTGAAGTTAAGCAGGCCATGAATTTAACCGGACAAGTTGAAGCCAAGCCAAAGAAAACTAAAACCGGTAAATCAGCGAAAAAACGCAGTATCTTGATTATCGTCGAAAAGACTGATGAGAAATTAACCAATTCGGCAAAAAACTTACCTGGCGTTTTGCTGATTAACATGAATAATATAAATATAGTAGACCTGTTGAAATATAAGAATTTAATTATTGCAAGAACCGTTGTTGAGAAGCTAGAAGAAAGGTATAAATAATAATTTTTAATTTACAATTATCAATTTTCAATGAATTTTCAATGATTGAATTTTCAATTAATTATATTTTTATTTGAAAATTAATTCATTAATTCATTGGTAATTGATTGAAAATTTGTAAATTGAAAATTGAAAATTAATTATTGTATGTCAATATTTGGAAAAAAAACTGACCCCTCGATTAAGCTCGGGGCAGGTGATCAGAAAAAAGCCGTGGCCAAGCCGACGCCGGTTAGCGCTGGAAAAACTCCTGTTAAGGCAGAGCCGGAAACTAAGAGCATGAAGGATTTATATGGTACTGCTTCGACCGCCTCCTCGACCAGGCTCGGAGCAGGTAAGGGCAAGGAGGTTAAGAAGGGTCAGGCGCGAACGACTTATGGCAATGCCTATAAAGTCTTGGTTAAACCGTTAGTTACGGAAAAAGTCAGCAATCTAGGCGCTTTAAATAAATATGTTTTTGCCGTGGCCGGCGATGCCAATAAAATAGAAATCGCTAAAGCCATTAAAGAGGTTTATGGCATTAAGCCAACTAGTGTGAATGTTATTAAAATGATGGGCAAGAACGCTCGTTACGGAAAAATCAGCGGCAAAAGAAAAGACTGGAAAAAGGCCATAGTAACTTTACCAAAAGATCAAGCTATTAAAATTTACGAAGGCGTGTAAACCAATTAAAAATTAAAAATTACGAATTAAAAATCTGAAATAATTAATTCGTAATTCGTAATTGCTAATTGAATCTATGGGGATTAAAATAGTAAAACCTACATCACCGGGCAGAAGGTCGGCGACATTCGACGATTTTTCCGATATCACTAAAACTGAACCGGAGAAGAGTTTGATTTATATAAAAAAGGGCCAAGCCGGCAGAAATAATACCGGTAAAATTACCGTTAGACATCAGGGCGGCGGCGTTAAAAGATATATCCGCCAGATTGATTTTTTTAGAGATAAATTCGATATACCGGGAAAAATCATGTCGATTGAATATGATCCGAATCGCGGAGCGAGAATCAGCTTGGTATACTATAGAGATGGAGCTAAGAGATATATTATCATGCCCGTCGGCTTAAAAGTCGGTGACGAGATAATGAGTTCTAAAAAGCAGATTGAAATAAAGGCCGGTAATGCCATGCCGATTAAATTTATTCCGCCGGGAGTTGAGGTTTATAATATAGAGTTGGAACCGGGTCGAGGCGCTAAAATTGCCAGATCAGCGGGAAATCTAGTTTTTGTTATGGGTATTTTAGGCGATAACGCGCAAATTAAAATGCCTTCAAGCGAAATCAGATTAGTCAATAAAGAATGTCTTTGCACAGTTGGCCAGGTTAGCAATTTAGACAGAAGCCATATCGTAATCGGTAGAGCCGGTCGGCAAAGACTCTTAGGCGTCAGGCCGACGGTCAGAGGTACGGCCATGAATCCGGTTGATCATCCGCATGGCGGCGGCGAAGGCAAGCAGCCAATCGGCTTGAAGCATCCGAAGACGAAATGGGGCAAGCCGGCCTTAGGCGTTAAGACCAGAAAACATAAGAAGCGATCAAACAGATTGATTGTTTCCAGAAGGAAAAAATAATCCACGTAATAATTATTAATATATGACAAGAAGTTTAAAAAAAGGCCCATACCTTAACGAAAGATTGATGAAAAAGCTTAGAGCTTTGCGCCCCGGCGATAAGACTATCATTAAAGTTTGGGATAGAGCTTGTACAATTGCTCCGGAAATGGTAGGTTTTACCATCGGCGTGCATAATGGCAAGCAACATACACCGGTATTTATTGTTGAAAATATGGTTGGCCATAAATTAGGCGAGTTCTCACCGACCAGAAAGTTTGTCAGCCACGGCGGCAAAATGGCTAAAGACCAAGCTAAAGGAGCTGTGGCTCCGGCCGCTCCAGCTTCGGTTTCTAAAGTTGGAAAATAAATAAAACTTTAAAAACTTTTTTAGAAAAAGTTTTTAATATTTTCCCCCTCAAGGGGATAAACAAAAAATATAATGTATCAAGTTAAAATTTAATAGCGAGTAGAACTCTACGGCCATTAAATTTTAACTTGATAGAATAAAGTAAGTATGGAAGTTAAAGCTAAAGCAAAATTTATCAGAATGTCACCGATTAAAATGCGCTTAGTAACTAATCTTATTAAGAAGTTGCCGGTAGACAAGGCTTTGGATCAATTGCATTTTATAAATAAATTAGCCGCCAGGCCGGTAGCTAAGCTGGTTTTGTCCGCTATAGCTAATGCCGAGCATAATTTTGAATTAGCCAAAGACAATTTATTCATAAAAGAGATAACCGTCGGCGAAGGCCCAACTTTAAAACGCTGGATGCCGAGAGCCCATGGCCGGGCCACGCCGATTAAGAAACGAACCAGCCATATAAATTTAGTCTTGGGAGAAATCAAGGCTTCGGGAGTTAAAACCTCGAAGAAACAGAATCTGGAAGCGCCGATTAAACTTGAAACCCAGCCGAAAAAAGACGCGGCCGTTAAGATAAAGGATTCTGAAAAGCCGGAAAAAGAAAAAAATCTGGCCATGCAGGAAGAAGGCAAGGTTATAGTTGACCCGAGAATGGAAGGCCGGGGCGGACATGCTAAAATCGAAGGCGGCAGCAAGGGCTTTGTCGGAAAAATGTTTAGAAGAAAGAGCGGCTAAGCAATTAATTTTTCCTCCCCGCGGAGGACAAGAAATATCATATGGGACATAAGGTAAATCCAAAAGTTTTTAGATTGAATATTACCAGGACCTGGCCGTCCAGGTGGTTTGCTACTGGAAAAGTTTTAATTAAGAATTTAGAACAGGATGTTAGAATAAAAAAATATTTATTCGCTGAATTGCGCGAGGCCGGAGTAGATCGTTTCGAAATAGAGAGAAGCGGCCATAAGTTTACGATCGGTATTTTTACGGCCAAACCGGGTATTATAATCGGCCGCGGCGGCAGCGGAGCCGGCGATTTAAAAAAGAAGCTGCATGATAAATTTTTAAAGAATTTTAAGTTAAATGATATAAATTTGAATATTACTGAATTCGATCGGCCGAATTTAAGCAGTATGATTGTCGCCGGATCAATGGCGATTGATATTGAGAAGAGAATGCCTTTTAGAAGAGTAATGAAGCAGGCAATCAGCCGAGTTGAAAGAGCCGGCGCTTTGGGAGTAAAAGTGGTGGTTAGCGGCCGTCTTAACGGATCAGAAATCGCCAGAACGGAGATGCTAACTTCCGGCAAAGTTCCTTTGCACACCTTAAGAGCTGATATAGATTTTGCTAAAGCTACGGCTAGAACCGCTTATGGCGCGATTGGCATAAAATTTTGGATATATAAAGGCGATGTCTTTAAGAAAAAAAATGAGGCCGCCCAAGGGGAAGTTATTGGAGAAAGAAAGTAGTTTAATAAGTTTAAACTTTAAAGCAAGCAGCTATGTTGATGCCAAAAAAAACCAAATGGAGAAAAATGCATAAACGCAAAAGGGGCGGAAAAGCTTCCCAAATGCTTGAATTGAGTTTTGGCGATTACGGTTTAAAGAGTTTGGAAGCCTGCTGGGTTTCTTCAAGACAGATTGAATCGGTCAGAAAAGTTTTAACCAGATATATCAGCAAGGGCGGAAAAGTTTGGATTAGAATTTTCCCGGATAAATCGGTTACGGTAAAAGGCGGAGAAATTCCCATGGGCAAGGGTAAAGGTACGGTTGATCATTATGTAGCCATAGTTAAACCGGGAATGATTATGTTTGAAATCGCCGGTATAACCGAAACCGAAGCCAAGGAAGCTATGAAGATGGCTGAATATAAATTACCGGTTAAATGCAAGTATATTAAGAAATAAAAGTTTAAATATTATAAATATGGAATTTAAGGAATTAAAACTTAAAACCGAAAAAGAATTGAAGCAATTTTTAAACGAATTTCGCGATAAATTAAGAGATTTGCGTTTTAAGGATGCCAACAAACAGCTAAAGGATATTAGAGAAATCAGAGAGATAAAAAAGACCATTGCAAAAGTATTAACTTTATTAAGCAGCAAAAAAGCTAAATAAATATGGAAAATCAAAAACAGCCAAAAAATCAAGCGGTTAAGCGAGAAGTTATTAAACGTAAGTTTAGCGGCGTGGTGGTCGGCGATAAAATGAATAAAACCAGAGTAGTTACCGTTGAGTCGGTTAAGATATATCCGAAATACGAGAAGCGCTATAAGACCAACAGAAAGTATAAAGTGCATGATGAAAAAAATCAGTATAAAGTCGGCGATAAGGTGCAATTCGTTGAATGCCGTCCGTTAAGCAAGGATAAGAGATGGCGCATGGTATATTAATATATTAAATTACGCTTATGATACAAGTCCAAACAATGTTAAAGGTTGCGGATAATACAGGCGCAAAAATCGTCATGTGCATCAGGGTGCTTGGCGGCTATAAAAAACGTTATGCCACCGTTGGCGAGATTATTACCGTGGTGGTTAAAGATGCCGAACCTCATGCCGCCATTAAAAATGGCGATATCGCGCATGCCGTAATCGTTAGAACCAGAAAAGAAATCAGAAGATCGGACGGCGTTTACGCGCGTTTTGATGAAAATGCTTGCGTAATTATTGATAAAGAAAAGAAAGAGCCTAAGGGCACAAGAATTTTTGGTCCGGTTGCCAGAGAATTAAAACAGCTGGGCTTTACGAAGATTGCGTCGCTCGCGCCGGAAGTGCTTTAATAAATTGTCATTCTGGAGGGAGGCCAGAGGCCGATCGATAGAATCTAGATCCTATCGCTTCGCTCCAGGATGACAGAAAAAATATGAAGATAAAAAAAGGCGATAAAGTTAAAATTTTAGCGGGAAAAGATAAAGGTAAAATCGGTAAAGTTTTACAGATTTTCGAGTCGAGCAATCGAGCCAGTATTGAAGGTTTGAATCTTTTAATTAAGCATATGCGCCCCAGAAAGAAAGGCGAGAAAGGCCAGAGAATTGAATTCCCGGCGCCAATGAATTTATCAAATGTTATTTTAGTTTGTGGAGGCTGCGATAAACCGACCAGAGTAGGTTATAAATATATAGAAGTTGTAAAAAACGAAGTTAAATCTAAGAAAAAGGTTAGAGTTTGTAAAAAATGCCAGCAGGTAATTGATTAATTATTATATTCACCCCGTTAGATTTTTAATATTTAGCCGGGTTTTATGAGTAAATATGCCAGATCAAATAGAAA
This sequence comes from bacterium, assembly GCA_030650415.1. Classification (GTDB taxonomy): domain Bacteria; phylum Patescibacteriota; class Patescibacteriia; order Patescibacteriales; family GWC2-42-12; genus GWC2-42-12. The sequence continues at coordinate 62,673 of JAUSEG010000005.1, read as the reverse complement.
AAAAATCAAATAAAGATAATAATTTATTTAACGGGGTAAATTTAAAAGAAAGATATAAAAAAGAAATAATCCCGAAAATGGCAGAAAAATTTGGTTATAAAAACCAGCTGGCTGTGCCGCGCTTAACCAAAGTGGTGCTTAATTCAGGCGTGGGGAAAAACGCTAAAGACAAAGCTTTTATTGATGGCGTAGTTTCGAGTTTAGAAAGAATCAGTGGACAGAAAACAATTTTAACTAAAGCCAAGCAATCAGTTTCGGCTTTTAAGACCAGAAAAGGCATGGTGATCGGCGTAGCCGTAACCATGCGCAATAAAAGAATGTTTGATTTTGTGGAAAAGCTGGTAAATATAACCTTTCCGAGAATTAGGGATTTTAGAGGCATTAGCTCTAAGCAGGTTGATAATACCGGTAATCTATCAGTCGGTTTTAAAGAACACGTGGCTTTCCCGGAGATTAAAGCTGATGAAACCGAGAATGTTCACGGTTTGGGGATTTGCCTTAGCACAACCGCTAAAACCCATGAAGAAGGTTTGGAGCTATTCAGATTGATCGGTTTCCCGTTTAACGCGGATGAAAGCGAATTTAAAAAAATTAAAAAGAATAAGAAAAAAATTAATTAATTTGCATCTATGGCAAGAACAGCTTTAATCGCAAAATCAAAAAGAAAACCGAAATTTTCCACGAGGATTGTCAGGCGTTGCTGGCGTTGCGGCCGCAATCACGGCTTTATGAGAGATTTTGGCATCTGCCGTATTTGTTTTAGGGAATTAGCGTCTAATACCGATATACCGGGAGTAACGAAATCGAGTTGGTAATAGAAAATGTAAAATGTAAATCTCAAAATGGAAAATGGCAGTGTAAAATTTAAAATTAAATTTATATTATAGAGAGTACATATAGGTAAGTCAGTAAATAATTCTTACACATTTTTTTTGGAAAGGCTCTTTCAATTTTTTGGCAACTCTGGCAAGAGTACCCCCCCCATCAATAAGCACGATAGGTGCTGGAACTAAGATGCGGGGGTCATTCTCGCAAGTCCGTTAAAGCCGGGAAGCCAGAGTTGCCTTCCCAAAAAAGTGCGCAAGAATCCTTAATTTTACATTTTGATTTTTAAACTTTAAATTATATATGACAGACCCAATCGCAGACATGCTTACAAGAATAAGAAACGCTCAAGCCGTAAATAAAAAAACGGTTGTCTTGCCTATGAGCAAGATAAAATACAGCATCGCTAAAATTTTAGTGCAGGGTGGTTGGATTGAAAAAGCGGAGATAATAAAAGTTGCAGCCAAAAAGAACTCTGATTCGGTTTTTAATGAAATAAAAATTGATTTAAAATACCGAAATGGCGAACCGGCGATTACTTCTTTAAAGAAAATCAGCACCCCGGGCAGAAGGGTTTATGTAAATAGAAATGAATTGCCAAGAGTTTTAAATAATTTGGGTATCGCGATAATTTCCACCTCCAGCGGTTTAATGACTAATAAAGAAGCTAAGAAAAAGGGCGTGGGCGGAGAACTAATTTGTGAAATATATTAAAGACTTTTATTAAATTTTTACTTGATAATACAATATTATGTCTAGATTAGGAAAACTACCAATTGAAATACCCGCCGGTACCCAGGCTAAACTGGAGGATGGTTTTATAATCGTTAAAGGCCCTAAGGGCGAACTTAAAACCAAGATTCATGAATCAGTTAAAGTAGCAATAACCGATAAAGAAATAACGGTCACCGTGGCCGATCCGACTAACGTCAAAGACAAATCTCTTTGGGGATTATTCAGAAGCTTAATAAAAAACATGGTGGTTGGAGTTAATGAGCTTTATGTTAAAAAATTAGAGATTAACGGCGTCGGTTATAAGGCGGCCACGAGCGGCAATAAGCTGACCCTGAACGTTGGTTATTCTCATCCGGTAGTTTATGAATTACCCGCCGGTTTAAAAGTTGAAGTTCAAGCCAATATCGTTACTATCAGCGGCATTGATAAATATATGGTTGGCGAAGCCGCGGCGCAAATTAGAAGGATTAGAAAACCCGAACCTTATAAAGGCAAGGGCATTAAATATGCTGATGAAACGTTAAGAAGAAAAGCCGGTAAAACTGCCGGTAAAACTGAGAAATAAATAATTTGAGATTTTAAATTATTGGTATATGGATATAAATAAAATTAAACAAGCTAAAAGATTTAGGCGCAAGGGCAGAGTCAGAGCCAAGGTCAGCGGCACAGCCGTTTGCCCAAGACTAACCGTTTTCAGATCCAATCGCGGCATTTATGCCCAAATTATAAATGATGAAATTGGCAGGACCTTAGTTAGCGTGGGCGCCGGCGAAGCTCACCCCGTTAAATCCGGCTCCGCCGGTCCCGATAGTAATCGGGAATTTAACGGGGTAAAAGCTAAAGGCCTGCCTACCGGACAGATAGGTAAGAAAACCGCTATTAGCTTGGAATTAGGTAAATTGATTGCCGAGAAAGCCGTAGCTAAGGGTATTAGCCGAGTGGTGTTTGACCGCAACGGTTATAAATATCATGGCCGAGTTAAGGCTTTGGCTGAAGGCGCCAGGCTTGGCGGTTTGAAGTTTTAAATTTTAAATTAATTTAAGCGAATGTCCGCCAGTTGGCGGAGTGAACAATATGGCAGAAGAAAAGAAACCACAAGAAAATAAGCAAGCTGAAATAGCGCCGGTAACGGAGTCTAAGGTTAATGGCGCCACGCCCGCAACGGCTGAGAGGCGAAGCGATGGTGGGCGGGCCGTAAATGCTCCTGCGACTGAAAATAGAAATAATTTTAGAGGCGGCGCCGGTGGAGACAGAAATAAGAATTTTAAAGGCAGAAGAGGCGCTTCTAGAGGCAAAAGCGATGGTATGCCTGAAGAATTTGAGCAGAAAATGATCGATATTGCCAGAGTTACCAGAGTTATGGCCGGAGGCAAAAGAATGCGTTTTAGAGCTTGCGTCGCGATTGGCAATAAAAAGGGCAGAGTGGCGATTGGTTTAGCTAAGGGTGCTGATGTAACCGGCGCGGTAACTAAAGCCGTAAATAAAGCTAAAAAAGAATTTATTGATATACCGATAGTTAACGAAACGATTCCTCATGAAATTTACCAGAAATTCGGCGCGGCTAAAATTTTATTTAAACCGGCTAAAAAGGGCCGCGGTATTATCGCCGGCGGCGTGGTCAGAATTATTTTAGAACTGGCTGGCGTGAAAAATGTCACCAGTAAAATTTTAGGCACCGGCAATAAAGTTAATAACGCTAAATGCGTAATTGAAGCTTTAAAGAATTTAAAAAGACCGGAGCCGAAGCGCGTTAAAGCGGAAAAAGAAAAACCGGTGCTCTCAACTATAAGCGATCTTACCGCCCCAAGACAAGAAGTAAATAATATATTATAATATAAGAGTAATAATTTTATTAAGATTATGTCTTTATCATTGCATACAATTAAGCCAGCCCATGGCGCTTCTAGAAGTAAGAAGCGAGTCGGCAGGGGCAACGCTTCCGGCCATGGTTCTTATAGTACGCGCGGCATTAAGGGTCAAAGATCAAGAACCGGCGGTAGAAATAAATTAAAGAGATTGGGTTTTAAAAAGATTTTGGCGCAAACGCCGAAAATGAGAGGCTTTAAGTCGGATAAACCGAAGAATCAGGTGGTTAACATAAAAGATCTAAATGAAGCTTTTTCCGATGGCGCTAAGATTAACGCCCAGAGCCTCTTTAAGGCCGGTTTGATTAGCTCAATTGAAGGAGCGATAAAAGTTTTGGGTCAAGGAGAACTAAAGTTTAAAAATTTAGAATTTGAAAATATCAAGTTAAGCGATAGCGCCAAGGCGCAAGTTGAGAAGCTGGGCGGAAAAACTAGCTGGAATAAAGAATAAGTAATTTGTCATAAACAATGTCATTGCGAGCGACTGAAAGGAGCGAAGCAATCTCACGAACATCTAAGCAAGAAAATTAATGTAATTTGCACAGCTGGTAATAAATAGATATGCGTGAGATTGCTTCGTCATTACGCTTCGCTCCATTCCTCGCAATGACAGACATAAAGCATATATATGTTTGATAAATTAATCCAAATTTGGAAAGCGCGCGATTTAAGAAATAGCATCCTCTTTGTTTTAGCTATGCTCGCGATTTTTCGCGTAGCCGCCCATATTCCGGTTCCCGGAGTAGACGCGCAGGCGCTAAAAGATTTTTTTTCTTCAAACCAAATTTTAGGCTTAATGAACATTTTCGCCGGCGGCGGCATGCAGAATTTTTCCATAGTCATGATGGGCGTCGGACCCTATATCACTTCTTCAATTATCTTCCAGCTCCTAGCTATGATTATTCCTAAACTGGAAGAAATGAATAAAGAAGAAGCCGGCCGCCATAAAGTCAGTATGTGGACTCGCTGGTTAACCGTTCCTTTAGCCGCTCTGGAATCTTACGGCATGATTACTTTACTGCGCCGGTCGTCTCATTTAATTTTAGGAGATATTGATGCCATGAGTTTAATTACCATGATTACCACCATAACGGCCGGTACGGTATTTTTAATGTGGCTCGGCGAGCTGATGACGGAAAAAAAGGTCGGCAACGGCATATCTTTATTGATTTTTGCCGGTATCGTTTCCGGCCTGCTCCAGACCGCGCAGCAGGTTATCGTAACTTTTGACCCGTCAAAACTCTATGTGATTCTCGGGTTTTTGGCGATTGCCATAATAACCATCGTCGGCGTAGTAATTATTAACGAAGGACAGCGCAATGTGCCGGTTCAGTATGCCAGGCAAATCAGAGGCAATCGAATGTTCGGCGGCACTTCGACTCATTTGCCTTTGCGCGTAAATATGGCCGGAGTTATTCCGATTATTTTTGCTATTTCGGTGGTGATTTTTCCGCCCATGATCGCTCAATTTTTTATTAACGCGCGCACTGAATTTTTAGCTCGCGCCGCGGCTTGGACGATCAGTTTTTTTCAAAATCAATTGGTTTACGCGATTTTATATTTTTTGCTGGTTTTTGCCTTTACTTATTTTTATACCGAGGTTATTTTTCATCCTACGCAAATCGCGGAAAATTTACAGAAACAGGGTGGCTTTATTCCCGGCATCAGGCCGGGCCGGCACACTAGCGAGTATTTAGCCAACACCACTCATAAAATAATCTTTGTCGGCGCTTTATTTTTAGGCACAATCGCCATTCTGCCTTTAATTTTAAGGTATTTTACCGACATCCAATCACTGACAATCGGCGGCACCTCATTGCTCATCGTAGTTTCAGTGGTGATAGAAACCGTTAAGCAAGTTGAATCCCAGCTGACCATGCGGGAGTATGAGGGCATGTAGGAAAATATTGTTATTGAAGTGGCTTGTGGTTTGGGCTAAACTTTATAAAATTTTCTACTGCGGAACTCGCCCCTCACCACTTTTATTCTAGTCTTTAGAGCTTTTCACGATAAAACCGAAAGAGGATAATTTATAAAAGTGTGACATGGTGCAAAAAGTGGTGTAGGGCTCAAACAGTCCTCGCACGAAAATTTCATAAAGTTTAGCCCAAACAAAAGCAAACCCATGTTGAATGGGGTTTTTTATTTGCTTGATTTATGATATAATAGGGCTATAATCAATTTATTATGGACTTATTTTCTATTATCATTATTATCGCCGGCTTATGCTTGTTTGAAATTGTTTCGGGCATCGATAACGCGATTATTAACGCCGAAGTTCTCTCCACCATGCAAGCTAAAGCCAGGCGCTGGTTTTTGCTGTGGGGGCTCTTAATCGCGGTTTTTTTAGTCAGAGGCCTATTGCCCTGGCTCATCGTTTGGATTGCTACCCCAGGATTAGGCCCAATACAGGCTCTAACCGCCACTTTTTCTAGCGACCCTAAAGTGCTTGACGCCGTGGAAAAATCCGCGCCCATGCTCTTAATCGGCGGCGGCGTATTTTTAATTTTTTTATTTTTGCATTGGCTGTTTTTGGAATCAAAGAATTTTTGCCTGATCGGGGAAAAATTTTGCTATAAAAATGGCGTTTGGTTTTTTTCTATAGCATCCGTGCTTTTAACTGTAATTGTTTGGCTGGCCTTAGGCGAAAATTCGCTCTTAGCTTTCGGCGCGGTCGTCGGCTCCACAGCCTTTTTCATCACCCATGGCTTTAAGCAGAACGCCGAGCAGAGGGAAAAGGATTTAACTAAGAAAGGCTTATCCGACATGAGTAAAATATTTTATCTTGAAATACTTGACGCGACTTTTTCCGTAGATGGAGTTTTAGGGGCTTTCGCCTTTACTTTATCCGTACCTTTAATTTTAATCGGTAACGGCGTAGGCGCTTATGTAGTACGCCAGCTTACTATCGGCAATATTGATAATATTAAGAAATATATGTATTTAAAGAATGGCGCTATGTATTCGATATTTTTCCTCGGTTCTATTATGTTATTAGACAGTTTCGGCGTGCATATTCCCAGCTGGCTGTCGCCGATTGCAACTTTCGGCGTAGTCGGCTATTTTTTCTATAAGTCTAAAATGGTTAACGCAAATAAAATATAATCATATGGGTATTAATGATTTGCCAGGGCCTGGCGATGGCATTAAATTTAGGGCCAAAACAGGGGTAAGAAATTTTCAGAGAGTATTTAATCGTTTGACTAAACGTGGCGATTTAAGAAATTTAAGGGATAATCGAGAAGAGATTGTTGATGTCGCAAAACAATATGAAAGAGTTATTAAAATTAAGGGTGGTCTTAATAGGTTGCAGAAAAGGGATGCTTGGTTAAAAATTAAAGCCGGTGACACGGAAGTGACAAAGAATGATAAAAGAGAAATAAAACAAATACTCAATCATCTTGGCCGAGGCGCGGCGAGTAAAGAAGAAAAAGTACCCGAAGGGTTTAAGGAAGTAAAAACAAGTGATGGGAAAAATCAGGTAGTTGAAAAGGACGTAAAGCTCATTAAGTCGAGCGATGGAAAAAGTTTTTTAACTGAAGGACAGATTAAGAGAAATTTAAATCGCACCAGATGGGATAGGCTTGGTGAGCACGAGGCTACTGATGGTAACAGTGTTTATACTGAAACGTACGCGGGCGGCGTTAAAGTAAAATCTTATGGTCTTCGCCACGGCACCAAGGAAGATATAGGTATAATAAATAAAAATAAGACAGGCTTTGCCGGAGATTATAATAAAAACAGCAAATTGCCAAATAACCCAGCGCCTAGAGCGCCGCTGGGCGGTGTCAGGCCGATTGGCCTATAAAGCGCTTAAAAACTTTTTGTATCAAATAAAAATTAATATAATTATGCAAAAAACCATTATTATTTTTTTCGGCCCCCCGGGATCAGGCAAGGGGACGCAAGCCGAGCTGCTGGCTAAAAAAACCGACTGGCAGAAAATTTCTACCGGCGATTTATTGCGTTCGGAAGTCGCGGCTAAAACTAAGCTGGGTAAATTGGCGGATAAATATTTAAAGACCGGGAAATTAGTGCCGGATAGATTTATTGTTGAAATGGTGGATAATAGCTTAAAGAAAAAATCCTCGGGTTTTATTTTTGACGGCTATCCGAGAAATTTAAAACAACTGAAGGATTTGCTTTTGATGTTTAAAAAAAGAATTAAAAAAAGCGCTCCGATTTATGCGATTGAAATAGCGGTTAGCGATAAAGAAGTAAAGCAGCGCTTAGGGCAGAGGCGAATGTGCGCTTGCGGAAAAGTTTATCACTTGCTTTATAATTCACCGATTAATGAAGGAATTTGCGATATTTGCGGCGGCAAGCTGTTTACGAGAAACGACGATAAGCCAAAGGTTATTTCTCATCGCCTGAAAGTCTATCATCATGACGGCCAGGCCGTGCTTGATTATTGGCGAGTGCTGGGCAAGCTAATAAAAATAAACGGCGAACAGCCAATTGCTAAAATTCATAACGATATAATGGAAAAATTGAGAGAATTAAAAGTAATTTAGTTTTACTTTCATCACAAAATTTAGAAATTGAATAATGAATCATGAATTATGAATAATGGAAAAATGCCTAATTTAAATTTATAGTCCATAATTCATTATTCCTGATTCATGATTCATTATATTTATGATAACCATAAAAAAAGTCGATGAAATAGAATTAATTCGCCAGGGCGGAAAAATTTTAGGGCAGATAATGAAAAAATTGATTAGCGAGGTTAAGCCCGGCGTTACTACCGGACATTTGGAAAAGCTGGCTGATTTTTTAATTATCGAAGCCGGCGGCCGGCCGTCTTTTAAAGGTTTTAAACAGAGCGCCGGCGATCGGCCTTTTCCTACGGCCTTGTGCGCCTCCATAAATAATGAAGTCGTACACGCTCCGGCTTTGCCGTCTCGCGAATTAAAATCAGGCGATATAATCACTATTGACGTGGGCATGGAGTATCCGTTTTCTTCCGGCCGAAAAGGCTATTACACCGATATGGCGGCTACCATAGCTGTCGGTAAAGTTAGCCGCGAGGCGCAAAAATTGATTAAAGTGACTAAACTAGCTCTAGCTCATGGCATAGAGCAGGTTCGGCCGGGTAATAGCCTAAATAGCCTAGGCAAGGCGGTGGAACAATATGTTAAAAAGGCTAGCGGTTTTTCCGTAGTGCGGGATTTAGTCGGCCATGGCGTCGGTTACGAATTGCATGAAGATCCGCAGATTCCTAATTATGAATTGCCGTATAATAAAAAAATAATTTTAAAGCCAGGCATGGTACTAGCGATTGAACCCATGGTTAATGTCGGCGATTATAATATAAAAACCGGCGCCGATGGCTTAACGATATTAACCGCCGACGGCTCATTAAGCGCTCAATTTGAACATACGGTGGTGGTGACGGAGGAAGGGTATGAGATATTAACGAAGTATGAGTAAATTTAATGTAAAATGCGAATCTCAAAGTTAATAATAAATGACAAATGTCTAATGACAAATCAATGCCAAAATCTAAATGTCCAAATAATTTTATTTGAAATTTGTCATTGGAAATTTGTTTGTCATTAGTCATTGGAAATTTGACATTAATTTTATGAATTATTTAGGCATAGACTGGGGCGAGGTTCGCATCGGTTTGGCGTTGGCTGACGGCGAAACTAAAATGGCCACGCCGTTTAAAACTGTGAAGGATGTTCTGGAGGTGGCGCAAATTGTGGAAAGCGAAGCAATAGATACGGTAGTTTTAGGAAAGCCGGTTTCTATGATGAATTATGAGCCGCTGACTTTAAATGAAAAATATAATAAATTTATTGATGAGCTGAAAAGTAAAATAAAAATTCCCCTTGAACTGATTGATGAGCGTTTATCCAGCAAGGCGGCCGATGCTTTGGCAGGAACAAAGAAAACTAAAGCTAGCCGCGATGAAATAGCGGCGATGATAATTTTGCAGAGTTATTTAGATAAAATTTAACTGCATTGTCATTACGGGTAATTTTGAGAGTTTTCGGGAGCGATGCAATATTTTTTCTTGTCATTCCCGCGCAGGCGGGAATCCAGAAAATATGTTTATGCCGCGCGCCCCTGGATTCCCGACAGCCTACGGCTTCGGGAATGACAAAAGGATTTTATGGAAGATACTTATAATATTAAAACCATAATTTTAAACCGTAAAAGTTTTTCCGAATGTGATAGCCGGGTCGTAGTTTATTCGCGCGAGTTTGGTAAACTCGAATTAACCGCCAGGGGAGCGAAGAAGATAAAATCAAAGCTGGCCGGCCATTTAGAGCCTTTGAGCTTAACTAATATTATGGCGGTGCGCGGCCGGCGGCATGATTATGTGGGCGCGGCTTTAAACGAAAATTGTTTTAGCAATATAAAAAATGATTTGACTAAATTAGCGCCAGCCGGACGAGCGGTAAAAATCATAGATCAGCTTATTAAACCCGGACTGGCCGATGAAAAAATATTTGAATTATTGAAAAATTATTTAGAAACGCTGGAGCGGCCGGAGTCTGTCATTCCCGCCCCGCAAAATGCGGGGGGAATCCAGAAAGAATTATATAGCGATTACCGCTTGACGATGCTGACTCAATTATTTATCTTTAAGCTTTTAGCCCTATTAGGTCATCAGCCGGAGTTGTCAGTTTGCGTTAGTTGCGTTAATAAAATTTTGCCGGGAAGAAATCGGTTTGATTTGGCGAGAGGCGGCCTGGTCTGCTCGAAGTGCTTTAATCCTAAAGATGCTAATCAATTAGTTATAACCGATGATAGCATCAAATTACTGAGACTAGCCGTTAAATGTAATTTTCAACAGTTACAAAAAATTAAAATAAGTAAAAAATTAGGCCAGGAGGCGGGGGAAATTATTGATAAGTTTTTTAAGTATAGTTTTAATTAAGATGGGTTAAATTCTTGTGGTTGTAAAATCACTAAATTTAAAAAAATAATATTATGAAAAAAGCATTAGCATTAAGCTCACTGTTATTCGGGTTAGTCTTCCTGGCTGGATGCCAACAGCCCACGACAAACGATAATCAGCCTAAACTTAAAATAATTTGGAAATCACAGGCTAAGGGAGATTATGTAGCTGATAACAGAGATCCTGAATCTGTCTGTAAAATAGTACAAACCGATAATAATATGAATAATTGCAACCTGTTGTTATCAAAGAGTTCGGCGGATAAAACTGAATGTGCGGATGGGATGAGTGTTGCGGGGTGTTTCGCCTGTAAATTTGAATGTGATAAATAACGCTTGCAAAAAACATTGCTTAAGTCGGTAAAATAGGTTAAAATATAAACACGAATATTGAGCTAATTGTAAGCTGATTTAGCCAATATTTAGATTTTTAATTTATCTGCTATATGAGGGATATTAGCTTATATTAGCCAACATTTATGCTTAGAACACATACCTGCGGAGAACTGAATAAAAAAGATATAAAAAAAACCGTTGAGCTTTGCGGCTGGGTGCAGAGCCGGCGCGATCATGGCGGTTTGATTTTTATTGATTTACGCGACCGCTATGGCTTAACCCAGCTGACTTTTGATCCGAAAATCAGCCAAGAAGCTCTGTCCGCGGCCGATGAGTTGCGCCATGAGTGGGTGATTAAAATCAAAGGCCAGGTCGCGGCTCGACCGGATGAAATGATTAATAAAAAATTGTCCACCGGCGAGATTGAAATCGAGTGCGATTCAATTGAAATTTTATCAAAATCAAAAACCCCGCCGTTTGAATTAAGCGAAATTAAGGCTGGAGAAGCTAACGAAGCCTTAAGATTAAAATATCGCTTTGTGGATTTAAGAAGGCCGAAACTCCAGGAAATGCTTAAAGTTAAGGATAAGTTTTTTCAGCATATTAGAAAATATTTTCATGAACATGATTTTATAGAAGTTCAAACGCCGATTTTAGCCAACTCTTCGCCCGAAGGCGCGCGCGACTTCTTAGTGCCGTCACGGCTCTATCCCGGTAAATTTTACGCCCTGCCCCAGGCGCCCCAGCAATTTAAGCAGCTTTTAATGGTCGGCGGCTTGGATAAATATTTTCAAATTGCTCCCTGCTTCCGCGACGAAGATCCGAGGATGGATCGGCATTACGGCGAATTCTATCAAGTAGATATGGAAATGAGCTTTGTGGAGCAGGAAGACATTTTTAAAATTATGGAACCGTTGATGATTGAATTAACGGAAAATTTTAGCGCTAAAAAATTAGTCGGACTAAAGAAAGACGGCCGATTTAAGCAGATTCCTTGGCGCGAAGCCATGGCTAAATACGGCTCGGATAAGCCGGATTTGCGTTTTGAAATGGCTATAGAACCGGTTACCGATTTAGTGAAAGGCTGCGGATTTTCCGTCTTTGCCCAGTCTATAGAAAAATCCGGCGTGGTTCAGGCTTTAAAAGTTGAAGGCGGGGCGAAATTTTCACGCAAAGAGATCGATGAAATAACCGAAATCGCTAAAGCTAAGGGTGCTAAGGGATTAGCCTATATAATTGTTAAAGAAAAAGGCGAATTGCAGTCTCCGATTGTTAAATTTTTGGGCGATAAATTGGCGCAGGAGATTGTTAAACAACTGGACGCTAAGGCCGGGGATATAGTATTTTTCGGCGCTGACGCCTGGAAAACGGTTTGCTTGAGCCTGGGAGCGGTTAGAAACGAATGCGCTCTAAGATTAGGTTTAAAGGATAATGCCAAAGCGGCTTGGTGCTGGGTAGTGGATTTTCCCATGTATGATTATTCGGAAATTGAGGAAGGCCGAATAGACTTTGGCCATAATCCCTTTTCCATGCCTCAGGGCGGCTTAAAAGCTTTAAAAACCATGAAGCCTTTGGAAATTTTAGCCTATCAATATGATTTAGTTATAAACGGTTTTGAGGCCTCTTCCGGCGCTATCAGAAATCATGAGCCGGAAATTATGTATGAAGCTTTTAAAATCGCCGGTTATTCTCACGAAGAAGTTGATAAAAGATTTGGCGCTATGATCAGGGCTTTTGAATTCGGCGCTCCTCCCCATGGCGGCAATGCCCCGGGCGTAGACCGAATTTTAATGGTCTTAAGAGACATGGATTCAATCCGCGATATTTACGCTTTTCCGAAGGATGGCAAGGGCAAGGATTTAATGACTGATAGTCCGTCCGAAGTTTATGAAAAACAATTGAAAGAGCTAAATATAAAAATCAAGAAAGATTAATATATAGACTTTTTATTTATTATATGAGCGAAAGAACGCTGGAAATTCGGCCAACCGAGGAATCTTTAGAGAGAAGGGTTTTAGATATGAGAAAGCGTTTGACCGGCGTGGGAAATAAAAAAAGGTTTGAAGCTCATAGCAGAATTGTTGAAAAAGCCAGAAAGTTAGAAGCGAAACATAAAAATTCAAATAGAGTTTATTTACTTCATACCATGACAGCTAGCAGCGGCATTGAAAGAAAAATTTGCCCGGATTTTGATTTTCAGGGAGAAGACTCGGTCGTAACAATTATGGAAAATTTATGTAAGGAGTATGAAGTGTAGGAGAAAAAAATTAGTTATTAAAATATTTAATAACCGGCAGCGAAAGTTGCCAATAAAATAATTCACTAATTGAGCGCGGACGAGAGATCCCTCGCTTGCGCTCGGGACAAGTTTATGGAAAAACAAAATGCCAAGTTTGCTTTTTTTTATATGCTGTCTCTCGTAACTCTGGTTTTTATTTCTCTTTCAACCGGCATGATAGTTTTTCAGATTATTAATAAAAATATTTTGGATTTATTGGCCATCGCGCCGGGCGGTTTTAGCCAAGACGCCTTAAAGTTCGCCATTTCCGCCATCATCATTGCCGCGCCGATTTATTTTTTTATGATGTGGCTTATAAACAAAAATTTGACAACCGGAAAAATCAGTAAGGACTCGGGCATTAGAAAATGGTTAACCTATTTTATCTTATTGGTTAGCGCCGTGGTGATGATCGGCTGGCTGATCGGCACGATCAATAGTTTCTTAGGCGGAGAATTGACGGTTAAATTTATTCTAAAATCATTAACCGCTATCATAATTTCCGCCATAATTTTCAGCTATTATTTATACGACATCAGAAGAGCGGAGGTTGATAAGATAAACAATATCATCAGAGTTTACTTTTACGGCTCTATGGGGTTAGCGGCGATCGCGCTAATCGCTAGTTTTTTCTTTATTGATTCGCCGTTCGTAGTCAGGGAGCAGAAATTCGATCAGACCATAGTAAATAAATTCAGCCAGATTGCTTATGCCATTGATGCTTACTACGGCGAAAATAAAAGATTGCCGGAGAATTTAAATACTTTAATTAGCGGCGGTTCAATTTATACTATTATGGAAAGCGAATTAACCGACCCGGCAACTAATAAGATTTTTGATTATAATATTAAGAGCAATGATTCCTACGAACTATGCGCGACTTTCAGAACGGAAAATAAAAAGCAGTCTGACGATAAATCTGTTTATATTGACGCGCGCTGGCTGCATGATTCAGGCTACCAATGCTTAGCTCAGCGGATCGCGCAATTAGAATCGGGCAAGCCCTTCCCCGTGTCCGTGCCGGTCAGATAAGTTTTAGGGCTAATTACTAACTTAAAATTATATGTCAAAAATCAAAAAATTTCCCTTAAAATTAGCCAAATATTTAGAGAACTCAAAAACTAAACACAAGATCTTAATTCATAAAACCGTTTATACGGCCTATGACGTGGCGGCCACCATGGGTAAAAAGTTAAACGAAATTGCCAAAACACTTTTGGTGGCAGCCGATAAGGATTATTATTTGGCCATACTGCCGGCCGATCACAATTTGGATTTTAAAAAATTATCTCAGCTGATGGGAAAAGTCGCTGGAAAAAAGATTAAGGTTGTAAAAATTCCCGGCGAGGAGGTAATGGAAAAATTATTGAAAATTAAGGCCGGCGCCATGAGCGCTTTTGGCAGTTTTCATAAATTGCCCGTGATTATGGAGAAAAAACTATCCGAAACTAAAAAAGCGATTTTTTCTTCCGGCAGTTTTAATCATTCAGTGGAAATGGCGGTTAAGGATTTCGTTAAACTGGAAAAAGCCGTTTTAGGCAGTTTTGGGGTTAAAAAGAAATAGCCTGATGAGGCCTTTTACTTTTTCACTTAAGACAAAATTTGGGCATTTTTTAGAAAAATATTTTTATTTATTACATAATTGTAATATTTTTCTAAAAAATAGCAACAATTTTGTATGCGCTCAAAAGCAAAAGGCCTCATCAGGCTGATATTTATAAAGTTTTTTAAGGCGCATTATGCTAAATTTTAAAATAGACAAATTTGAGGGTCCTCTCGGATTGCTTCTGCAATTGATTGAAAAGGAGGAAATGGATATTACGGAAATCAGCTTAGCCAAGATTGCCAATCAATACATCGATTATATTCGCAGCTTAAAGGAGCTGGAGCCGGAAAACCTGGCGGATTTTTTAGTCGTGGCCGCTAAACTGCTTTTAATTAAATCTCGAGCGCTTCTGCCGTTTTTAAAAAGCGAAGCCGAAGAGGAAATTAAAGAGTTCGAAGATCAGTTAAGGATGTATAAGGAATTTTTAGACGCCGCGAAGAAGTTAGAAGCCATTATCGGCAAGAAAAGATTCAGCTTTGCTCGGGAGTTCAATCGCCGCGCGTTTTTAGCCAATGCTAAGTTTTTTTCACCGCCGAAAGACCTTAAGGCGAAAGATTTGTTAAACTTGATTAATGAAATCATTAAAAATGTTCGGCCGGTTGAGTTATTGGAAGAAAAGAATCTGCAAAAAACAGTTAATATTGAAGATAAAATTTTAGCGATTCAGCAGATTTTGCTCGATCGGATAAAATTTACTTTTAATCATCTTCTGGCCGGCGAGAAAAATAAAATTAATATTATTGTGAGTTTTTTGGCCTTGCTGGAATTGATTAAGCAGAGAAATGTCGTAGTCGTGCAAGGCGATTTATTCGGAGAAATAGAGATAAACAGGATATAATTAAATATGAAATAAAGTTAGAAATTTTTTATTGTCATTGCGAGCGATCCGCCAGCTGGCGGAGAGCGCGGCAATCTCACGAACGGCGAAGAAAAATAATAATATAATAATGGCGAGATTTAATGGAGCATAGACATTCGTGAGATTGCTTCGTCGCCGAAGCTCCTCGCAATGACAACGCAAAGAGGTTGCGAAGCTTGTCCCGATCCGCCAGTTGGCGGAGAGGGATCTGTGTTCGCTCCTCGCAATGACAGACTTTCTAAATTTAAAATTATGAGTTTCATAAAATCGAAAATCGAGTCTTTATTATTTATTTCGGCTAAGCCGATGACCGTAAACCAACTGGCTGAGTTGCTAAAGGCTGATAAAAAAGAAATTATAAAATCGGCCGGCGAGCTCTTGGAGGACTATAAAAATAGCCAGTCCGGTATTCAAATTATTAATGATGGCGCGAAATACCAGATGGTCAGTTCGCCGGATAATGCTAAAATTATTCAAGAATTCATCAAGGACGAAACTACCGGCGAGTTATCAAAACCGAGCCTTGAGGCTTTAACGATTATCGCTTATCGCGGACCGGTTTCAAAAATAGATTTGGATAGGATTAGGGGAGTAAATTGCGCTTTGATTTTAAGAAATTTGCTTCTAAGAGGCTTGGTTGAAGGCAGGCTTGATAAGAAAAGAAATGAAACATACTATACGGCGAGTTTTGATTTTATCCGTTTCTTAGGCCTGAATAAAATTGACGATTTGCCTGATTACGCCCGGCTTCATCAGGACGAGACTTTAGACAGAATGCTTAAGGAAGCAGAAGTAAATAATTAAAGTTTGTTTAAGATTTTAAGTTTATGCTGGTACCTGCCGCCATTGGCTTATTAATTTCTGCTGTTTTTTTAAACTTTAGCCTCTTGGTTAAGGGGGATTTTTTAATGCCGAACCATGGCGAGCCGGCTAAGGTCGGTAAAGTTTTAGGAGTTAGCGAAAATAGTAGTGAGGAAAGAATTTCAGCCGAGCAAAGGGAAAATTTAAAAAAAGCTATTGCTAAAGCGATCGAAGACGCAAAGTCATTTCCAGTGCCGAAAATTTTTCAACTGCCCCAATTAGATCAGCCAATGCGTCAAATTACGAAAGAACAGGAAGAAAAACCAAAACCCGTTATTACTGATTATGATTTTTCGGCTCAAAACGGCGCGATTTTAGATTATGATGATAGTTTATTTTTTGCCAAACGCCCTGATCGGGCCTGGCCGATAGCCAGTATTACTAAATTATTTACGGCCTATGTGTTTTTAGACTATAACCCCGGCTGGGAGACGGTTTATACAATCAAAGCGGAAGATAAGCGCGAGGGCGGAAAAATTTATTTATTTACCGGCGACAAAGTTAAAGTGAAAGATTTATTTTATTTTAGCCTGGTTGGTTCGGATAATACCGCTACCCAGGCCTTAGTTATGGCTACCGGTTTAAGCGAAACGGAATTCGTTAAAAAAATGAATGATAAAATAAAAGAATTGGGGTTAAAGAATACCAGGCTGGTTGATCCGGCAGGACTTAATGATGGAAATATTTCGACCGCCCGAGAAATCGCTATTTTTTCTAAAATCGCCTTGGCCAATCAGGAGATCAGCCGCGCCTCTCTAACCAAGGCTTATAAATTCAATACCGAGCAAGGCCGAGAGAAATCTATCGTCAATACCAACGAACTATTAAATAATTTTCCGAACGAAGGCATTAGTATTTTAGGCGGTAAGACCGGACATATTAATTCCTCCGGCTATTGCCTGGTCAGTCAATTTAAAAACTATGAAGGCCGGCCGATTATTACCGTGGTTTTAGGCGCGGATAAAGACAGCGATCGCTTTGATTTAACTAAAAAACTAGTCGGTTTATATTATAACGGCCGGCCGTAAATTAATTGGTTAATGCGTTTGACTGTGGTATAATATTTGTAGATTAAAATAGCTTAATCGGAATAATTATTAATTACAGAAATATGCTTGCAAAAAAAATTATTATTGCCAATTGGAAAATGAATTTAAATTTGTCCGAGACTTTAGCTTTGGCGAAAAAATTTAAAGAAAAGTTTGCCGGTTTTAAAGAAGGCGAAGTAGTGATTTGCCCATCAACCTTAACTTTAGACCACGTAGCTAAGATTATAAAAACCGGCAAGCTTAAGCTTGGGGCGCAAAATGTCTTCTGGGAAGACAAAGGCGCCTACACGGGAGAAATTTCGGCTGATATGCTGGTTGAGGCCGGCTGTGAATATGTAATTATCGGGCACAGCGAAAGGCGAAGATATTTATTTGAAAATTATGAGATGATTCATAAAAAGGTCAGAGCCGTCTTAGAGACGGAAAAACTTGCGCCGATAGTTTGCATCGGCGAAACCATCGAAGAAAAGGAATCGGATAAGCGGGATTTTGTTTTAGTGGAGCAATTACAGCAAGCTTTGTCAGGCATTGACGTTTTTGGCAATCAGCAAATAATCATCGCTTACGAGCCGGTTTGGGCCATCGGCACGGGAACGGCTATCGAGCCCAGCGAGGCCGAGTATGCCCATAAAATAATCAAGCTGGCTTTAAACGACATGTTTGGCATGCAGGTTGTCAGCAAAAATTTTAGAATTATTTACGGTGGCAGCATTAATTCCAAAAACGTTAAGAAATTTGCTGATTTAGAAGATATGAACGGCTTATTGGTCGGCGGAGTCGGCCTTAAAGCGGATGATTTTTTTAAAGTTGTTAAAGAAATAACTAAATAGATAATTCATTATACTCTTATGCTGGTTCACATTAAAGATCTTGTAAAAAAAGCCAAAGCTGGCCAATACGCTATCGGCGCTTTTAATGTTATAACTTTAGAATCGGTTTTAGGCGTAGCTCAAGCCGCGGTTAAAGCTAATTCCCCGGCGATTATTCAGGTTTCGGAAAGCACTATAAGGTACATGGGTCTTAAACCGATAACCC
Organism: bacterium; assembly: GCA_030650415.1. GTDB lineage: Bacteria > Patescibacteriota > Patescibacteriia > Patescibacteriales > GWC2-42-12 > GWC2-42-12. The sequence goes on along the minus strand of JAUSEG010000005.1, from coordinate 44,312 downwards.
ATATAGTTTCGACGGTAGCTAAAAATGTGGCCGCCAACGTGCCGATTGCTTTGCATCTTGACCATGGCACGAGCTTCAATTCAGTTTTTGAATGTATTAGCTCCGGCTTTACCTCGGTTCATATCGACGCCTCCAGCCTGCCTTTAGATGAAAATATAAAATTAACCAAGCAAATAGTGAAAATGGCGCACGCCAAGCATGTCTGGGTTCAAGGCGAAGTCGGCGCTATGGTCGGCGGACACGGGAATATAAGAGGCAAATTAAAGAATATCCCTTTAGCCAGTCTGGAAGACATAATAAAATTTGTCCGTGAAACTAAAGTCGATACGATATCCGCGGCGATTGGCACGGCTCACGGTATTTACAGTAATGAGGATATTATTTTCAGTTTGTTAAAAGACATAAAAAAAGCCGTGCGCATTCCTTTCGTTTTGCATGGCGGTTCCGGAGTCGGTAATGTCAAAATAAAAAAAGCGATTAAAGAGGGGGTCAATATAATTAATATTGGCACTGATTTAAAAGTGGCTTTTTGCGAGACCTTGATAAAGGTCTGCTCGGAAAATAAAAATGAAACCGATCCCAGAAATTTATTGAAACCGACTATTAAAGCGATAGAAAAAGTAGTTTTTGGTAAAATGAAATTATTTGGCAGCGCCGGACGTTTTATGGTCGGCGAGACCAAGACTTAAACTGTAAATTAAAGCCAATTTTTATAAAATAATTTTGATTTTTACCTATGTATAATATAGTTCCGTTGTTATTAATTTTAATTAGTTTTAGCATAATTATTGTGATTGTGGTAAGAAAATTTTCTGTTTTAGCCAATTTGGACGTCGCCAGCATACCGGCGGAAAAAGAAGCGAGATTTAAAGAAAGAATTATTTCTAACCGTTTAAAGAGAAATATTATAAAATGGTCGGCTAAATTAGGCAGATTATCCGCGCCGGCCGCCCGAGGAGTTGGCCAATTTTTTAAATTCAGCCTGCATAAGCTCTATCAATTAAAAAATGATTATCAAACCAAAGAAGCAGGCGAAAATTTAAACTTTGATAAAAAAACCGAGCAGTTATTCAGGCAGATAGAAGAATGCAAGAAGCGCGGCGATTTAGGTTTGGCGGAGAATAAATGCATTGAAATAATCGGTTTGGACAGTAAAAATATTGAAGCATTTAAAGCCTTGGGCCGGCTGTATTTCGAAAAGAAACAATACGAGGAAGCTAAACAGACTTTTGAGCATGTTTTAAAATTAAAAGAAGATGACGAGGATATTTATGAAAATTTAGCGCAAATTGCCAGAGAAAAAGGGGATTTAGACGGAGCGCGAGATGAATATTTAAAATTAATTAATGTTAATAAACAAAATGCCCAAACACATTTCAATTTGGCGAGCGTTTATCAGGCTATGGGAAAATGGCCGGAAGCGATAAGCAGCTTAAAAAAGGCTCTAAAAATCGAGCCGGCTAATCCTAAATATCTTGACACGATGCTGGAAATCAGTATAATAATAAAAGATAAAGCGCTGGCCTTAGATGCCTACAAAAAACTGCTTAAAACCAATCCGGAGAATAATAAAATCGCTGAATTTAAGAGGCAGATTGACGAATTATAGAGAAAATTTTTGATTTTTTTCGGCTAGACAGGTCTAGTGTAGCGAGATAATTTTCAATCCCGAGCATTCGGGATTTAATGTATTATAAGGTTTTATATTCATAATGCCGTTGTACCGCCGTCTGCCAGCAGACATATAGCCGGTAGAGTGGTTCTTTCTTAAGAAGCTGGTTGACCAATGTCAAAATTAGTTTTATAATTAGCTGTGTAAGGTTAATATAAAAATTAATTTTATTATGGAGAACAATGAGATTACTTTTGAATATCTTAATAATTTATATATTGACCAGCATAAGTCTGCCTCAGAAATCTCCAAGTTGATTAGTTGTTCGCCAAATAGAATAAATTACTGGTTGAAAAAATATAAGATATCAAAAAGAACAATAAGTGAGGCGGTTTATATAAAACATAATCCGGATGGCGATCCTTTTGAATTTATTTCGCCAAAAAATTTAGAAGAGGCAAAATTGTTTGGTTTGGGTATTGGATTATACTGGGGTGAAGGCAATAGGGCTAATAAAAATACGGTAAGACTTGGCAACTCCGATGCCGCGTTATTGAATAAGTTTATAGAATTTTTAATAAAATTTTTTAATATAAATAAAAAAGATTTAAAATTCCATTTACATACCTTTTCCGATATTAATATAGATGAAGCTTTAATGTATTGGACTAAAAAATTGAAAGTCGAAAAGAAGCAGTTTTACAAACCGTTTGTTACGAAAAGTGGAAGTTTAGGAACCTATAAGAAAAAAAGTAAGTATGGGGTATTAACAGTTTATTATGGGAATATCAAATTAAAAAATAAATTAATAAGTTTATTGCCGTTGTAGCTCAGCTGGTAGAGCAACTCCATGGTGGGTCATTTGACTCCTGCCCCTTAGAGAATAAATTTTCTATTGAATCTCGAATCACGGTTAAAGGCCGACACAAGGCTAAGACCGTAGCGCGTAAAAGCGCTCGAACGACTGACAAGGGAGGCTAAATTCTAGTAATAGAACATGCCTAAGATACAGTCTAATCCTCTTATATGTGTTTAACAAAAAGAGGTGTAAATGAAGGAGTAGGTCCGCGGTTCAATTCCGCGCAACGGCTCATTAGACGGTACTATATCCGAAAAATTATTCGGCGACAGTACCTATATATTGGATGGGTACCAAAGCGGTCAAATGGGACAGACTGTAAATCTGTTGGCTCACGCCTTCGAAGGTTCAAATCCTTCCCCATCCACTGGTTTGTTTACGACCTGGTAAAATTTTGTTTCAGTCGCCATGGCGGTTTTCACGTTTAAAATTAAATTTAAAAAATATGACTATTTTAAACCAAGTTTATAAATGCGCTGATTGCGGCAATATAATTGAGGTAGTTCATGAAGGCAAGGGTACTTTAGTTTGCTGCGGCCAGCCCATGGTTTTGCAAGTTGAAAATACCGTTGACGCTTCGCTGGAAAAACATGTGCCGGTTATGGAAGCGGTTGGCGATAAAGTAACGGTTAAGGTCGGTTCGGCCGAGCATCCGATGGAAGCCGCTCACTATATTGAATGGATTGAAATTTTAACGACTAGCCGTGTTTATAAAAAATATTTAAAGCCGGAATTGGATCGCCAGGCCAGAGCGGATTTTACGGTTGAGGGCGAAGTAATAGAGGTTCGCGCCTATTGCAATTTGCATGGATTATGGAAAATCTAATAATAAATTAATTATAATCATAAAATAACCTTATGTCACAGGATAATTTGATCAAGTTGGAATGCACCGTTTGCAAGCGTGTCAATTATTTTTCGAAAAAGAACAAGAAAACTTTGAAAAATAGATTGGAACTTAAAAAGTTTTGCTTACATTGCAAAGAGCATACCAGCCACAAAGAAACTAAATAAAAGTGTTTACGCGCTTAAAAATATTGATTAGGGTAGTTTGGCCGTCGGAGGAATGTTGGTTTTTCGCTTAGACGAAATTTGGGCATTTTCTTTAAAAAATACTACAATTTCGTATGCGCTCAAAACCAACATTCCTCCGACGGCCAGTTGCGCATGCGGGATTAGTATAATGGTAGTACAGAGGCCTCCAAATCCTCTAGCGTAGGTTCGATTCCTACATCCCGTGCAAAGCATTGTATTTATCCCCACACCTATACATAGATGTGCGGATTTATTGGCTTTTTTTATTAGATGGTGTATAATGTCTAATAGATATAAGTCTTTATTAACAATTTATAATAACTCCTCTGCTTAAGCAGGGGTAACCGGGGGTCGTCGCCGAATGCCGTATTCGGCCTAAATTTCCAAATTTCGGTAAATTTTTATCTAAAATTTCCTCGCCGATATAATATATCGCCTCAAAAATTTTATAAAAAATTTCCTCGAAATTGTGAAAATTTATATCCGAAAGAGCATTTGGCAACAACCCCATAAAAATTATGTCAAAATTGACAAAGTCTCAATTGTTAGACGCTATGGCGGGCGAGACCGGCATGACTAAGAAGGATGTCGGAAGTTTTATGGAGAAGTTAGCCATTTTAGCCTTGAAAGAGGTTAAAAAGAATGGCGAATTCGTTATCCCGGGATTGGGTAAATTGGTTAAAATCAACCGCGCGGCCAGAATGGGCAGAAACCCGGCGACCGGTGAATCCATTCAGATTAAGGCCAAGACAGTAGTTAAATTCAGAGTGGCTAAAGCGGCCAAAGAAGCGGTTTTATAAATTTCTGTTTTAACCATAAAAAATACCTCGGCATTAGCCGAGGTATTTTTAGTTTTTGGAATTTGATAAGTTTGGCTAGGCGCTTCAAGGATCCTTGTAAACTAAAACCCCCCCACCAAAATTTGGTGGGGGGTTTATCTGTATTGGCCTATTATCTGGTTGCTCCTGAGTAGGCGATAGCGCGTACGATATCCCAGGCTATTGCTGACACTGGCGCGTGGCCATAAATCGCTTTAAAGCTTTTAATGGCGGCTTTTTCGCTATTCAGATTTCTGTTGCCCGGCCTTAAGCCATAAGAAATTACGGTAACCGCGGCGTTGTCATTAGTTTGATTCATATTCGGTGTTCGCTTGTAAACTTTCTTAAATTCAACTTTAGCTTGAGCTTCGGCGGCGGCGCTTCTGGCGGTTGGCCAGCGGCCATTAGCGATTTTAATCGCATCAGACCATTCAGTTTCGGTAGCCGGCACTTTGCCGAAAGCGGCTCTATAAGAACTAATTACGCCGGCTCTTTCGCCCGCGCCTAATTTTAGGGTGGTCGGGGTGCCGTAATTTATGAAGTTGGTGATGGCTGATTTAATTTCGGCTGTGATGTTTTTTAAACCGCTGACTAAACTATTAGTATATTTTTTTTCGGCCGCGGCTTCGGCTTTGGCGTCTTGCATCGCGCCGACAGCAGCTAAGACCGATTCAACACTGCGTCCGGCGATCGTCGCGGCTTCAGCGACGATATTCTTTATCTGGTCGGCGGCTTGAGCTGGCGTAGCAGGCGTTGCCGGAGTCGCCGGAGTGGCGGGGGAGACGCAGGCTTTTTTCTTGTCATTCTCTTGGGCGGTAGTTAAGGCACAGCCGGACGGACTTTGCGATGTAACGGTGCGGTATCTCCAGCCGCTGGTGCAGGCGGTTTGCCAGTCAGTATAAACTACGGAGGTGCAAGCAGCAGCAGTACATGACTTCTTTTTGTCATTCTCTTGGGCGGTGGTTAAAGTACAGCCGGATGGGCTTTGCGATGTAACGTTGCGGTATTGCCAGCCGCTGGTGCAGGCGGTCTGCCAGATATCATAAACTACGGATGTGCAAGTAACTGGACTAGGACTTCCTCCGCTGGGCGGGTTAGAACCGCCAGTATTGCGAACGCAAGTCGCGTCTGCGTTTGATCCTGATGGACTATAACCAACATCGCATGAAGCCGCGCCGCAAGAATCATTATAGGTCAGGGCATTATCCAGGTCAATCAGAGTAATAGTGGAAGTGGAAATGTACATGGTGCTTGAGGCGATGGTAACCGGACTGCTTAAAGTAGCATCCGCGAAGTCGGTACAGCTAACCAGCGTAGTGGAACTCGCGACTTTAATGGCTCCGGCGTTAGTATCGGTTGAATAGAGCTTAAAAGAGGTACTACTGGCGTTAACTATATCAAGAGTGCCGATGCTGTTAATTACCAAACTGCGCGCTTCAGAGCCGCTTTTAATCATTAAAGTAGCTTCGGTGGCACCGGCAACGCCGTTAAGATTCAAGGTGACGGCAACATTATCGTCAGCCGTGAAATCCGAGTCTGTCACCGCCAGAACCGACAGAGTAGCCAAGAATAAAGCCAAGACAGTTATCACTAGAATTTTTTTCATAGAGTTTAATTAATTAATTTGGCTTTATAAATTACTAATTACACGGAATGGTTGAGGTGGCGAACGGCGAATTATTAGCTGCCGTAGAACTTAATCTGATATAGACCATTGTTCCATCTTCCTGTCCGGCAAACATACAGAATTTACCCATACTGACAGTTGAGCTGGCTGACGCCCCATTGCCAACGCTTAATTGATATCCATTAGCAGGAGTAGTGGAAGCTACGCCCAGAGTATCTACTTTTACCTGGCCGGTGGAAGAAGCCGTGGCGAAAGCCAGATTGCCGGTAGTGGTTAGGTTTTCATTGCTAAAGCTAATTGATCCGGTGTCGGAGGTAATTACTGAAAGTTTGGTTGTGCCGGTAGATGAAGCGTTGACAAAAGAAAGATCACCGGTTACGCCTAAAGTGGTCGAAATAGTAGCAGCTCCGGTAACTGTAAGCGCGCCGGATGCTAAAGTGCTGGAAAGAGTCGCGGCTCCGGTGACGGCCAGAGTATCTGAGAAAGTCGCGCCTTTGGCAACCGTCAATAAGCCGGAAGCGTCAACCTTTAGCCAGGTGGCGGTGGACGAACCGATAACCAAGGCATTGTCGCCGCTGATGTTATTAATGGATAAGCTCGCGAATGGCGTGGTTGTGCCGATGCCGACCCGATCAGTTGTGCCGACATAGAGAGTGCCTGAATCTACATTTAAAGTTCCGGCAGTACTAATGTTGGCTCCGATTGTAGAAACGGCGCCGACAATTCCAGCCGTGGCCAACGTGGCAACCATGGAGGCGACAATTACCTGCAGAAACAGTTTTGATTTAATTAATTTTTTCATAGTCTTTTTAATTTCTTAAATTTAATTAATAAAAATTAATATTTAGGCCTAACAGAATATTAATTTTTACTTTTTTTATTTATCTACGCGCCTATGCCTAGGCATGGAGATTTTATTATTAATTTAATTTATCAAATGTTTTATGCTGTACGCCGGTTTAAGGGCGTTCGACTTTTTACAGCATTGGTTGATAAATAGTTATTTTTGAAAACAAAAAATCGACAACAAAAGTCAGCCGATTTTTATATAAAAATCCCATTCAAATTTAGTTGAAAAAAATGACTGCAGTAACAAAACATAAGCCTGGGGTTTATCCTCCGAAAGGTGGGGATAAGTTTTGTTTATGTTTTTATTATAGCAAATTTTTATCCACAGGGCAATATTTATTAGTAGCTGTCAAATAAAAAACCCCGGTTAAGGGGTGATAAATATTTATGTCATTGCGATCCGCCAGCTGGCGGAGAAGCAATAGGATCCCATGAGATTCTATCGGTCGCTGACGCTCCCTCCAGAATGACATAATTATTTCCACTTATCCACATATTGGCCTAGGCCGAATTGGTTTAATTTATTTTTGAGCTTGGTTTTAGTGTGCAAATAGGTGATCAAAGTAGGGAAGTCAATTAAATAACGATTGCTAACTATTTTGTATTTAACATAATTATATTGAATAGCGCGGCGAATAGTTTTAGTTTGCACTCCGCCAAGTTTGGCGCCCTCGGAAACGGAAATCCAAATTGGTTTAATAATTTCATTATTTAAAACCTGATCAGCAGTATCATCTGCTTTTATTTTATTGTCGTTTATTAGGTTAAGTTGATCTTGTGTCATTTTAGGAGTTAAGTCTACGCTACTGTAGACTTAAGTTTACCCAGACACCTTTTAAAAGGTGCTAGGGTTTATGAGTAGTTAACTTTAAGTCCACGCTACTGTAGACTAAAGTATTATTATTTAAATAATGATTTAAGTCCACGCCAACCTAGACTAAAGTAAGTTACCTACATTTTTGCACATTATTTTTAATAATGCAAGACACCCACATGTCATTGCGGGCTTGACCCGCAATCCAGGAGTGAGCCGTAGGAATGTGAATTATTAAAGAACGTTGAATGATTAACGTCTTTGCTATTGAACTCTGGATTCCGGCTCGTAGGCCAGAATGACAATTGTGAGAGTTTTTATTGCTTTTCGCTTATCTATATGTTATTATAATCAATATATTTATTCTCCAGCTGGACGGAATCCCGCATGAGAAAAAAATAGCTTATTTTAGCAAATTATTTTCGTTTACTACGATTATTTTTTTATTTGCCCCGTGAAATCCCCGTTTTAACGGGGTGCGAAGTAATTTCACGGGGTTCACCCCATGAAATCCCCGTTTTAACGGGGTGCGAAGTAATTTCACGGGGTTCACCCCATGAAATCCCCGTTTTAACGGGGTGCGAAGCAATTTCACGGGGTTCACCCCATGAAATCCCCGTTTTAACGGGGTGCGAAGCTATTTCACGGGGTAAACTGTAACAATACTCTAATTTTTACGTATAATTAAATGAAGATAGGCAAGATTGAAGAAAAACTATTGCTGCATAAGATAAAGCAAAATGATAAAAATGCCTTTGTTAGAGCTTATGATTTATATGTTGATCAACTGTATCGATTTATTTATTTCAAGGTAGGCAATCGCGAGGAGGCGGAGGATTTATGTTCAGCCGTGTTTCTAAAGACCTGGCATTATATTTTGAAAGATAATTTGAAGGATTATAAAACGCTGAAGGCCCTGCTCTATAAAATTTCCAGAAATTTGATTATTGATCATTACCGAAAAACCAAGGGCCGAGAAACCGTTAGTCTGGATGATGAAAACGGAATTAAAGTCGCCGACGAAAAGCAGAGTCCGCATTATGACATGGAATTTAAAGCCGATCTCTTGGTTTTAGAATCTAAATTACCGGAGTTGAAAGACGAATATCGCGAAATAATAATTTTGCGTTTTATCAACGAACTTTCCATTAAAGAAATCGCCGAGGTTTTAGACAAATCAAGAGGCAATGTTAGAATTTTAATTTATCGGTCTTTGAACGCCCTAAAAGGACTTTTAAGCCAAGATGAAAAAATAAATTTAAATACTTGAATTCCTGTCATTGCGAGGATCCGCCAGCTGGCGGAGACGAAGCAATCTCTGGTAAGTTGGCAAGAACAAGAAATTAAGAAATGCTACTTTAAAATAAATTTAGATTGGTGTTGAGCATTAAAAAAATAGTTAAGTTTTGTGCTATTGAACCAGAGATTGTCATGGCTACGCCAGATCTCGCGTAGCGATGACCGCGCCGCCCAGATTACAGGGGCGGCTCGCAATGACAATACTATATGACTGATCAAGAACTTCTCAAAAAATTAAATAATTTAAAAAGCATTAAACCCGATAATGATTGGCAGAAAGAATATCGGGATATTTTGTTTAGCCAAATTTCCGCCGGTCAGCCGGAGCTCGAACCGAAGTCGGATATTAGAATAGTTTGGGAGAGTATTATGCCGCGCCAAATTTTAATGAGCTTCGCTAAACCGGTTTGGCTAGCCTCTATAGCCAGTGTTTTAATTTTAGTGGTTGGCATCGGCGGCGTTTACGCCTCAAAAAATACTAAACCCGGCGATTCATTATATATCGCGAAAATTATCAGCGAGCGGGCGCAGTTCGCTATGACCTTTGATGAAAAAGATAAGGCCAAACTAGGCGTTGAGTTTGCCACTAATCGCGCTAAGGAAATGATTCAGGTTTTAGAAGATAAGGGTCAAACCGCTACAGTTAATAATGACAAGCTGGAAAAACTATCGCAGAATTTTAAAAAAGAAATCAGCCAAGTAAAAAATCGATTGTCCGTCATTAAGGCTGCCGCCGATCAGGCCAAGTCAAAAGAAGCCGAATCAGAAGTTTTTGGCGCTAATTTAGGTAAGAATAATCAAAGGCTGGAAATATCCGAATCGGCCACGCCAGTCGGCGGGTCTACCTTGCCTACCGGCAGGCAGGCCGGACAGGCAGACGGGCAAATTAAACCAACGCCAATAGTTGAGCCGGTGGCTAGCACCTCTAAGCCAATTTTAGAAAACCAAATTGCGGCTGATTCGGCAGGCTCACAGCAGGCCACCGCCACTTCTACGGCGGAAAACGCTAATTCGGCTGGTTCGGCAGGCTCACAGCAGGCCGGTCAGATGCTTGACGAAGCGGAAAAGCTAGTGGATGAAAAAAATCTTAACGGTGCCATAGATAAGCTTGGAGAAATAAACAAAGTTATTAATCAGACTGAAGTCGGTCAGGTTGAAGGCGCGAGCGAGACGGCGAGCAGTACACAGTAAACTGTCATTCCGGCCTCCGCCAGCTGGCGGAGAGTCTGCCTACCGGCAGACGAAGCCGGAATCCAGGAGTTAAAAGTATAAACGTTTTGTCTCTTAGTATGTGTTTTTGAAAATTAAATCTGGATTGCGGGTCAAGCCCGCAATGACAATACTAAACAATTAGTGTTGATTAGATAGTTTATCTCTTAATTGAGAGAAATTCTCTAATCCGCATTAAGCGGGTTACGGTAAAGTTATAAATGGTCGATCCATTTCGATGGAGACTTTGCCAATCTAATTAATCAACTTGTTTTTTAAATTTCTAGTCCCGGGCTAGTCCCGGGATACGGCTCCGCGATTGATCGTCGCGAGCCACGAGGTAAATCAGCAAGCTAACCCCCAGAAGGAATTACGAATTATGAATTTCGAATTACGAATTAAAATTCTAAATTCGAAAATCGTAAATTGTCTGGCTATGCCAGATCTGGCGAAGCCAGAAAAATCGTATTTTTTTCGCGGGGGAGCGGGATTCCGGTTGATTTGCCAAGATCTTAATTTAAAAAACGAGTCAAGCATCCAGGTTAAATAATTTTATTATTTAACCGGATTCACCCTGTGAAATATGCTACGCATCCCGTAGGGATTTCACAGGGTAAACAAAATTTATCTATGGAAAGATTCAAGAAAATCTTTGCCGCAGGCGTAATTTTCGTTACCGTCTTATCAATGAGCGTAGTGGTAGCTCCTAATGTGAGTGCCAACGCTTCAGCCGGTGACTTAATCAAGATGAGCGGACTTTCGTCCGTTTATTACTTGGCCGCTGACGGAAAGAGATATGTTTTCCCTAATGAGTCAACTTATTTTTCCTGGTACAGTGATTTCTCCAGCGTTGTGACTATTTCTCAAAGCGAGTTAGAGTCATATCCTCTGGGTAAGAATGTCACCGTTAGACCGGGTACTAAATTAGTTAAAATTACTACTAATCCGAAAGTTTACGCCGTTGTCGCCGGAGGCTCTTTAGTGGGCGTTCCTGATGAAGCGACGGCCGCGACTTTATTCGGATCACAATGGAATAAGAGGATTATTGATGTGTCTGACGCTTTCTTTACCAACTACATTACCCTTACCAGCGTAGTCAGCGCGACCTCTTATCCTCAGGGCAGTTTAGTGAAGTTTGGCACTGAAGCTGATGTTTATCTTATCAATGCTGATACCACAGCTTCAAAGATCGCTACCGAAGCGGCTTTCTTAGCCAACAGATTTAAATGGGCTGATGTTATCACCGCCACGATCGCTAAACCGGTTGTTGGCGCTAGCATCTCGGGCGCGGTTGCCACCCTAACTGATACTTCGTCAGGCGCGGGCGGATCAATCGGCGCGGGCTCTGGCTTAACCGTCAGCTTAGCTTCAGACACCGCGGCTGCCTCCACTATCCCGGCCGGTTCACCGACTTCGTTCTTAAAGATTAACTTAACCGCTTCCAACGACGGCGCGGTAAGCGTTAGTGCGATTAAGCTAAAAACCTTTGAATTGGGTACGGCCACTTATGTTGACAGCGTTACTTTCTATGATAACGGCGTCAAAGTGGGAACAGCCAAGAATATAAATTCCGATAAAGAAGCAACCTTTAATTTTTCTACACCGATCGTCGTCGCGGCCGGAACCACTAAATCTTTAGTGGTCAAAGCCACGATTGTTGCGGGCCAAACATCGGGAAATTTTGCTTTAGGCATTGCCGCGGCTAGCGACATTACTACTAATGGAGCGGCCGTAAGCGGCTCTTTCCCGGTTAGAGGTAATGTTCAGGCAGTTACCAGTTCAACTATTGGTACGGTTACCATGTCAAATCTTGGCACTTCTGATACCTCCAATGATTTCGGCGAAGACAATGTCTTATTAGCCAAATTTGATTTAACCGCGGCTAATGAAGCGGTTATTTTCTCCGGCTTTGCCATGAAGAATGGCGGCACCAATACCGCCGGCATTGTTGGCAACATGAGAGTGGTGATTGATGGCGATGAAGTCGTCAAGGGCGGCGAATTGGTTGATAAGATCGTTACTTTCAGCTTCAATAAAGTTATCGCTAAAAATGACACCATCACGGTTGAAGTTTATGGCGATATCGGCATTGGCAATACCACTAATACCATTGACTTGTATTTTTACGAAGCCGGTGATTTATATTTCACTGGCCAGGATTATGGTTATGGCATAGAAATTGGTTCTAGCTATTTTGCGAATATAGACGGTGTTAGCGAGGGCATTGTCGTTACTTTAACGGCCGGTGATGTTACAATTGATATGGATAAAACCGTTACTCCGTCTAAAGATGTTAGGCCGGGCGATAACGCCGTGATTTTAGCTACCGTTAAAGTTCTTTCAGCCGGTGAAAATGCCACCATTACCGCGTTAGGCGCTGGCGCAGATAGCTTTTATATCACTGGTACAAACCCATCTTGCACTAAACTTGATAACGCGGTCTTAAGAGACACGGTCACTGGCGCATCTTATGATTTAACTATCGCCAGTTCAACAACGGCCTCTTATTGCAAATTAACCAATTCCGATGAAATCAGTTTGGTTAAGGGCGTGACCAAGACTTATCAGATAAAAGTAGATGTAGCCGGTACGAACGATACCAATCCAGCCGTTGATAGCGATACTTTGCAGGTTGTTCTAAAGAGCACCGGCTTTACTATTAGCGGCGATGATTCAGACGCCAGCTTGCAATCCAGCATTACCCCGACATCAGTTTCAAGCGCTATCGCTACGGTTAAAACAGCCTCTTTAACTTGGCAGACAACCGCCTTAACAGCTAAGACGATTGTGCCGAGCGCTAAGGATGTGGTCGTTTACGCGGCCAGCTTAGAAGCGGGCGCGTCTTCCGCGGTTACTTTAACCTCGGTTAAGATTCACTCTACTTCTACTGTCGCTAGCGCGTTTAGCGATACTAATATTTCCCAGTTACGGCTCTATGTTGACAACAAGCTGGTTAAGACAGTTGCCGGTGGCATCGTTGAACCTGCTTCAGGAACCGCTGGTTATATCAACTTTACTTCTTTAGACACAACTAACAGAGTAATTCCCGCCGGTAAGACCGTGACCTTAGAAGTTAAAGCTGATTTCTCGTCCACCTTTAGTCCTACAGGAGTTATCGGACTTACAGCGGATGGCGTAGCGGCTAGCATAGTCGCCCAGGATAAAGACTCGAACGCGGTGGCGGAAAGCGTAAAGAATGCCGCGACTCTTTCCAGGACCCTTACTTTGGCTTCGGCCGGTACATTGAAAGTTGAGCTGACGGTTACGGATCTAAAGTCTAATACTAATACGATCCTCTTAGCAGGCAGTAAGATTACTTCCGGAGATAAATATCTCGGCAAGTTAACTTTCACCACCGCTAATGAACCGATTAAGGTTAAGACTTTAGTCTTAGGCCAACAGGGCACAGCCAGAGCCGATGATATTGCATCCGTTGAGTTGTATGACAAGAATGAAGTCTTAGTGGCTTCAAAAGGCGTCAGCACTCTCGGCGATGCCAATTTCAGCGACTTGAACTTAGTGCTATCGGCGGATAACGTCCATGAATATTTCATTGGCGTAACCGCTAGAGGTATTAATGTGGAAGGCGATCCTTCCGCTACGGCCGATGACGCGGAAACCATAATCTATACTTTAGCTTCCAGCACTCAATTGACTCAACTCGGCCTATCGGCCGATGACGCGGTTACCGCTGTGGGCGTAGATTTGGGCGATGACATTACTTTGGTTGAAGATACTGATGCCAGTGTGGCTGCCGGTGAATACGCCGAGTGGGGCGTTGCCACCTCTACCACCGCGACTATTCACGGTTCAGTCCTAACCTCCATTACTAATCCGATGTCCAATACAACGCTATCTAACGGCAATGATCAGATTATCGGTAAGTATAAATTCATCTTCAATAACGGCAGTAACAGAAACAGCGATAATACTGAACTAAAAGCGCGATTAGTAACCTTGGGCTTAAGCATTGCCACCTCAAGCGGCGTCTTCGTGAATAATATCCAGGTCTATATTGATGGTGATTCCAGCAATAAGACTACCGCGGTTCAAGAAGATGGTAGTACAGGAACAGCCTCTTCTACCTTCTCGCAATTATCTGGAACCACAGAGGATGTGGACGGCGAAGTTACTATCGTCATTGAAGGCGATATTAGCGGCGTAGACGCGTCCGGCGACTTCGTCCAGACGAAGATTGCTGATCTGACTTACCGTTTCGTTTATAATGGCAATAATGGCACCGGTACGGATGTATCAAATGTCTTATTGAATGTTTCTGAAGTAATAGGCGCGAAGTTATCTTACTAATTTAAACTTTAGAAAGGTTTAATTAGGATAGATTAAGAAGCCCCCCGCCACAATGTGGCGGGGGGCTTTGAGTTTTTGACACGGTTTTTATTTATGATATAATATAGAAATAAAAATTCACCCCGTTAAATAGCTTTGCTCCGGCTTCGCCGGATTTAACGGGGTAAATATCAATAATATGGCGACTTTTCATAAATGCGATAAATGCGATAAATGCGGTAAAAATATAAAGGGAGAAGAAATAATTTTTTCTTTTGATGATATGGGCAAGAGATTTTTTGATAAATGGGTGAACAGGTTTGAATTTTGCGAAAAATGCGCTAAACCCGTGGTGATTTATGTTAAAAAATATCTGGCTAATAATAAAATAAAAAAATAATATGCAACAAGAGGATCTACAACAAGTATCCAATCTGTTGGATCAAAAATTTAAAGACAACAATGAAGTTCTGCTAAAAAAGATAGATAAAAAGTTGGATGAAAAAATTGACGAATTGGCCGTTATGGTTAAGGTTAGTTTTGATCAGGTTGATAAGCGCTTTGACCAGACGGACGAGAAGTTGGGTACTCTAGAAAAAGGCCATGAGGATATAAGATTGCGGCTGGATAATGTCGCCTATCGTTTTGAGGTGGTAGAGCTGCAGAAAAGAGTCGAGGTTTTAGAAAAAAAATTGAATATCCAATTTTCTCGATAATTAGCTCCTGGTCTAAATTTTTTTAAAATAGTTTTTAAAGCGCCCCTGCCGGTTTTTCCGGAGGGGCTTTTGTTTAGGAAAAATTTAAGTCCCCTTGATAAAGGGGGTAGTTATGGTATGATATGGGTATAAATTATTTTATAATCAATTTAAAAAATATGAAAAAATTATTAATTTTGTTATTATTTTTACTCTTGCCATTAAATTTAGCGCAGGCGGAAAGCTTAGCCCAAAAATTAGCAGGCAGAATTTTATTGCAAGTTGAAGCTAATGGCGAGGCCTGGTATGTTAATCCGGACAGTCAAAAGAGATTTTATCTTGGCCGGCCGGCCGACGCTTTTAAGATTATGAGAGAGCAGGGTTTAGGCGTGTCTAATAAAGATTTTAATTTATTTAAAGGTTTGGCTCCGGTTAGATTGGCGGGCAAGATTTTACTTAAAGTTGAGGATTTAGGTGAAGCTTATTATGTTAATCCGCTTAATTTAACTATGCATTACTTGGGTCGTCCAGTCGACGCCTTTAGCGTGATGAGAAACCTGGGGCTCGGCATAACCGATAGCAACTTAGCGTTGATTACCGTGGACGCGAAATCCAGTCCGGTGATTACCGTAGATAATTCAGAGGTTCAAGCGCCCGTTGAAGTCGTGACGCCGGAAACTGACACGCCGGTGGCGACCAGCACGCCCGACAGCGCAACAGGAGAAACGGCCACGACTAGTCCGATAATTATAGTCGATACAACCGAGAATATCGCTACAACAACTTGCGTCTGGTTGGCCGAATATTTTGATAATAAGAATCTTTTTGGATCGCCTATCGCCACTAGCAGTGTTAAGGCGATAAACTTTGATTGGGGAACCGGCGGACCGGAACAACTTTCTTTTTTTGATAGATTTTCAATTCGCTATACTGCCAGTTGTAATTTTCTAGACGGTAATTATGAGTTTAGAACGGTTTTTGATGACGCTATTAGAGTCTATCTTGATAATGAAAATTTTTTGCAATCCTGGGCTGACAATGATAGAGAAATGATATTTAACCGAGAAAGAAATATAACCGCGGGTAGCCATGAAGTGAAGGTTGAATATTACGAGTCCACCAGAAACGCCAAGGTAAAGATATCGTGGGAAAAGATTAATTAATAATTTTGTTTGTTATAAGTAAACTTCCTGTCATTGCGAGGAGCAGTAGCGACGAAGCAATCTCTGGTTAGAAAGTGCTAAAAAATTGAGCAGTAATAAAGTTGTTTAAATAAACTGACCAGAGATTGCTTCGTCGCCTGATTACAGGCTCCTCGCAATGACAAATGTTAGTTTTAATTTAATTTATCTATGCCTCTAAAAACATATTTAATTATTTTAAAAACCGGAGTCTATTTATCTTTTATCTCGGTTTTTTTAGTGTTTAAAAATTTGTTGTTTCCCTACATAACTTCCAAGCAAATAGCTTTTAATATTTTAGTGGAAGTTTTAATGATTGGCTGGCTGGCTTTAGTTATAAAATATCCGGAAGTCAGGCCGAAAAAATCTTGGATTACTTATGGCCTCCTGGCTTTTTTCGCCGCTCTCTTAGCCTCCTCGATTTTTGGCGTTGATTTTAATTTAAGTTTTTGGGGCGACATCGAAAGAATGCTGGGTTGGTTTCATGTATTTCACTTCTTTTTATATTATTTGATTATTATCACGGTCTTTAGACGATGGCAGGACTGGCGTAATTTATTTATAGTTTCGATTATCGCCGCTTTTATAGTTTCCCTCATAAGTTTATTTAAAATTCCTTATAGCACTATCGGTAATACGGCTTATGTTTCCGGCTATGTTATTTTTAATATTTATTTTGCCTTAATTTTATTTTTTAGGAGTCGCGGCGAAGAAAATGGCAAAGGCGCAGACTGGTTTATAAGCGCGCTTTACTTAGCCGCCGCTTTTATAATGCTATTAGTCATGAGGGTTACCCATACCAGGGGCGCTTATGTCGGGCTGGCCGTAAGTTTTCTTTTATTTTTTATTCTGCATGTTTTGTATAGCCAGAATAAAAAAATAAAAATTTATAGCTTTTTGAGTTCGGTGGCGGTAGTGGCGGTAGTGGGATTGGTGCTTTTATTCCCAGAGAGCAATCTAGTTAAAAACAGTTCAGTTTTAGGCACGGTAACGCAAATTTCAGCTAAAGCGGTTACTTTTCAAACCAGGTTAATCTCTTGGAAAGCCGCGGCTCAAGACTTTCCTAGCCACCCTACTCTTGGCAGCGGCTACGGCAATTTCGCAATTTCGTTCGATAAATATTTTGATCCTAAATTTTATAGCTACACCCCGACTGAAACTTATTTTGACCGGGCGCATAATAATTTGGTGGATTTAGCTTCAACCGCCGGCCTCTTAGGACTGATAACTTATTTTCTTATCTTATCGGCTGCGGGCTATTATTTAGTTAAAGGCAAAAAGCAAAATAAAATTTCCGTTAATGAATTTATTTTGTTAATCTGTTTGCTGGTCGCTTATTTTATTCAGAATTTGGCGGTTTTTGATTCATTGGTAACTTATATTTCGTTAATGCTGACCCTCGGTTATATTTATTGGCTGGTTAACGGCAGTGAAGCAGAAGAACTTACTTCTGGCGGCGGTTTGACCAATAAAGATTTGGCGGTTTTAGCTATCGTCGGTTTGATTTCTTTAACTATCGTTTATCAGTATAATATTAAACCCTTGATGATGCTGGACGGCACGATTAAAGGTCAAATAAAATTCTCTCAAGGCGATATCGCGGCTGGAGTGGAAGAATATAAAAAGACCTTAAGTTATGAGACCGGACTAGATCGGGATAGCCGCGCCAGCTTAGTCAACGCCGTTAACGCCAGGCAATATAATTTATCGTCAATTGATAAGCAAGAGGCCAAGCAAATCGCCGATTATACCGTAAGTTTAGCCGAAGCCAACGTCAGATTAAATCCTTTAGACAGCATGATGCAGATGCAATTGGCGCAGGCTTTAAACACGGCCGCTTCGGTTAACACCGATGATCCGAGCAAGTTTTCTTTTTATTCCGATCGCGCGTTGCAAGCGATTAATGAATCCATTAAAGCCAGTCCGGGCCGGGTAACGATTTATTTCAGCAAAGCGCAAATATTAATCGCGAGAAATGATAAGGATAAGGCGATTGAAACTTTAAAATATGCCGCCGGCTTGAATGAAAAGTACGCCGAGGCCGCTTGTTATTTAGCTAGAGTGGCGATTTATTTAAAGGATGAAACTACCGGTTACGCGGCTATGGATAAGTGTCTTGATTTAAACGGTAGCACTTATTTAAACCCGGTTGATTTAATAAAGATTGCTTTGGGTTATTACAACGAGAAGAAAGATCTAGCTCGCATGCTGATTCTATGCGAAAGATGGTCGATTATGGAACCGAATAATGTTCAACCCTGGGTTAATCTGTCGTTGCTTTACGAGCAAACGGGCAATAAAGACAAAGCCATAGAAATGGCCAAAAAGGCCGGTGCCTTAGATCCGTCCCTGAAGTCAGCGGTTGAGGAGTTTATTAGGAATTTAGAAAAGAAGTAAAAACGTTTTTCGTTGCCTCGATCATTTTTTCTAGGCCGAATTCTGCTGAGGCTATTTCTTGAGCGCGCCGACCAAGTTCTGTGGCCAGGGTTTTATTATTTAGAAGAGTTTTAATATTCTCCGCTAAATCATTCGGATCAGCCGGTCCGACTAATAGGCCGGTTTTTTTGTCCTCAATCATTTCCGGAATGCCGCCGACATCAGTCGTGGCAATCGGCAAACCGGCGCTCATAGCTTCTAAGACCGAATAAGGGAGGCCTTCTTTTACCGAAGAGCAAACGTAAAGATTAAGGGCCGGTAAAAGTTTGGCGGCATCGTCAAGCCGACCGGTTAAAATAAAATTATTTTTTAAATTTAATTTGGCGATTAAATTTTCCAGAGTTTTTCTTTCTTCGCCCTCGCCGATGATAATAAAAGCCGCCGATAGATGATGCTGGTTAATTAAGATGTCGGCCGCTTGGATAAAATATTCATAGCCCTTGGTTTTGTAGAGATTGCCGATTGAACCGATAATGATGTCATTTGTCATTCTGGAGGGAGCGGAGCGACCGATAGAATCTTGCTGGGTAGCCGATAAAACACGGGATTCTATCGCCTTCGGCTCCAGAATGACAGGTTGAATTTTGGAATAAATTATCTTTTTGGCTTCTTTTTCAGGACAGAAGTTAATTGGCGCGAGGCCATTATGAATAGTAATCAATTTATTTTCCGGCGCGATTTTAAATTTTAGAGCAATTTGTTTGTCAAATTCGGAGACGCAGATAATTTTATCTTTAAATCTGGCGGTAAATTTTTCCGCGAATTTATAAAACCATTTTTGGCATATCGGCAGCGGCTCGTTAAAGACCCAGCCGTGAACCGTGTAAATGACGCGTAACTCGTAGCTCGCAACTCGTAACTTAATTACGAAAGCCGCGATTGATCCCAGGATGGAAATTTTAGAACTGTTTAGATGGACGATGTCTGGTCGGTAACTTTTGATTAGTTTTATGATTTCAAAAAAAGCCAAAATGTCATTGATGGGCGAAATACTCCGCTTTAGGTGGGGGATTATATAATATTTTATATTATTTTCACTTAAAATTTTAGCTAATTTTCCATTATTTGCTTGCTCGCCTAAAGCCACGGCCACTTCAAAATCACCTTTTAAATTATTAGCCAAATCAAAGACATAGCGCTGGGCGCCGCCGAATTCGGATTGAGTGATAAAAAAGAGGATTTTTTTCATAAAATTATGGTTGACTTTTACGCCAGTTTATTTAATAATAACTTATAGAACAAGATAAATCAACTAAGTAAAAAACTTAGTCTTTTAATTATTAATTTTATATCTTTTATGGGTAAGCTTATCGGTTTTATTGGCCAAGGGTGGATCGGAAAAAATTACGCCGATGATTTTGAAGCTAGGGGCTATCAAGTAGTCAGATATGCCAAAGAAAAGCCCTATTCGGCCAATCAAGTTAAGATAGGCGAATGTGATATTGTTTTTATCGCCGTACCAACGCCGACTACGCCTAACGGTTTTGATGGCAGTATTTTAAGACAGGTTATGAAATTAGTCGGCGGAAAGAAGATCGCCGTAATTAAATCGACCATTACGCCGGGTACGACCGAGTCAATTCAGAAAGAAAATCCCAATATTTACGTGGTGCATTCACCGGAGTTTTTAACCGAAGCTACATCGGCTCATGACGCGGCCAATCCGCAAAGAAACATTGTCGGCATTCCGCTGGACAACGACGAATACAGGCAGAAAGCCAAAGAAGTCATGGAAGTTTTACCTTTCGCTGCTTATCAACTAATTTGCCACGCCAAAGAGGCGGAATTGATTAAATACGGCGGCAATTGCTGGTTTTATTTTAAAGTTGTTTTTATCAATTTGCTTTATGATCTGGCCGGTAAGATGGAGATTGATTATCAGGTGGTTAAAGAGGCCATGTCGGCCGATCCCAGAATCGGTTCAACTCATCTTGACCCTATTCATAAAACCGGCCGTGGCGCCGGCGGCCATTGCTTTATTAAGGATTTTGCGGTTTTTTCCGAGATGTATAAGGAGCTGGTAGGCGATGAGCTTGGCCTGAAAGTTTTAACCGGACTTAGAGATAAAAACATTGATTTATTGGCGCAAAGCAACAAAGACCTGGATTTGTTTAAGAGTGTTTATGGAGACGATATTTTAAAAAATCATTAACAATAAATTTTATGTCAAAATGTTTAGTCACCGGCGGCGCCGGTTTCATCGGTTCAAATTTAGCAGATGAATTAATCAAGCAAAAACATCAGGTGGTGATAATAGATAATCTATCAACCGGTAAAAAAGAATATGTGAATTCCAAAGCTGAATTTCATAAAGCGGACATCAGAAATTTAGAAGAAATTAAGCCGTTATTTAAGAGTATGGATTATGTTTTTCATCTGGCGGCCTTCCCGCGCGTCCAGCCGTCGATTGAAGATCCGGCCACAGCCAACGACATTAATCTGAACGGCACGGTGAATGTTCTAATCGCCGCCCGGGACGCTAAAGTTAAGAGAGTGGTTTACAGCGCTTCTTCCTCGGCTTATGGCGATCAAACTAAGATGCCTTTAACTGAAGATATGCCAGCCCATCCTTTGAGTCCTTATGGCTTGCAAAAATACGTTGGCGAACTATATTGCCGATTATTTACTGAAATCTATGGTTTGCCTACCGTTAGCTTAAGATATTTTAACGCCTATGGTCGACGCCAATCGCTGGAGGGGGCTTATTGTTTGGTGATGGGTTTGTTTGTCAGTCAGAGACTGAAGAATGAGGCTATGACTATTACCGGCGATGGCACTAATCGCCGCGACTATACCTCGGTAATTGATGTGGTTAAAGCCAATATTTTAGCCGCTAAAAGCGATAGAGTCGGCAAAGGTGAGGTGATGAATATCGGTCGCGGCAGTAATTTTAGCGTTAATGAATTGGCCGAAATGATCGGCGGTCCGGTTAAGCATATTGAACCGCGGATTGAACCCAAAGAAACTTTGGCCGATAATTCGCTGGCCAAAAAATTGCTGGGTTGGGAGCCGACGATTAACCTGCCCGAATGGTTTGAAGGTTATAAGAAAGAGATGGGGCTAAAATAATTATTATGAAAACAATTTTAGTTACCGGCGGCGCCGGGTTTATCGGTTCGCATCTATGTAAAAAGTTGTTTGAACAGGGCAATAAAATCATCTGTTTGGATAATTTTTTTACCGGCAGTAAAAAAAATGTTGAGTTGATGCTCGCCGATAAGAATTTTAAATTGGTTGAGCATGATATCATAGAGCCGTTTTTTACGGAAGAGAAAATTGATCAAATTTATAATCTGGCCTGTCCGGCTTCGCCGGTGCATTATCAATATGACGCCATTAGGACGGTTAAAGCCAATACTATCGGCGTGATTAATATGCTGGGGCTGGCCAAGTCGCACGGGGCGCGTATTTTACAAGCTTCCACTTCGGAAGTTTACGGCGATCCGGCCGAGCATCCGCAGAAGGAAAGTTATTGGGGCAATGTCAACACCATCGGGCCGCGAGCGTGCTACGACGAAGGCAAGCGTGTGGCTGAAACTTTATTTTTTGATTATCATAGAAAGCACGGTTTGGAAATTCGCGTGGCCAGGATTTTTAATACTTACGGGGAGAATATGGCAGAGAATGACGGCCGGGTGGTCTCCAATTTCATCACGCAGGCGCTTTTAAATAATGATATTACCATTTATGGCAACGGTTCTCAAACCAGGTCGTTCTGCTACGTTTCTGATCTGGTAAACGGTTTAATTAAGCTGATGGATAAACAGGGTTTTATCGGGCCGATTAATCTCGGCAATCCGGTTGAATCGACGATTAAAGAAATTGCTGAAAAGATTATTATTCAGACCGGTTCAAAATCAAAGCTAGTCTATCGGCCTTTGCCCCAGGATGATCCGAAACAGCGCCGACCGGACATAACGCTCGCCAAAGAAAAATTAAACTGGCAGCCGGAAATTAAGTTTGAAGACGGACTTAAAAAAACGATTGATTATTTTAAAAAGATAATAGCATGACGAAGAAAATTTTAATTTTTTCTACCGCCTACTTGCCCTTGGTCGGCGGCGCCGAGATAGCGGTTAAAGAATTAACCGATCGGCTAGCCGGTTTTGATTTTGACCTGATTACCGCCAGGATAGAAAGAAAGTTAATTAAACAAGAAAAAGTTGGGCGAATTATGGTTTACCGAGTAGGTCTGGGTTGTAAGTTGGATAAATTTTTATTGCCGATTTTTGGCTTAATTAAAGTAATTCAGTTAAATAGAAAAAATAATTATCAGATTATTTGGTCAATCATGGCCAGTCAGGCCTCGATCGCGGCAGCTGGTTTTAAAATGATTTTTTCAAATAAAAAGTTGGTTTTGAATTTGCAGGAAGGCGATGATGAGGAGCATCTAAAAAGATACGTTTTGGGCAATGCCTTATTATATAAAATTTTAATTCGCCCTTGGCATTTACTGGTTTTTAAAAGAGCTGATTATATCACAGCCATTAGCGCCGATCTTAAAAATAGAGCCGCAAGCAATGGTGTTAAGGCGACGATGGAAATTATACCCAATGGCGTTGATATAAAGCGTTTTATTCAGGAATATAAAACGGAAAATTTGTCGGCTTTAAAAAGTAGATTAGGCAAGCTTGCAGACGATAAATTTATTATAACCTCTTCACGGTTAGTTCGGAAGAATGCGGTTAATGATATTATCAGGGCGCTAGAGTATTTGCCGGATAATATTAAATTATTAATTTTAGGCGCCGGGCCGGATGAAAATAGTTTAAAGTCATTGGTTAAAGAGTTGAAATTGGAAAAGAGAATTTTTTTTCTCGGCCATATCGAGCATGAAGAATTGCCGAAGTATTTAAAAATTTCCGATATTTTCATCCGACCGTCGCTTTCCGAGGGTCTGGGCAATTCATTTCTTGAGGCCATGGCCTCCGGCGTGCCGATTATTGGTACCCGGGTGGGTGGAATTGTTGATTTTTTACGCGACGACGAAACCGGTTTATTCTGCGAAGTTAGAAATCCTGAAAGCATCGCCGAGAAAATAAAAATATATTTGGCGAATAAAGCGTTAACCGATAAGATAAGAATAAACGCCAGAGAGCTGGTGATAAAAAACTATGATTGGGATTTAATCGCTAAAAGAATGGAGAAGATTTTTGAAAAATTAATAGTTTAATTATGAAGGATTTATTGCGGCATCATGTCATCAAACATAAACGGCCGATTAAATATTTAATCGCCGGCGGCATAGCCGCTTTGGTAGATCTGTCGTTATTGTATTTTTTTACTGATATATTAGGTGTTTGGTATTTATCTTCGGCTTGCCTAGCTTTTGTAGTAGCGTTTTTTGTTAGTTTTTTCTTACAGAAGTTTTGGACTTTTAGAGACAGCAATAAGGAGCAGATGTATAAGCAGATGGGGGCGTACTTGGCCGTGGCGCTGACAAATTTCGCCCTCAACGCCGCGCTGATGTATATTTTTGTTGATGGCTTCAAAATATGGTATATGTTGGCTCAATTCGTGATTAGCGGTTTAATCGCCTGCCAAAGTTATTTTGTTTATAATTTTTTTATCTTTAATAGAGGCAGTCGATCGGTTAACGGTAAACTGAAAATTTTAATCGCCACCGGTATCTATCCGCCGGATATTGGCGGGCCGTCCCAGTACGCGAAGAACTTGGCAGAGCAGTTAGAGGATCAAGGCCATCAGGTAGAAGTTTTAAGTTATAGGCTGGAAAAGAAATTACCCATTGGCATTAGGCATCTTTTATATTTCTTTAGAGTTATCTGGAATTTAAACAAGGTAAATTTCATTATCGCCCTGGATACTTTTAGTGTGGGCGTGCCGGCGGTGCTGGCGGCCATAATTTTTAATAAAAGAATTATTATCCGCACCGGTGGAGATTTTTTATGGGAATCATACGTCGAGAGGAGCGGCAATCTGGTTACTTTAAAACAATTTTATGACATCAAGCCGGTTTTAAATTTAAAAGAAAAGATAGTTTTTATCTTATCTAGATATATTTTGCAGAAGTCCGCGGCGGTTGTCTTCAGCACCGTTTGGCAGAAAGAAATTTTTGAAAAGTACTATGGCTTAAATTCTCGGCGGAATTACATTATAGCCAATTATTCTGCGGCGGAGAAGTCGGGCGGAAAGACGGTAAGAGCCAAAAATTTTCTTTGGGCCGGCCGGCCGATAAAATTAAAAAACCTAGAACGGTTAAAGCAAGCTTTTAGCCAGGCGCGAACAATCAGACCGGAATTAAGTTTAAATATTATTCAAGGCCTGCCATATGAAGAATTATTAAAGGAAATAAAGAGAGCTTATGCCGTAATCCTACCATCACTATCTGAAATCAGTCCGAATTTTATTCTAGATGCCATAAGTTGTGGTGTACCTTTTATTATGACTAAAGAATCGGGTTATTATGAAATGTTTGAATCCATCGGCGTTTTTATGGATCCACTAGACGAAGAGGACATCAAGAAAAAAATATTATTTCTGGCCGATGATAAGAATTTTCTTGAATACAAAAATAGAGTAATGAATTTTTCTTATAGGCATACCTGGAGCGAGATAGCCGGGGAGTTCATGAATATTTATAAAAATTTGTGAAAATATTATCTCTTGGTCTGGACAACTCGCTTTTAGATAAACATTCAGCTTTGGCGCGGAGAATTATTGAATATGGCGGTTTAGTTGAATTCTATACGGTTATTGTGCCTAGCCAGAAAAATGAGAATATTGAATTATCCGCAAAAGTGAAGATTTACGGTTCTGGCGGCGGTAATAAGTTAACACAGCTTTTTAAAATTTATAATTTGGCAAAAAGGTTGTTGCGAGACGAAGGCTATAATGTTATAACCGTGCAAGATCAATATTATTTGGCTTTGATTGGGCTGTGGCTGGCGAAAAAAATCAAGGCCGGACTGGAGATTCAGGTACATGGTTTTGAAAAATTCTCTGGTCTAAGAAAACTGATCGCTCAATATGTTTTACCACACGCCGACGCCGTTAGATGCGTAAGCCAAAGATTGAAAAAGAAGTTAGTTGAACAATTCGACGTGAAGGAAGAAAAACTTACGGTCGTGCCGATTCATAGTGAATTACGAATTAAGAATTATGAATTACGAATAAAAAAAAATGGAGAAAATTTTATCTTTTTAACAGTTGGCCGGCTGGTTGCGGTAAAGAATATTGATTTGCAGATTAGAGCCATGGCGGAAATAGTGAAGAAATATCCAGCGACGGAATTATGGATAATCGGCGACGGTCCGGAAAGAAAGAATTACGAATTAGAAAAAAATATAAAATTATTTGGCCGGAAAGATAATTTGGATGAGTATTATAGTAAAGCCGACGCATTTTTATTGACTTCGACTAGCGAGGGTTGGGGTTTGGCCGTTATTGAAGCCGCTAGCTTCAGTCTGCCGATTATTATGACTGATGTGGGTTGCGCCGGCGAAGTAATTAAAGACGGAGTCAGCGGCCTGGTAATTCCCGCAGACAACAAGCAAAAACTGGTTGAAGCCATGCTAAAGATTATTGAAGATCAAGATTTAAGAAAAAGATTGGGAGATCACGCTAAAATGGCCGTGAGTCGGCTGCCGAGTAAGACGGAGATTTTAGATTTATATAAGGCCTCTTGGCATAAAGCGCTGGCCAAAAAAAGTTAAATAAATGAAATTATTAATTTTAACGCAAAAGTTAGATTCGCATGACGGTGTGTTGGGTTTTATGCATGATTGGATTAAAGAATTCGCCAAATATTGCGAAAAAATTACGGTTGTTTGTTTGGAGAAAGGCATATTTGATTTGCCACCTAATGTCAAAGTTCTAAGCTTAGGCAAAGAAACCGGCCAATCAAAGATTAAATATTTAATAAATTTTTATAAGTATATTTGGCGAGAGCGTAAAAATTATGATACAGTTTTTGTACACATGAATCCGGAATATGTTGTTTTAGGCGGATTGCTCTGGAAAATACTAGGCAAAAAAATCGCGCTTTGGTATACGCATAAAAATGTTGATTTAAAATTGCGTTTAGCCGAAAAACTGGCCAATATCATTTTTACCGCCTCGGCTAAGAGTTTTCGCCTCAAGAGTAAAAAGATTAATGTTATGGGGCATGGCATTGATGTAGAACGATTTATTCCTGCGCCGCGACCGGTTAAGGAAAAAATTATCTTAAGCGTTGATCGCGTGTCGCCGACAAAAAATCAATTAGAAATTATTAAATTATTCGCGGCCATCCAGAAAAAAGTTGATGAATGCCGGTTGTATATAGTAGGCGCGCCGGCGCGATCGGCCGATGAAAATTATTTTAATGAGATAAAAGAATATATTAAAGATCATAATTTGTTCGGGCAAGTAAAACTGCTGGGCGCGGTGCCCAATAAAGATCTGCCGGCCATCTATCAGCAGGCCAAAGTGTTTATTAATTTCAGCGCTACCGGCAGTTTAGATAAAGCAGTTTTAGAGGCCATGGCCTGCAACCTGCCAGTGGTTACTACCAATGAAGCTTTTAGAAATATTTTACCGGCCGAAAACTATAGTTTAAATTTTGAGAATGCCAGACAGAAAGTCGCCCACTTTTTGCAGAGTGACAATCTAGCAAATTATCGTGAAATTGTCGTGCGCGGCCATAGTTTGAAAGATTTAATCGCTGAAATTATAAAGAAATTAATTTAAAATTTATGTTCTATAATATTTTTCAAAGCCTGGCGCGAAATAAAAGTTTAATCAGGACGCTCATGAATTTGGAATTAAAGCAATATAAGATTTATGGCAAAGTTTTAGATATCGGCGGAGGTGTTAACCCCAGTTATCTCAACTTTTTACAAACAGGCGAAAACCTGCAAATCAGAAATTTGGATAGCAAGAATACGGCGATTGATCTGGAAAAAGATAAATTGCCGGCTGAAAACGAAAGTATTGATTGCGTTTTAATGTTCAACATTTTAGAGCATATTTACAATCATAATTTTTTAGCGCGCGAAGCCTGCCGAGTAATAAAGAAATCAGGCCTGGTCCTGGGTTTTGTGCCCTTTTTAGTTAACTATCACCCGGATCCGCGCGATTATTTTCGCTATACCGGAGAAGCTTTGCAGAAAATCCTCGGTCAGGCCGGCTTTAAAGAAATAACCGTGCGTGAAGTGGGCGGCGGGCCGCTGGCGGTTAATTATAATAATATTGTTTTTGCCTTTCCCAAAATAATCCGCTTAGTGATTTTCCCCTTTTATTATTTGGCCGATCGTATTTTAATAAAATTAAAGCCGGAAGTTAGGAAACGCTATCCTTTAGGATATCTGTTCACGGCCTTAAAAGAATAATATGGTTAAGAAATACAGAATAGCGATAATAATTTTTGTAGTTAGCTTGGTTTTAAGGTTGGTTTTTGCATTTCTCCTTTACGGCTCGGTAAATTTTAATACCGATAATTTTTTAAATTCTACCCATTCGGACGGTTATTATGAAATAGCGTATAACTTAATTCATCATAAGATTTTTTCTATGGATTCCGCTCCGCCGATCATCTCGGATTCTGTGAGGACTCCCGGCTACCCGTTAATTATTGCCGCTTCCTTTTATATTTTTGATTCGCTTTGGCCCTTACTTATTATTCAAATTATTATCGGCAGTATTCTGCCGCTGCTCGGCAGAGTGATAAGTTGGGAAATCATGCCTAACAATAAGATCGCTAATCTGGTGGGCTGGCTCTTAGCCGTCGAACCGGTAGGAATTATGTTGTCTACCTGGATGATTTCGGAAACTTTTTTTACATTATTTTTTTTCTGGTTTGTTTTATTTATTATTAAATTTATTAAAGCGGCGCAAGCGGAGAATACCTTAACTTTAAATAATTATCAAACAATCGGTTGGGCTGCGCTTTTATTGGGAATTGCCACATTAATTAGACCAACAGCCCTTTACCTGCCAGTAATTTTAATACCCGCATGGTACGGCTATAGGTTTTTTTTGAAAAACCAGTATATGCATAAACAGATAATTATTTTTTTGGTAATTTTTACTTTAACTCTAAGCCCTTGGTTTTACAGAAATTATAAAACTTTCGACGTCGTTTCAATTACTTCGTCCAAGGAAGACGTCATGTTCACCGCTCTAGCCCCTTCCGTGCTGGCGATAAAAAATCATCAAGGTTATTCTGAATCGCAAATAGATTTTTTTAAATCCAAAGGTTTCGAGCGATATCCGATGGTAAACCTGGATAAGGCGGCATGGTTTCAGAGACAAGCTATTGAAGTTTTAAAGGATAACCCCAAGGAATTCATTATGATCGCCGGCATTAGTTTATTAACTTTTTTTACGCATGACGGTATGCTGACTTTTTTAAGTTTTCTTGGGCTTATAAAATCCAGCGGTCTGACCGTAGGGCAAGTTTTGGCTCAACCGTTACCGGAAATGTTCGATACTTTAAAGGAATTATTTTTTAGCCCGGCCCTTTCTATAATGTTTATGCGGGGCATGTGGTTTTTAGCCACTTTATTATTTTTAATGAATATTGTCCGGGCTTTTATTAAAAGAAGATTTACCGTTTTGTCGGCCCTGGCCTTAATCCTGGTTGCTTATTTTGCTTTAACGACAATAAGCAATGGTTTCGGCGTTAACGCCCGTTTTCGTTTTTCAGTTAATGTTTTTATTTTTATGTTCGCCGTCGAATTCTTATTTGTAATTATTGATTATTTTAAATTTAAGTTTTTAAAAACTCCATTAAAAGTCTCGTAATTAACGGGATAAAAAGGGAAATAGCCAAAAATATATGAAAATTTTTAATCGAACGAACACCTTATCAATTATTATCCCGGTTTTTAATGAAAAAGATACGATTAAAGAAATTGTGCGTCAGGTCGAGGCGGTGATTTTACCTTTAGAGAAGGAAATAATTATTGTTGATGATTGCTCCACCGACGGCACCAGAGAAATTCTAAAAGGTTTTAACCAAGAGCAGTACAAAATCACCCTGCGGGAGGAAAATGGCGGTAAGGGAGCGGCTTTGCGCGACGGATTTTTACAAGCCACCGGCGAAGTTATTATTATGCAAGACGCCGATTTGGAATATGATCCGAATGATTATCCTAAGATCCTCGGCCCGATTCTAAAAGGCAGGGGAGACGTGGTTTATGGTTCTCGTTTCGTTACCAGCGATCCCAAGAGGGTTTTGTATTTTTGGCATCTCTTGGGTAATATGTTCTTAACCAAGCTTTCCAATCTTTTGACCGGTTTAACTTTTTCCGATATGGAAACCGGTTATAAGGCTTTCCGCCGGGAAGTGGTTGATTCTTTTAAACATAAGTTGAAATCAAAGCGTTTTGGCATCGAGCCGGAAATAACCGCCTGGGTAGCCAAGGGAAGATGGCGAGTGTACGAAGTCGGCATTTCTTATTATGGCCGCACCTACAAGGAAGGAAAAAAAATAAATTGGCGCGACGGCCTGGCGGCAATTTGGCATATTATTAAATTTAATCTTTTTTAAAATATGAAGGTAGTTTTATTGGAAGTTTGTTCACCGCGGAAAGAATATATTAATAAAGATGTCATGGGAGAATACGGCATGGTGGCGCAAATTGGCGTTTCTTTTTTGGCCAAAGTTCTAGAGGCGGCTAAAAAGCGATCGGTTAATATTCCGGTCTTTGCCTTAGGATACTTAGCGGCCATTCTTAAAAAAAACGGCCATCAGGTTAAATATAAATTTAACGCCATTCCGGTTGACGCTGATTTGGTAATTATTCCTTCTTCAATCGTGGATTATAAATATGAGGTAGATTTTGCCAAAAAAATAAAACAGGCCAATTCCAAAATTAAGGTTGGTTTTTTCGGTCCCTTTGCCTCGGTTAGGCCTGATTTGTATTTGGCGGCCGCCGACTTTGTTATAATTGATGAACCGGAGCAGGTGGTTGAAAAAATAAGTGAAAATTGGATTCCGCAGGGGAAAGTGACAGGCGAAAAAGTGGAAAATTTAGATACTTTGCCCTTTCCCGCTTGGGACATATTTCCTTTAGAAGAATATTCTTATCAACCCCTTTTAAAGCCCCGTCCCTTTGTGCCCGTGCTATCAAGTCGCGGTTGTGCGTTTAGTTGCCCTTATTGCCCTTATAAGGCCTATTATGGTCATCTTAGGCAGCGGAGCGCGGGTTCAGTGATCGCTGAACTAAAACATTTAAAAGACGCTTATGGCATTAAATCAGTGCAATTCCGAGACCCTTTATTTACCAGCCAAAGAGATCGAGTGCTCGCCATCGCCGACGGCATAATCGCCAACGGCCTGGACCTGGCCTGGGGTTGCGAAACTCATGTAAACTGCTTAGACTATGAGCTAATTGATAAATTATACGCGGCCGGTTTAAGAAGCATTAATTTAGGTATAGAATCATCGGATATCGATGTTTTGACCAAGGCCTCACGTTTTTCCGCGCCCAAGCAAAAAGAAATTGATATTATTAATTATTGTCAAACCAAGGGGATCCGAGTGGCGGCTTTTTATATTTTCGGCCTACCGCAAGATACCGCGGAAACAATTAAACGCACGATTAATTATGCTAAAAAATTGAATACTATCGTCGCTCAATTTTTTATCCTCACGCCTTTCCCCGGCACCGCTCTTTACGGGCAGATGGTTGATGATATTATAGAAAAAGATTGGGAGAAATTTAATAGTTTTACGCCAGTTTTCAGGCATCCTAATTTATCCAGTCAGCAACTTCTACTTTTTAAAGAAAAAGCTTTTGTCTCCTATTATTTTAGATTTAGTTATTTAATAAAGCATTGGCTGGAAATATTATTTTAAGAGTTTTTTATGAGTGGAAGATATCGGGATAAAGATATATATTTAGAGCGCATATGAAATTGTATTATTTTTTTCTTAAAATTATCCAGACCCAGTTTATTATAATTTTAAAAAAAAATACTCAAATTTCATCTTAAGCTATAAATATATATCTTTATCCCGATAGCCCGATTTTATATATTATTATGAAGATATTAATTACCGGCGGTCAGGGTTTTTTAGGTAAACATTTAATTACTCGGTTAGAGGCGGACGAGCATGACTGTATTTTTTTCGTTGGTGATATCCGGAATAAAGCGGATGTGGTAAAATTTAGAGAGGAAAAAGCCGATATAATTATTCATTTGGCGGCCAAGGTTCAGGGTAAGGACAGTCGGTCGTTTTATGAAGTTAATTTGGGCGGTACCGAAAACATTTTAGAAATTTGCCGCCAGATTAAGCCCCGCTGCTTTATATTTTTATCCACTATCCGGGTTTTATCCCCTCAGCAAAGTCCGTATGCTTTATCTAAGAAAGCCGCTGAAGAAGCGGTGATTAAATCCGGAGTGCCATACATTATTCTTAGGCCGAGCTTGCTTTACGGCCAAGGCAATAAAAATAATTTAGGATTTTTTTTCGCGGCTGTAGCTCGTCTGCCGATCGTCCCGATTTTTGATTTTAAAATTCAGCCGCTGTTTGTCGGTGATTTAGTAGAAATTATCAGCCGTTCCCTGGAGGCTAAAACTAAGCAAATTATAAATATTATTGGTCAGGAAACGGTTGCTCTGTCTGATATTCTACAGCGGGCCAAATTGTTGCTTAACCGCCAGGCTTATATTTTACGCTTGCCAAAATTTCTGACTGGGTTTTTGAAATTAGTATCGCTTTGCCCTTATTTTCCTTTTCCTTGGTGGCAAATTCAGCCGTTATTGAGCAATGAAATTCTTAAGAGCGATCCTTGGCCGGATTTATTTAAAATTAAGCCAACCAAGCTAGATGATGGTTTGAAACGAACCTTATCCAATTTATAACTATGAAAAGATTGAAAGTTTTATTATTAAAGCCCTATAGCCAGGCCGACGAATTAATTCCGCCTTTTGGTTTGGGCTATTTAGCGACCGCGATTAGAGATCACCATGACGTAACTATTTTGGACTGTCTGAAGGAGAAAATACCGCCGGATCAACTGGGACCGATACTAGAGCGCGGCCAATACGACATTGTCGGCATACAAGTTTTTACCTTTCATGTTCCCGTGACTAAAGAATATTCAGAGGTTATTAAAAAAATTTTGCCTCAAGCGCGGATAATTCTAGGCGGCCCCCAGCCCTCGGCCAGTCCTCAAGACATTTTTAGTTTGTTGCCTAAAACGGATTGGGCATTCTTAGGCGAAGCGGAAATCGGCTTGCCTAAATTATTGGAACTTGTTGCTCTTGATAATTTGGCGCCGGCCGGTTTAAAAGAAATACCCGGTTTGATTTGGCGCGAGCAAGATAATTTTAAGGTTAATCAGCAGATTTTTTTTGCTGACATTGATAAATTTGGCATGCCGGCCTGGGATCTGATTCGGCCGGAGACTTACCCGATCTCTCCCCACGGCGGTTTTTATAAGAATTATCCAATCGCGCCGATTATTATAAGCCGCGGCTGCCCTTTTTCCTGCACTTACTGCGCCGGTCGGCTCGTTTCTGGTAAAAGAATCCGCTATCGCAGCGCGGCCAAAGTGATTGAAGAAATAAAATTGTTATATCATCAATACGGCATCAGAGAAGTCCATATTGAAGATGATAACTTCACTTTTAACCATGATTTGGTCAGAGAATTTTGCCGGTTGCTCAAGGCCAGTAAATTAGACATTAGCTGGACCTGCCCTAACGGCGTGCGCCTGGATACTTTAACTGAAGACTTGCTATTAACCATGAAAGCCAGCGGCCTGTATTTTATTTCCGTGGGTGTAGAATCCGGTTCGGATCGGGTGTTAAGAGAAATGAAGAAAAGTTTAACCACGGAAAAAATCAGGGAAAAGATTAATTTAATTAAAAAATGCGGCTTAGAAGTTTCCGGTTTTTTTATCATCGGCTATCCGACCGAAACGCGCCAAGACATTAAACAAACCATTAATTTTGCTTGCAGTTTGGGCCTTAAGCGCGCGGCTTTTTTTCTCTTTAAGCCCTTTCCGGGTTCGGATATTACTCGCGAGCTGATAAAAAGAGGGGAATGGCGATTTAATAATGATTCGGCTGAAGATTGGAATAAATTTATTTTGGCTGACGCCGTTTACGCTCCGCCCGGTTTTACCATTGAAGAGATGAAAAAATTACGGCAAAAAGCTTTGCGAAGATTTTATCTCCGGCCGTGGGTGATAATTGATTTTATTAGAGATATTCGCGGGCCGAAGCATCTTTGGTTGATTATGAAAAGGGCTTATGCTTGGTTATGGCGGGTAGAATAATCTTTGTTCCAAACATTATGCAAATAAAAAACCTTTATCAAAACAATAAAATACTGCTAATTATTTTAGCCGGCGCTTTTTTAGCCAGCTTGGCTTATTCTTTTTATTTTCGCATAACGCTGGCCGTTGACGCCCTGGCCTATGATGTTATTGCTCAAAATATTACGAGCGGCGCGGGCTTCAGGGAGGATATAAGCCGTGACCTTACGGCCGATTCGGCTATTACCAGAGTTGGCCCGCTTTATGAATATTTTTTAGCTGGCATCTATAAAGTTTTTGGTCATCACTATGAAGCGGTTTGGCTGGCGCAAGCTGGTTTGCACGCCTTAAGCGCTTGGCTCGTTTATTTAATTGTATTATTAATTTTTATTGATCATGATAAGAAGAAAAAGATCGGCTTACTAGCGGCGGCGATCCTTGGTTTTTACCCAGATTTAATAGAAATTTCCGCCATGCTGATGACCGAGACTTTTTATCTTTTTTTAACCTGTTTGTTGGTTTATGTTTTCTTTGCGTTTATTTGGCGGCCCGGTGTTTATCTGGCGGCCGTTTTGGGGCTTTCTACCGGGTTGGCGGTTTTAGCCAGGCCGCCGGTGCTGTTTCTAGTTCCGGTGATGCTATTTTATTTTTGGCAAAAAAAGTTGTGGCGGCAGGCCATACTGTTTTTGTGTGTCTTGGCCGTAGTTTTTATTCCTTGGACTTATCGTAATTATCAAATTTACGATCAGGTGATGCCTTTTGGCGCGGCCGGCAATTTCAATTTTTGGATTGGCAATCAGCACGGCGGCGATGGTGAGCAAGGTCTAACGGAAGAACATATGCAATTTTTATCCAGTCATGAGGCTAGAGAGGTAAATGGCGAATCCATGAAACAGTTTAAAAGTTTTTTGCTGAACCATCCGTTAGAATTCGTTAAATTAACTTGGTTGCGGATTAATAAATATTTTAGCGTTATTCGGCCGATGGGTTTTTGGTTTTATCAACAAGGCCTAGGTCAGCTTTTTTTCCTTTTGTCTTCGGCCGCGGCCTCGGTTTTTCTATTCGTTTTTAGTTTAGGCGGAATTTTAAAAGCCATTGCCAGTCGGGACAAACGGCTGTATTATTTATTGGCCCTGACGATATTCACCCCGTTGATTATTTTCATAACCGTGGTGGAAACCAGATATCGCTTTCAAATTTACCCGCTATTGGCTATTTTTGCCGGTTATTTTATAGTGAACTTACAGTTCGGCCAGACGAAATGGCGGCGAGAAAAAACCTTATGGCTGGCGGTCGCTTTAGTTTTTTCTAATGGAATAATTGATTCATTGCTTAGTCTGGCCAGATTAAAAGAAAGATTGGGTTGGTTTTTTTAATAATAACTATGTCAGAAACTAATAAAAAAGTCGCTTTAATATCTTTGTATCGGGATGATACCAGCGGCAATCCGCCGCTGGGGTCGCTCTATTTAGCCACCGCGCTTAAGAAAAACGGTTTTATACCGAAGATTATTTTTAAAAGCGAAAGCCAGATCGGACAAATTGAATCGGAGATAGAAAATTTCAAGCCGGCCCTGATTGGCATGTCGGTTTTTACCGGCTATCTAAATAAGCGCTATGTTGATTTAAGCCGGCAATTAAAAGACAAAGGTTATTTAATCGTTTGGGGCAACGCCCACGCTTCATTATTGCCGGAACAGGTTTTAAGAGAGTCGGCGATTGATTTTGTGGTGATCGGCGAGGGCGAAGAAACTTTATTGGAGTTGGCAAAAAATTTGGGTAATAAAGATAATTACAAAAATATCACCGGCCTAGGTTTTAAAGGCGAGAATGGGCAGATAGTGGTTAATCCGCGCAGAAATTTTGGCGATATGGATGAATACTTGATTGACTGGTCGTTAGTTGATATTGAGGATTACATTGTGCCTTATTTTTCCGGTAAATATAAAAGGACTTTAATGGTGGTAACTTCGCGGGGCTGCCCGTTTAATTGTCAATTCTGTTATAATCAAGTTTTTAATAATCGGCGGTGGCGGGCGCATTCAGCCGAGAAATTAATTGCCAATTTAAAACCGGTTATAGCCAAACATAAAATTGACGCTATCAGGTTTTTGGATGATAATTTTTTTGTTAATAAAGAACGGGCCTTCGCTATCGCCCGCGGCCTAGGTTTACCTTACTGGGCCGAGTCCAGAGTTGAGTTTGTTGATGAAAAATTTGTCGTTAATTTAAAAGAGACGAAGTGCCAGGAAATTATGTTCGGTTTTGAATCCGGTTCGGATCGGATTTTAAAAGAGGTAGTGAAGAAGGGTATAACCGTGGCCGATACCATTCGCGCCGTAACTTTATTAAAAAATTCCGGCATTATGGCTTCGGGTTCAATTATTTTCGGTTTGCCCACGGAAACGGAAGAGGAATATAAAGCCACCATGAAATTAATTATTAAATTATCGGAAATAAATAATAACCTGGCTTTTACCTGCGGCTGGTTTTTGCCCTTTCCCGGCACCGGGCTTTATGAGGTGGCCAAGACGCTTGGCTTTAAACCGCCGGAGAAGATAGAGGACTGGGATATCTTTGACCGCTGGCGGAACGATTATGAGATGGCCTGGGTAAAATGGGACTATAGGCAAGCGGTTAAATATTCGCGCCAAGTCGTGCATCTTTTAGCTTTAGCCCATAAGAGAAACATTCCGTTTTTAAAGACCATCTTAAAAAAAAGAATCGAGCAGGCAAATTATTTTTTTCCTTTGGATATTTATTTGTTCGCCAAATTAAGAAATATTTATTTGTTCAGCGGTCAGAAAAATTTTATCACCAGATTAATTAGACGGGTTATAACTTATATAATAAAATTGAAGCAAATTAAATAATATTTTATGGTGATTTGTTTTTTTGGAATTTATAAACCGAATTACAGTAGAAACAGTATTTTAATTAAAGGTTTAAAACAGAACGGCATAGAAGTGATCGAATGCAACGCGACAGGGGGTAGGGTGGGTAAGTATTTAAAATTGATCGTCAAGCACTGGAAAATTAGAAAAAGCTATGACGTTATGATCGTAGCTTTTCCCGGTTATCAGGCCACCATACTGGCCAAGGTGTTAACTAGTAAATTAATTATTCTTGACGCTTTTTTTTCGATTTATGATTCCGAAGTTTGTGACAGAAAATCTATCAAACCGTATACACCGGCCGCCTTATATTATTGGCTTATTGATTGGTTGGCCTGTAGTTTGGCAGATAAAGTTTTGCTTGATACCGACGCCCATATAAATTATTTTTGCAAGTTATTCCCGTTAAAAAGAGAAAAATTTATCAGGGTTTTGTTGGGCGCGGACAATGAAATTATTAGGCCTAGCCGTCCGCAAGATAAAAACTATTTGTTGGTTCATTTTCATGGCATAGCTACTCCGCTTCAGGGCGTTAGTAGCATAGTGGAGGCGGCCCGCTTGCTTGAATGCGAGGATATTAAATTTAATTTAGTCGGTAATAAAATTATGAAATATGACACAGGGGAAGGAGAGGCTCGAAATATTAATTTTATTAGAACAACTCCTTATTTGAAATTGGTAAAAATAATGGCTGAAGCTGATGTTTGTTTGGGTATTTTTGGCAATACGGCGAAAACCCAAGTTGTTATTCCCAACAAAGTTTATGAAGCCCTCGCCGCCGGCAAGGCCATTATTACCGCCGATACTCCGGCTGTAAGAGAATTATTAATTGACCGGGGAAATTGTTTGTTCTGCCGAGCATCTGACCCGAAAGATTTGGCTGAAAAAATTATGATTTTAAAGAATGATCCCGTATTGCGCCGGGCGATTGTCGAACAAGGCTATAAATTATTTATTAATAGATTGACCCCGCAAAAAGTTACTGCCGAGTTGGCAGCTTTAATCAAAGATTTATGAAGATAATTTATTTGACTAACGCGAGAATTCCAACCGAGAAAGCGCATGGTTATCAAATCTGCAAAATGTGCGAGGAATTTAGCAACCTCGGAGTTGAAGTTGAGCTTTGGCTGCCTTCAAGAAAAAACCATATTAAAGTCGACCCTTTTTCTTTTTATGGTATTAAAAATAATTTTAAGATAAACATAATAAATAGTTTTGATTTTTATCAGTATAATAAGTATTTAAGGGGTTTTGATTTTTGGCTTAATGGGTTTTGGTTTTTGTTGCATTTACTGTTTATTAAAATTGATAAAAAATCAATAATTTATACCAGAGATCCAGAAATCGGCTGGTTGTTTAGCTTAAGAGGTTATAAAACTATTTATGAAGCCCATACCTGGCCGGAAAATAGAGTTAAGCTTTATAAGTTTTTATTTAAAAATATTAATAAAATAGTTACCGTCACCAATGGTTTGAAAAAAATATTTATTGAAGTCGGTTATCCGGAAATCGGTATTTTAGCCGCTCCGGATGGCGTTAGCTTAGATGAATTTAATATAGATTTGGATAAAGTATCGGCCAGGGAAAAATTAAATTTGCCGCCGGACAAGAAAATTATCATTTATGCCGGGCATCTGTATGGCTGGAAGGGCGCCCAGGATTTGGCGGAAGCCGCCGATTTGATTGGCGGCGACAGTCTGGTGATTTTTGTCGGAGGCGTTGATACCGATGCTGTTAGTTTTAAAGAAAAAAATCAGAGATTAATTGCCTCTGGTAAAATCGCTGTTTACCCACATCAGCGCCATGATTTGATGCCGGTTTGGATGAAGGCGGCCGATGTTTTGGCGCTGCCGAATAAAGCTGGAGAAAATATTTCAAAATATTTTACCTCGCCTTTAAAACTTTTTGAGTATATGGCTGCGGGGAGGCCGATCGTTGCTTCAAACTTGCCTTCAATTACGGAAATATTAAATGAAAGTAATTCGATTTTGGTCGAATCGGATAAGCCTGCGAGTTTGGCTAAGGGTGTAAAGAAAATTTTGGAAAACGAAGCTTTGGCCGAGTCTCTGGCTAAGCAGGCCATGGCTGACGTGCAAAATTTTAGCTGGCAAAAGCGCGCGGAAAACATACTTAATTTTATCAGCTGATGCTTGATATTTTTAATAAAAAAAGGTATAAATAATATAATATGCAGCCTAAAATTTATTCAATTTCGACCTTTTTTCCTTGCTATAACGACAAAGGCACGATTGCCAGCGTGGTTTTAGAGATGAAATCTACGTTAGAAAAGCTTACGGATAATTATGAAATTATTGTGGTTGACGATGGCTCGACCGACGGCAGCTGTGATTTGCTTTTAAAATTGCAGCATGATGAGCCGCAATTAAAATTAGTTTTTCATGAAAAAAATCAAGGTTATGGCGGGGCGCTCCGCGGCGGTTTTCGCGCTGCCACTAAAGAGTTGGTTTTTTATACCGACGGAGACGGCCAATATGACGTTAAGGAATTGCCGATTCTGTTGGAAAAATTGACGGACGATATTGATATAGTTAATGGCTATAAATTAAAAAGACAAGACCCGTTACTTCGGATTATTATCGGCTATATTTATCAATATACAATAAAATTTTTATTCCGGTTAAAAATAAGGGATGTTGACTGCGATTTTCGCTTGATTCGGCGCCGGGTTTTTGACTATATAAAGTTGGAAAGTAATACCGGGACCATCTGCGTTGAACTGATAAAAAAAATTGAATTTGCCGGATTTAAGCTGGCTGAAGTCGGAGTATCGCATTTTTACCGCACCTATGGCAAGTCTCAATTTTTTACTTTCAAAAGAATTGTTAAAACATTGTATAATTTATCCA
Source organism: bacterium (assembly GCA_030650415.1). Lineage (GTDB taxonomy): Bacteria > Patescibacteriota > Patescibacteriia > Patescibacteriales > GWC2-42-12 > GWC2-42-12. Next base: position 4,619 of record JAUSEG010000005.1, on the reverse strand, counting down.
TACTTTGGTTTGACCTTTTTATTTCTAAAAAGGGCAGACTAAGCAAATGAACGCCTATTATGATCCGAAGAATCATCGACGTCTTGGCTGGCAATCCAAAAATTTTTATTTGGTTGAGGCGAATTTTGGAAAATAATTTTAAAGAGCAGAAACGGGTGGTTAAAGATTATTTTTACGGACGGGAAAATAATAAAATAATTGATGTCGGCTGCGGCACGGGAGAATTTTCAGTTTTTTTTGATCCAAAGAATTATACCGGTATTGATGTTGAGATCGCCTATATTGAGTATGCCAAAAAAAACTATCAGGGTGAATTTTTAGCCGTTGATGCGACCAAGTTGCCTTTCGCGGATCAAAGTTTTGACACGGCGGTTATTTTAGGGGTTTTGCATCATTTGCCGGACGATAAGTGCGTTCAAATATTCAATGAGATGAAACGGGTTTTAAAAAACGGAGCCGGAGTGCTGGTTTTGGAAGATGTAACCAGCGGAGGAGATAGTAAAATTACTAAAATATTACATAATTTTGATAAGGGTGATTTTATCCGGAGCGCGGAACAATATGGAAATTTATTAAATTCGCATTTTAAAATTATAAAAAATTTTAGAATAAAAAGCGGTTTATGTCCGTATCAAGTTTTTATTTTGGAAAAATAAAATGAACAATTTAATTAAAGCGTACCACAATAAAAAAGTTTTAATCACCGGCGGACTGGGCTTTATTGGCTCTAACTTAGCTCATCGCTTGGTGGAGTTGGGCGCTCAAGTCACCATTATTGACTCGCTTATTTGGGCTTATGGCGGGAATATGTTTAATATCGAAGATATTAAAGAAAAAGTTAATCTTAATATCGGTGATATCAGAGATCGTTACAGCATCAATCATTTAGTTAAGGGCCAAGATTATCTTTTTAATTTAGCCGGACAGGTTTCGCATATTGACAGCATGAAGGATCCTTTTACCGATTTGGAAATAAACGTTACCGGTCAAGTCTCTATTTTAGAGTCCTGTCGCCAATACAATCCCGGTATAAAAATAATCTATCCGTCTTCGCGGCAAATTTACGGAAAACCGCAGTATCTGCCGGTAGACGAGATACATCCGGTTTGTCCGACTGATGTTAATGGAATTAATATCAACGCTGGCGAGTGGTATCATATATTATATAATAATGTTTACGGCATACGCGCGACTTCGTTGCGCATGACTAATGTTTACGGTCCGCGCCAAATGATTAAGCATAACCGCCAGGGTTTTATAGGTTGGTTTGTTAGAATGGCGGTAGAGGGTAAAAAAATTCAAATTTACGGCGATGGCGAACAGAAAAGAGATCTTAATTTTGTCGATGACGTTTGTGATGCTTTGCTTATGGCTGGGGTTTCGGAAAAGGCCAACGGCCAGATATATAATTTGGGCGATCAGGAAGTAGTTAGTTTGAAAGATTTAGCCCAGCTGATTATACAAATTTCCGGTCAAGGCAATTTTGAATTAATCCCTTGGCCTAAAGATAAAAAGAGAATAGATATTGGAGATTATTATGGTAACTTTTCTAAGATAAAAACCGAATTAGGTTGGAAGCCAAAAACTGATTTAAAGAACGGCTTGAAAATCACCGTTGAATATTACAAAAAATATTTAGATAAATATTTAGTATAAAATGAAGCAACTTAAAAAAGATATTCCGATTATTTTTATCAACCCGCCCTGGTTTGAAGGTTCCACTTTTGACGAGCTGATTACTAAAGCACCTCCCTTGGGGTTGGCTTCTTTAGCGGCTGTGTTAGAGAAAGACGGTTTCACCAATCTCCGCATTATTGACATGAAAGCTCTAGGAATGAATTTTATCGAGCTGGAGCATGAGATAAAAAGATTAAAGCCATTGGTTATAGGCATAACCTTGGCTACCGGCCAAGTTACCTCAACGGCTAAAATAATTGGCATGGTTAAAGCTATTAATCCTGAAATTATCTGCGTAATCGGCGGCCCTCATCCCAGCGCTCTTCCCGAGCAAACTCTTGAAGAGACTAAGGCTGACATTTGCGTTTACGGAGAAGGGGATCTAACCATGCTTGAATTAGCTAATGCTATAATTAAAAATAAAGAATTTGATTCTGTCCAGGGGATTGTTTTTAGAAAAAAAGGAGCAATAACCAGGAATTCTCCCCGGCCGTTAATTAGGGATTTGGATTCCTTACCGTTTCCGGCGCGGCATCTTTTGCCAACGCCAAGAGAGTATAGTCAGTCATCACGCCTTGCTTTGACGAAAATTGAAACGGCAATTATGTCAAGCCGGGGTTGCCCTTACCGTTGTGCTTTTTGTGATAAGTCAGTTTTTGGGCAGAGTCTCAGAGTTAGAAGCGCGAATAACGTGGCGGATGAGATCGAACAATTAATTAAAGAATATAAAGTTGAAAGCATTCGCTTTTTTGACGACTTGCTTACTACCATTCCCTCCCGAGTTAAAGAGCTTTGCGAGGAATTTAATAGAAGAAATTTTAAGATTGAATGGATCTGTGAGGCTCGCATTAATACGGTTAATCCGGAAATGCTTAAAATGATGAAGCAAGCGGGTTGCAGAGAAATCCATTATGGCATTGAAAGTGGCAACCAGAAAATTTTGGATTTACAGCAAAAAGATATAACCTTAGAGCAAGCTAGGCAGGCGGTAAAATGGACCAATCAGGCCGGCATTGAATCTCGCGGTTATTTTATTCTTGGTTTGCCCGGCGATACCAAGGAAACTATTAAGGAAACAATTAAATTTGGCAAATCCTTAAATCTAACCTATGCCGGAATTTTTCTTTATGCTCCCTACCCGGGAAATTTTACCAGAAAGTACAAATTAGAAGATTACGGAACGATTTTGGCAAAAAAATGGGACGACTATATTGCTTTTGAGAAACCGGTTTTTTTGCCCAAGGGGATGACCTCCGAGGAGTTAACCAGGCTATTGAGGCGCGCTTATCTAAGCATGCATTTAAATTTAAAAACTATTTTGAGAATTTTAGGCAGTATAAAAAACATGTCAGTTTTAAAGTCATATATTAAAGCATTTTTTTGGAGTGCTGGTATAAAAAAATAGGGCATAATTTATTTACTCGAAGGTAACCCATTAATATTGATCTAACTATGTCAAAGCTAAAGATTCCATTCTTCGACTATAAGCGTCAGTTAAAAAAAATTAAACCAGAAATAAATCAGGCGATTGAACGAGTTTTAAACTCTGGTAACCTAATTTTAGGTCAGGAAGTTGCAAACTTTGAATCCAGCTTCTCTAAATTTATTGGAGTCAAATATGGCGTTGGAGTTAATTCAGGTACTGATGCTCTAAAGATTGCTGCGCGGGCTTTAGGGCTTAAGGCCGGCGACGAAATAATTACCGTTGCCAATACGGCTACGCCCACAATTAGTTCTATGCGTGAGCTTGGTTTATCTATAAAATTTGTTGACGTTAAAGATGATTTTAATATTGATGAGACAAAAATTGATGTCGCCGTGACTAAAAAAACAAAAGTTATAATTCCGGTGCATCTTTACGGTAACCCGGCGCACATGCCTTCCATTATCAAAATTGCAAAAAAATATAAATTAAAAATAATAGAAGATTCTGCGCAAGGAATTGGAGCATTGTATAATGGCAGGATGGTCGGGACAATAGGAGATGTAGGATGTTTTAGTTTTTATCCGACAAAGAATCTTGGAGCTCATGGCGACGCAGGCGCAGTTGTGACGAATAACCAAGAAATTGCGGAGAAAATAAAGTCATTGAGAAAATACGGAGAAAGAAAAGTTAAATTTTTTAGTGAAGAAATTGGAGTTAACAGTCGTATGGATGAAATTCAAGCGGCATTGTTAAATTGGGGTTTAAAGAAAATATATGGTTATAATAAAAGTAGAAATAAAATAGCAAATTTATACAATAGTTTGCTCAAAAACAGTCCTGTGGTCTTGCCTCAATTTGACACGAACAAATCAAAATCTTGTTGGCATCAATACGTTATTCAAGTAGAGACTAGAGATGAGCTTGTTGAATATTTAGGAAATCACGGAATTCCAACTATGGTTTATTATCGCTATCCTGTTCACACACAGAATGCTTATAAGTTTTTGAAATACAAAGATAAAGATTTGCCAATTACTTCGTTTTTATCTAAAAAGGTTGTATCACTTCCGATACATGCTGAATTGAACATTAAAGATATACAATTTATAACGGATATGATTAAAAAGTTTTATAATGATAGATTGATAGCATAAAATGAAAAAATCTATTGTAATTTTTTTCAGCGATACATTATCTTCGTATTTATTATATGCCGAATTGATAAAAGAGCGACCAGATTTGATAAAATATCTTATTAGATTGCCTGTTATTCCAAAAGGAAACAAGAAAGGTCAATCTATGCATGTGCGAATAGCAAAACGATCAGGTTTTGCTTTTTTATGGTTTAATTTTTGTACTATTATCATATATCGTTTTGTAGCGTGGATGTTCAAAAAACGTCTTCAAGATATTGCAAAATTGCATAATATTGCTATTTATAATTTTAATACGATAAATGATAATTTATTATCAAAATTGGGTGATGACAAACCACATTGGATATTAAATAATAGTC
>JAUSEG010000002.1 GCA_030650415.1 bacterium | reverse complement strand
GCTTGAAAAAGTTTACCCGCCGAAGCCTCGGCGGAGGCGGGAGGCGGAATAAAGGCACGGCGGGCAAAAATTTCCTTTCCCCCGACCCCTTTCCTTTTTTGCCCGCCTTTGCCTTTGAATTTTTTTGTGGGAGAATTGCTTTTTTTATTTTGAACCTTTTTCTTTAAAAAAGGTTCGTCCTATGTCTAATAAACTCGACAGATATTACTCGTTATTATTTTTCAATTATGCAAATAACCAAGGCAATAAAAAAAGATAAAGAAGAAGCAATGAAAGTTGCCGCTAATTTGAAAGAATGGTTTAATGAACAAGGATTGAAAAATATGCGGGTTGATTTCGAATTGAATAATTTGATCGTGGCAAAAGAAAATGGCAAGCTTTCAGGATTTCTCTGCTACACATCATATAGCGGTAAAATATTATTAATGTGGATGGGCGTAAAAAAAGAGTTTCAAAGAAAAGGCGTTGGGCAAAAGCTATTAGCCTGGCTGGAAGCTGAGGGCAAAAGATTCGGTTTTCATTCAATTGAAGTTGAAACTTTGCCAGACGAAGAAGCTTACGAACCATATAAGATAACTCGTTCTTTTTATTACAAAAATGGGTTTGAACGAATTTTTTATAAAAAGGCCAGGGTTAAAGGGTGGGATGATCAAATTGTTCTTGAAAAAAAGCTTTGATAAAAGTGGAAAAACACCTTTGCAACTTCGCGCAACCTGGCAGATCTAGCTACAGAAATCCGACATATAAATCAGGGTTTAAAGACTCTTTGGACTTATTGAGAATAAAGTTCTAAGCTGAAATTAATTAAGACGAAAATAAGAAAAAACATGAACAAACCAAATTATAAAAATGGCAGCATAGTTAATTTGATGGCTTCAATTAAAAAATGTTTTAACGGAAAGTCTAATTACGAACCGTTTGAGGATCTCGATATTTACGATAAAAATATTATTTTAATTATTATTGACGGACTCGGCTATAATTATCTTATGAAACATGGCCGGGAAAGTTTTTTGTATAAAAATTTAAAAGGCAGAATGACTTCCGTCTTTCCCTCTACGACCGCCGCGGCTATGACCGCTTATTCGACCGGCCTGGCTCCGGCCGAGCACGCCTTAACCGGTTGGTTTATGTATTTAAAAGAAATCGGGACAGTAGTAAAAATTTTACCCTTTGCCACTCGCGCGGGAGATTTTAAATTAGAGCAAGGAAAAATAAAATATAAAGATATTTATGACGAAAAAAGTTTTTTTTCAGATTTAAAGGTAACCTCAATATCCATTAAGCATGAGGATTACATTAATTCCGAATATAACCGCTTAGTTGAAAAAGGCGCGAAAAAACTTGCGTTTTCAGATCTCAACGGATTTTTTAAGCAAATAAATAAAGCCCTGCGCATAAATAAAAAACGAAAATTTGTTTTTGCCTATTGGGGTAAATTTGACTATTTTAGCCACAGAAAGGGCACGGATAGCCAAGAAGTAAAAAAACATTTTGATGGGTTAGATAAAAAAATAGAAAAATTAGCCGAGTCGTTAAAAAATAAAAATACCACAATCATCGTTTCGGCCGATCATGGTTTAATTAATACCAGAGAAAAAGACAAAATTATTGAATTAAAAGACCATCCTAAATTCGTGGAAACTCTGGCCATGCCGCTTTCCGGGGAGCCGCGAGTCGCTTATTGCTATGTTAGGCCGAATAAGGTCAGGCAGTTTGAAAACTACGTAAACACCGTGTTTAAAAATTGCTGTGAAATGCATAAAAGCGAAGATTTAATAAAAAATCATTATTTTGGCTTATTCGAACCGAATAAAAAGCTAAAAGACAGAATCGGCGATTATATTTTAATAATGAAGGAGAATTATATAATGAAAGATTTTGTTTTAGGAGAAAAGCGGAATATTTACATCGGCAACCATGGCGGGGTAAGCGATGAAGAAATGTTTGTGCCGTTAGTGGTTATTAAGTAAATTATACGTTCACTTAAAAAATGCCAGCTTATTGAAAATCATCGGTTAATATGATAAGCTTCAGGCATGAGCGACGAATTAGAGAAAAAAGTTTTTTGGTGGATTGCGGCCGACGCGAATAATATTTCCGACGCGGGCGCGGAATATTATTGCGAAACTCGCGATATTTTTCAGGCTCGGCTTGATAAAATGATCAATAGTTTACTAAATACGGGAAAAATCAGCGAAGAAGATGTTTATATTATGGCCGCTATCGCCGGTGAAATTGGCAATAATTCTTTTGATCACAACCTGGGCAGCTGGCCGGATATTATGGGCGTGTTTTTTGGCTATGAGCTGGCGGATGGAAAATTTAAAATAGCCTTAGCCGATAGAGGACAGGGTTTAAAGGCGACTTTGAAAAGAGTAAAACCTAAAATAAAAAATGATGGAGAAGCTCTTTTCACCGCTTTTAACGAAAGGATATCCGGTCGAGCGCCGGAATCAAGGGGCAATGGCCTTAAATTTGTTAAAGAGAATATAAAAGACAGAAAAATGTGTTTGCTTTTTATAACGGGGCTTGCTCGAGCCGAGCTGAACGACAAGATGATAATTAAAGAAGCTGGCGATAATCTAAGGGGGAGTTTGGCTATTATATCATATCAATATGCGCATTGAATTAAAAAAATTCGGAGAAATTTTGATTTCCAGGCCGGCTGGCCGCGAGGCCTTTTTAGCCATGTCGGCATATTTGACTAAGGGATTGCCCGAAGACGAGGCCGTTGAAATAGACTTTTCCGGCGTTAAGGTTCTAACTCCTTCCTGGGCCGATGAAGTTATTACTAAAATCGCCCATGATTTTAGAAATATAAAATTAGTTAATACGGCCAATTCAACCGTTAAGGCGACATTAAAAACCTTGTCGGAGTACTCGGGATTAAAAATATAAAAATTGTTATAAATGATTTCTTTTTTAAACCGGCAGAACCGGCTTTTTTGGCTTATGACATAGTTTTAATGGGAAATATTATGAGTTTATGATAGCATATTTACCGCAAACTTAGAATATTCAGTCTTCTCTAACGCAAAATGATACCCAAATGGCTTTCCGACTCCAATACGGGAGGATACCGTTCTAACGCAAGATGAGCCCGTCAGGGCTCATGCTTGTGGATAAAGCGGACAAAGTGTTTCATAATGAGTTTGTATG
>JAUSEG010000045.1 GCA_030650415.1 bacterium | reverse complement strand
TTATGTCTGTTCTAGTCATAACCTGATTGTACCACATTCCAAATCTGCGCTTACGCGCGCAGGGGGATATCCCCCTGCACCCTCTTAAGAGGTTCCCTGCGCCAGGGAGCGCAGGGTGAATTTATTATTTATTTTATTTCTTTAAGGTTTCCGTAGAATTTCTTTTTTGAAAAACAAAAATATCGTCAACAGTACCTTTTTTTCTTGGGAGACTTTGTACCAAAATAGCTTGTGTTCCACCATGGTTAATAGAAAGATCATCTTTATCCGGATTGCCCAAAAAACCTGCTAATTCAGGATGCTCTTGTAGAGTTTTAATATTTTTTTGCCTCCTCTCCTCTCGTGCTTTGGCAATTAATTTTCTATATTCAGCGAGAACATTTTCTCGTTTCCCAGTAACCAACTCTACCGCTTGAGCAGCCGTTTCATAATTAGCGGCTCCCCAGTCAAATGGCGCATTTTTAAATTCTTCTTCCGTGCCTATTTCTTCCCAATAGTCTTCAAGCTTTTCCGTGTCTAGTATTAATTTTCCTCCTTTAAATGTCCGAATTATTGCTCTTAGCTGATATTGACCGTTTTGACGCAATTTTGACGCTGTGCCGTGATAGTCGTTACTTAAGACAAATCCATTTTCAGCAACATGAGAGCTAGGCATATCCGGTGAAATTGTCGGATTTAACATGATGAGTATGTCTACCTCTCCGGGGTTAAATTCCAGCGCGGAGGCAACATGAGCTTCAAAGCCGCCCCTCTTTAAAGCTTCGACGACTTTTTCGTCAATATCAACATATATTACTCGACTATCGGGAAAAGCGGCTGAAGGAGACACGTCATTAGCGCCACAAGGGTGATAAACTACATCAGCTTTTGGTCTAAAATTCTCTTTGAATAACGAGTACTTTGCCACTAAATCCGGCCTGGGTTCAGCTTCAATCGGCTTCGCCTTTATTTCTGATTTCGGTAGTTTTTCAAATGACGGACGAAATGAGCCTGGCGGTATTTCTTGTTCTCCGTTTATCATACTTTTGTTATAAAAAAAATTAATAAAACATTTACTATCTGTCATTCCGGCCTTGAGCCGGAATCTAAATTTAGTCAATAAAATATATTCCTGGATTGCGGATCAAGTCCGCAATGACAATTAGCGTTAAGCGATAAACAGATACAATCCCAAGCAAATCATTAACGTGCCGATTAATTTTTGTATTAGCACGCCGCCACCCAATTGCTCATTCAGCATTTTAGGAAACTTGTTTGAGATTAAAATAATTATTACAAATAGAAATAGATATTGCACGCCCTGCAAAGCGTTAACGATCGCCACGTTGCCTAAAGAAATCGCCCAATTAATCATAATAAAAGCGGCGGCGGCCAAGAGCCTGACTGCTAAAAAAAACAGCATGTTCTTTGGCGTCTTCGCGCCTTTCTGCTGCTTAAAGATTAAATACCGCCAACCGGGAACGAAGAGCATTAAGAATACACCCAAAAAAGACCCCATCCGCGACCAGACAAAACTGCCAATAAAGGGCTGAGACATGTAAATATACTTCATTAAGACATAATAAGCGGCGAAAAACGCGGCCGCGGCCACCGAATTAACGATTAAACGGCCGGTCGGCTGAAAACGCGCCGGTATCTCGCCCATGATATCGCCGATAATTTCTCTCACCCGGGTTATAATCTTTTGATATAGATAGACTTTTGTCCGCTTAACGGAAATTAAAACTCCGCCGCAAATTAAGACCACAAAAGCGATTAATTGCTTCTGGCTTAAAGTCTCGCCTAAAAAAACAAACGATAAAATAAAACTAAAAACCGGCACTAAGGCGCCAACAATCGGCACCACGCGAGAGGCTTCGCTCTGATGCAGGGCTTTATACCAAAAAACCAAAGTTGCCAAAAATAACAGGCCGGCCAATAAATCTAAAGTCAGCTCGCGCAGGTTTGGCAGCCATGGCCAAAAAAATAAAAGCCCAATGTTAAAGATGCTCCAAATACCCACATAAAAGGCGTAAGCGATTGAAGAGTGAATTTTTTTGGATAATAAAAATTTATCCGCCACGTAAACGCCGGCGTTAATAAAATAAGCTCCGATGGTTATAAGAAGCCACATAAATGATAAATCAGTTTATACTATTATTTTTTACCCCGTTAAATCTCGATCCTCGCTAATTTTGCCTTTGACAAAATTATTTAACGGGGTGAAAAAATATAACTTAATAAAATATAAATCAGCTTAGCCGCTAGAAAATCCGAGGTTTTATCGTCTTCACTCGGGCATAATTCAACCACATCAAAACCCACAACCCTTTTTTCTTTAATAACTTTCTTTAAAAATTCCACAACTTGGTACCAATTTAAGCCGCCCGGCTCGGGCGTGCCGGTAGAGGGCAGGACTGACGGATCAAAAACATCCAAATCAATGCTGATGTAAACCTGGTCGGTTAATTTAGCTATAGCCTTATCCTGCCAGTCATTTTTATCATATATATTATGCGCGAAAAAAACTCGATCTTTTTCTAGAAATGGTTTCTCGTCAGCGCCCATGCTCCGTATGCCAACCTGCACAATTGAACAGGTTTCTTTAACTCTTCCCATAACGCAGCCATGATTATATTTTGAGCCGTGATATTCCGATCTCAAATCGGTATGCGCGTCTAATTGCAAAACCGACAAGTTTTTATATTTTTCATGATGCGCGCTTACGGCCCCGATGCTAACCGAATGCTCGCCGCCGACCGTTACCACTAATTTATCAATGTAGCCGCCGACCGCCCGCTTAACCGCCGCGACCATTTTTTCCGGCTCGCTCTTTTCTAAAACGGCCGGAGCCGTAAAAATACCCTGCTTATATACTTCCGAATCGGTTTCAATATCGTAAAGTTCAAGATACTGCGAAGCTTCGAATAAGGCCTCCGGACCTTTATCCGCGCCCTTTATCCACGTCGAAGTGCCGTCGTAAGGCACGGGTAAAATCACCACTTTAGAGTTTTCCAAGGTTGAATTAGCTTCGGGCAAAAGACCAAATTTTGTTTTATGCGCCATATAATTAAATAATTTTAAAAAATATACATTTTTATTCGCCTAATCTTAATTTACCCTAACCTCATTATTTTTACAAATTTCCGCGTAAACCTTAGCGCTCGGCCGCGCCTGGCGCTTAAAAATTTTTCTATCAACGCTGTAAAGTCCGAACTTCGGTTTAAAGCCCTCGGCCCATTCAAAATTATCTATTAGCGACCAATAAAAATAGCCCCTGACATCGACGCCTTGGCTAATTGCTTCGTGAACATACTTAAGATGGTCGGTAATAAATTTAGCTCTCTTTAGGTCGCTCTGGTCGGCCAAACCGTTTTCCATTATAAATAAAGGCTTTTTAAATTTACTGTAATTTTTTAGAACTTCTAAAATTCCAGCCGGATAAATTTCCCAGCCCAGGTCGGTCGTGGCTTTATTTAAATTTTTCTTAAACGGCGGGTGCCAAATAATCCGGTCATGAAAATAATAATCCAAACCTAAAAAATCAAACTGATTCTTTAACTTTTTCACAAACCGGTCATTCCAACAATGGTTGGCTATTTTGGCAAAAAAAACTTCTATTAGATTCCATCGGTGCGCCGGTTCAAAATAATTAGCGAGCATAGTCAAACCGACTTGAGCCTTAGGAAATTTTTTATAAATAATCTCGTAACCTGCTTGATGCGCCTTAACTAAATTATTATAAACTTTTAGAGCTTGCCAAATATTCTTCTTGTTAGGCGGAAATTTGCCGGTTACATAGCCGTTAGCGATCGCCACCATGGGCTCGTTGATAGTTACCCAATAATCAACCTGACTGCCCAGCTCGCCGGTTATTAATTTAACAAACCGCGCGAAATATTCTACCGCTTTTTTATTGGCCCAGCCGCCTTCGGCCGCCAGCCAAATCGGATTAGTCCAATGCCAGAGCGTTAAGACGACTTTTAAATTTCTTTTTTTAGCCGCTGTTAAAACTTTTCGATAATGTTCAATTTCCGTTTGATCAAATTTCCCCGGTTTCGGCTCTATCCGCGCCCACTCCAGCCCCATTCTGTAAGCGCCGCAGTTCAAGCCTTTAACCAAATCTAAATCTTCTTCATATCGATTATATGAATCGCAGGCCTGACCGCAAGTATGGTTAGCGCCATTCTCACCGGCAATCGACTTCTCCCACTCGCTCCAATCATTGCTAATCCCGCCTTCAATCTGGTAGGCGGAAGTAGATACGCCCCATAAAAAATCAGGAGGGAATTTTAGAATTTTTGGCATATATTCATTATAACATTTTAACTTTTTATTTTAAACTGTAATTTAAAATTTTTAGTTTGACTTTTAGCTAAAATTATTGTAGTATTAGTAAATAAAAATAAATAATCTTTCATGAACATCACTGAACTAGCGAGAATTCTAAAAGTTCCTACCCAGGAGTTGCGAGATAAATTGCCGCAGCTTGGTTTTGATATTGGCCAAAAAGCCATAAAGGTGGATAATAAAATCGCCAGCCGAATTATTAATCAATGGCCGATTTTAATCAGGCAATTCACGGCCAAGGAACAAGCGGAAAAAAAATCAGCCGCTGCTGACGCTACTCCGATTACCGAAAAAAAAGCCATAAAAATCCCCAACTTCGTGACGGTTAGAAATTTCTCGGCTCTGACCGGCGCGCCGGTAAATAAAGTCCTTTCCGAGCTCATGAAAAACAGCATTTTCAGCTCGCTAAACGAAAAAATTGACTTTGAAACTGCGGCTATTATCGGCGCTGACTTAGGTTTTAATGTTATTTTAGCCGAAGAAAATGAAGAAAACAAAATTGCCGAAAACGATATAATGCAAAAAGTCTTAGATAAAGAAACCGCTGCTGATCTTAAAGACAGGCCGCCGATTATCGTGGTTATGGGCCATGTCGACCATGGTAAAACCAAGCTCCTGGACGCCATCCGCCAGACTAACGTTATGGCCGGAGAAGCCGGAGGCATAACCCAGCATATCGGCGCTTATCAGATAACTCATAAAAATAAAGTTATAACTTTTATCGATACGCCCGGTCACGAAGCTTTTACCGCTATGAGAAACCGCGGCGCAAAAATCGCCGATATCGCGATTTTAGTGGTAGCGGCCGATGATGGCGTTAAACCGCAAACCGTTGAGGCCTACCGCATAATTGAAGCGGCCAAATTGCCGTTTGTCGTGGCGATTAATAAAATCGATAAACCCGAAGCTAATATTGATATGGTAAAAAGAGAATTGGGCGAGCAATTAAACATCCTGCCTGAAGATTGGGGCGGAAAAATCGTTTGTTTGCCCATTTCGGCCAAAAATAATCTCGGCATCGATGAACTCTTGGACATGCTGCTTCTAACCGCGGAAATGGAAGCCAAAAATATTAAGGCTAACCCGGACGCTGCTGCCAGCGGCACGATTATTGAATCGCATATTGACCGCGGCGAAGGCCCCGTGGCCACGGTTTTAATCCAAAACGGCCGGCTTAAAGTCGGCGATCCCCTAACTTTTAACGGCTTGCTCTATGGCAAAGTTAGAGCCCTAAAAGATCATTTCGGAAAAAATATTACCCTGGCCGAGCCGGCCATGCCGGTTAAAATTATCGGTTTAAAAATGGCGCCTTCCATCGGCGATATTATGCAGGTAGGCGAAGGCGAAAAAGTTAAAATCAGAAAAGTTAATTCCCAAAACAGAAGCGCCATGAAGCCAGCCGAAGAAAAACCAGAAACGGCTGACGGCAAAAATATTAACATCTTAATCAAGAGCGACGTTTTAGGTTCAGGCGAAGCCATCGAAGGGTCGCTGGCTAAAATTGAAACTCCGGAAATTAAAATAAAAATTGTTAATAAGGGATTAGGCAATATTACCGAGGGCGACGTGACCCGCGCCCAAGCTTCTAACGCCAAACTGATCGGCTTTAACGTCAAAGTTACTCCTCTGGCCGCGAAGCTAGCGCGCGAAAAGAAAGTTGAAATCAAAAGCTATAAAATCATTTATGAATTAATCAACGACCTTAAGGCCGAAGTCGCGAGCTTAATTGAGTTGGAAATGGAGCGGGTTGATTTGGGACGCATGAAAGTCCTGGCGATTTTTCGAACTGAAAAAGGCAGCCAAATCGTCGGCGGCCGGATTATCGACGGTAAAGTCGAAGCCAAGGCGTTAATTGAAGTTAAGCGCGATAAAGAAACCTTGGCCGAAGGCAAACTGATTAAACTGCAGTGCTCAAAACAGGATGTTAACATTGTTGATACTAATCAGGAATGCGGCATCAGCTACGAAGGCAAACCGGTTATTAAAGTTGATGATATATTACAATTCTATAAAATGGAGAAAAAGAAATAATTACCCCCTTTAACAAAGGGGGCTAGGGGGATTTAATATTTTTGCCACATCTTCCGAGTTCTTAAACCCCCTCTATCCCCCTTGTTAAGGGGGACGCATATTTTATGCCCAGAAATATCGAACGATTAAACGAACAATTAAAAGAAGAGTTGGCCAACCTGATTATTAAAGAAGTGCCTCTGACAAACGGTTTAATTACCGTTTGCTTTGTTAATTGCTCGCCGGACTTAAAATACGCTAAAGTTGCGATTTCGGTTCTGCCGGAAAAATTCGGACCATCGGTTTTAAGAAAAATGCATAAACTTTCCGGCCAATTCAGCCGGACTTTAAGAAACCGCTTAAAAATCAGACAGATTCCAAAATTCAATTGGGTATTTGATAGCACCGAAAGCGAAGCGGCTAAAATTGAAGCGGTGCTAAAACAAATTAAAGAAGAAAAATTAGATTAACTATGGAAAACTCACTTTTCATTAAAGCTTATAACTTAATAAAAAATTCAAAAAGCATTTTAATCGCCACTCATGAAAACCCCGATGGCGACGCGGTAGCCTCGGTTTGTTTAATGGCGGAAGTCGCCCGGCAGGCCGGAAAAAACTATTGGCTTTACTGCCATAGCCGAGTTAATTATCAGCACGAATTTCTGCCTCATCTCGATGAATTTAAAAATAATTATGACAAATTTGATTTTGATTTAATCATCGTCTTGGACTGCGGCTCGGTTAAACGCACTAAACTGGAAAATGAAATATTAAGCAGGCGCGCCGGCCAGCTGGTTATAGAAATCGACCATCATCCTAAAACCGAAAACTACGCCGATTTAGAAATCCGTGACGATCGCGCGGCCGCCACCACGGAAATTCTTTATGCCTTTCTAAAAGCCAACAAAATAAAAATCAGTAAAAATCTGGCTGATTGCGTCCTAACCGGGATTCTAACCGATACCGGCAATTTTCTTTATCCTTCGACTTCTCCCGAAACCGTTAATATCTCTTCGGCCATGCTCTCCGCCGGCGCTCGCCTGCCGCAAATTATGGAAAATACCTGGCGCAATAAGAGTGTGGCTTCTATGAAGGCTTGGGGCATAGCCCTATCACGGCTTAAAATAAATCCGGAATATAATATCGGTTTTACTATTCTAGAAAATCAAGATGTGCCGGAGGAGATAAGCGAAGAAGAACTGGACGGCATGGCCGGATTCTTAAGCAACTTAAATGGCGTTAACGCCATCATGCTCCTTAGAGAAATGCCGGACGGAAAAATCAAAGGCAGTTTAAGAGCCGTCAAACCGAAAATTAACGTTGCTCGCCTGGCTACCTCCTTAGGCGGCGGCGGACATACTAAGGCGGCCGGATTTACGGTTGACGGTAAACTGAAAAAAACTGAAAGCGGGTGGAAAATAGTTTAAATCTCATAACTCGCAACTCACAACTCGTAACTAATAATTTTCGCATTTTGAGTTACAAGTTACGAGCTAAGAGTTGAGAAATTAATTGACACAAAAACTTAATTCGTCTAAAATTCATTCATAATTCTTAATTCATAATTCTAACTTCAACCATATGCCATTAATTCCAACCGTTATTGAGAAATCAGGCCAAGTCGAACGGGCTTATGATATCTACTCCCGCCTCTTAAAAGATCGCATTATTTTTTTAGGCGAGCCGATTACCGACCATGTGGCGAATATCGTGATCGCCCAGTTTTTATTCTTGGACGCTGAAAATAAAGATAAGGACATCAAATTTTACATTAATACTCCGGGCGGCTCGGTTACCGCCGGCTTGGCGATTTACGATACCATGCAATATGTTAAATGCGATGTTTCCACAATTTGCTTGGGTCTAGCCGCTTCCATGGGAGCGGTGCTCTTAGCCTCGGGCAAAGCGGGCAAGAGATTTTCTCTACCCAATTCGGAAATTTTAATTCATCAAGTCATGGGCGGTTTCGAAGGCCAGGCTTCAGATATAAAAATCCACTCTGAACATATTTTAAGAACCAGAGAAAAATTAAATAAAATACTGGCTAAGCATACCGGCCAACCCATCTCAACGATTGAAAAAGATACTGACCGAGATAATTTTATGAGTACCGAAGAAGCCAGAAAGTACGGCATCATCGACAGAATTATTACGAAATAAGCTTCTTGACTGACAACTCAAAATATTTTAACAAAGACGCATATTATGCGTCTTTGCTTTTAATTTTAGCTAACTCTTGACGAATTCAAGCAATTTATGATAAGGTGCGGTTAACATACAGGATTGGAATAGACTAAAATCTTTCCAGCTTTGTTGTATAAGACAGAGAATTCGCGGGCATGATTCTCTGATTAAAAATCAAAATGCCTAAAAACACAAACAAACATAAAAAGCACATGAAAAAACCAAAATTGATGAGAGTGGCGGTCCTAACCGCCGCCCTGCAAGAAATCGTCTCGCGCGACGAGCAGAACAAAGAGCCGCTTCTGCCGGTCGTGAGGTGGCTTGATCTGGCTCGAGAAATCGGTTGCGACGGCATCCAACTCGCCGCCGCCCTGCACCCGGCAGATTCTTACATGCCGGCCGAAGCCATGCTCGACCCGGTGGCGGATCACCTGCCCCTCAGGCAAGAACTTTCCGACGCCGACGCCGAAATCATCAATGACAAGTCCTATGGGACCGGAGTACGGATCTTCGACCTCGGCGTGTTCGAGAACCTTCTTCATCACGACGGCATCATCCGCAAAAAGATCCACGATCACCTGCTCAAAGCGGCTCGGGCGGCGAAGAAACTGCGTCCGGCCGGCTGCGAAGGAGTAGCCGGCTTCATCGGCCGCGACATCACCATGGACATGGATCAGCAATTGGCCCTGTTCGAAAAGCGGGTGATTCCCCTGTTCTTGGAGTTCAAGACGCTGGGTCTCACCTACTGGGTTGAACCCTGCCCCATGCCCGGCTGGAATACCACGGACACCTACATCAACAACATCGCCTATTGCCCAGGCATGTGGATCGCTCTCTACAGGATCTGCCAAAAACACGGCGTCGAAGACGTCTTCCGCGTTACCTACGACGAGTCACACGACATTCTGATGGGCTCCTCTCATCACGGTTCGTTCGCCGCCATGGCCGCCGCCGGCCTACCTTTCGTCGTCAACCGTTTTCACGTCAAAGATCAGGTGTCTGATCCGGCGAAACTGGCGGTCTGGAATTACCGAGGCCAAACCGTTCTCCGTGGCGACCGACATGATGGCCAACCTGACCCGGATCCGAAAAAGCAATGCAACGCCTGGGGCGTCATGACGGCGAACCACGGCTTGCCCGGTTTGGTCCATTACGACCCGGCCAACATGGCCGCTCGGCGCCAAGTGGATTGGCTGGATCACCAGCTCGGAGCCAGGCGCATCCTCGGATTGAATCCGGAAGAAACCGTACTCATCATCGAGCATGAATGGTTCGCCGCCAGGAAGCAAGATCGCGCCCTGGTGACCGCCATTCTTTCCACCTCTGTCCAGTTTATCAAGGGCGTTGACCTGGCAGCGGCAGCCTTGTACCAAGCCGAAAAAACGGTCTGCCCGGAGTTTCAACTGTCCATGCCGGGCGAACCCAACCCCATGTATGACATTCCAGGATTGAAGGCAGCTACGGCCTTGAATCCTGCGCCCGCGCCTCCCAAGGTAAACCCGAAGAAAGAAACTGTGCGCATCAGCCTGCCTCCAAGGCCGACATCGACCGGCAACCCCATAATTCCGCCCGAAACACGGTTCGCGGAAGTAACTACGGCGGAAACTCGGCTCGCGGCAACAGCTGCTGCAAAAAATTTGCTTACCCCAAAAGATAAAGCCGAACCGACCGCGCCAGTCAGCAGCGGCGCGCCCAACAAACCGGTCGAATTCCCCGAACTGCCCAGGGGCTGACCCGCCCTTTAAACACCAAGCCCTGTCTTTTGACTTTTTGTCTAAGGCAGGGCTCTTTTTTTCTTGTCATGCCGGGCTCCGACCCGGCATCCAGGGGAAAACAGTAAAAATAAAAAAATAAAAGAATGAGCCAAGAGAGTATTTATTTGATAAACCTATATTATTGACTTTGGTTGTACATTTAACCCCTGGATTCCGGCTTCGCCTGCCAGCGGCAGGCTCTCCGCCAGCTGGCGGAGGCCGGAATGACAAACACAATTTTACAAATTAAACGCCGATAGATGAATCTTCTTGGCTTCTTGGTCGGACAACTCTTTGTAAACCACCTGAATCGTATATCTTATCTTATTCTCTAAAGGATAAATATCGGCGATATATATAGAGGCATAAAAAATCTTTTAAATAAACATGGATCAACCTAATTGGTTTATCCTTTACCTAAATTATAGATTTTTTAAGCCAAAAAAAACTGCTCTTTATCTTACCCCTACCCTTTTTCTTCGAAGAGTGATAAAACTATATTAACGGAGGGGAATTAATTTGAATGTTTCAAATTTGTCCGAATTGCGTCTGTTTTAAAAAACTGGCGTTTCAAGCTCTTTCAAAAACCTCAAACCCAAGGAATAATCATGAAAATCCTGTTACTTTATCCCGAATTTCCCGATACCTTCTGGAGCTTTAAGTATGCTCTACGCTTTATTCGCAAGAGAGCCTCTTTACCGCCGCTCGGCCTAATCACCGTCGCGGCCATGTTGCCCAAGCATTGGGAAACAAAGCTCATCGACTTAAACGTCTGCCAATTAACCGAAGCAACTCTGGCTTGGGCAGACCTCGTGTTTATCAGCGCCATGGCCGCTCAAAAATCGTCGGCCAAGAAATTGATCGGTCGTTGTTGCCTGGCTAGAAAAGAAATCGTGGCCGGCGGCCCGCTGTTTACTTCGGACTATGAATCATTTCCAGAAGTCAATTACTTTGTGCTTAACGAAGCCGAAATCACCTTGCCGCTTTTTCTGGCGGACCGGAAACAAGGCGTGCTTCAACGCGTTTATAGTTCCAGCGAATTTTCGGATATGGAGAAAACCCCAATTCCACGCTGGGACCTCTTGGATATAAACGCTTATGCCACTATGGCTGTGCAATATTCGCGCGGCTGTCCGTTTGGCTGCGACTTCTGCGATGTCACCATGCTCTTCGGCCATAAACCGAGGATTAAAACCGCCAGACAGATGATCGCCGAACTCGATAGCTTACTGGCGGCTGGCTGGCGAGGCAGCGTCTTCTTTGTTGATGACAACTTCATCGGCAATAGACACCGCCTGAAAAAAGAACTCTTGCCCGCGCTTATCGCCTGGCAAGAAAGAACCAACCGCCTTGCCTTCTTCACCGAAGCCTCAATCAACTTGGCGGATGACGAAGAGCTGATTAAAATGATGGTCGAAGCCGGGTTTGACGCGGTTTTCGTCGGCATTGAAACGCCAAATCAAGAAGCGTTAGAGGAATGCGGAAAAGCGCAAAATCAAAAACGCGACATGCTAGCAGATGTTAAAAAGCTGCAGCGAGCCGGTTTGCAAGTGCAGGCCGGTTTCATAGTCGGCTTCGATTCTGATGATGCCACGATTTTCCAATGTTTGGCCGACTTTATTATGAAAAGTGGAATTACCACCGCCATGGTGGGAATGCTCAACGCGCCATATGGCACAAGGCTCTGGCAACGGCTCAACCGAGCCAACCGATTGACCGGCGAAATCTCGGGCGACAACACCGATGGCACCACAAATATTATTCCGCTCATGGGCATCGACAAGTTGCGCGACGGTTACCGCCGCCTGATGAAATATTTGTACTCACCATCTAACTACTACCGGCGAGTGCGAGTATTCCTTAGCGATTACAAAATTACCAAGAATCACCAGCCGGTCAATTTCCAGCGCGTTTTGGCCGTATTCCGCGCTTGCTGGCATCTAGGGTTTAGGCGGAGCGGCCGCTGGCATTTCTGGGCTCTACTATCCTGGGCATTTTTACGCCGGCCGCGCTTATTTCCAATGGCTGTGGAGATGGCTATCAAAGGTGACCATTTCCGCAGGGTGACCGAATTGCACATTCAATAATCACAAACCGCCCGGTTCGCCGCGCGGTTTTTTTTATTTTTTACAATAAAAAAAGAAGACAAACAAATGCCTTCTCTTTTTCACTCTTGTCATTCCCGCGCAGGCGGGAATCCAGGAGAGGTCAGCAGAAATAATATAAATAAAAAATGAGCTAATAAAATATTCACTCGCTAAATATGCGCTACAAACAAAAACGGCACATTTAGCCCCTGGATTCCCGACAGCCTCCGGCTTCGGGAATGACAGAAAAAATTACACCTTAATCACGACCGGTAAAACCATGGGCCGGCGTTTCGTTTGGCCGAAGAGAAACTGTCCAATATCATTTCTAATTTTGTTCTTGATATAATCATCGTCCGCCTGCGTATGCGGATTATGATCTTTAACGATTTTTTTCACTTTCATTCTGGTCTTTTGAATCAGTTCTTTATTTTCTTTCATATAGACGAAACCGCGGGAAATGATATCCGGGTTGCCGATAATATCGCCGGTTTTTGAATCAATGGTGGCGATTATGACAATCATACCGTCTTCGGACATA
The DNA here is from genome assembly GCA_030650415.1 of bacterium. Lineage (GTDB taxonomy): Bacteria > Patescibacteriota > Patescibacteriia > Patescibacteriales > GWC2-42-12 > GWC2-42-12. The sequence goes on along the minus strand of JAUSEG010000045.1, from coordinate 11,452 downwards.
ACGCGCCTGTCTCTAAGCACAATATTAGAAATATCGCCTACCCCTAAGCCGTCAACCATGACATAATCAGTGATAACTTTGTCCTTGGTTAATTTACCGATTGTCTCGCCGCCCACGGCTTTATGAAATTCAATAATCTGTCCGTTATCGGCCACAAAAATTTTCTCTTTGGGAATGCCAACCTGCTCGGCCAATTCGGCGTGCGCCTGCAGCATGTAGTGGTTGGCTTCAATCGGCATAAAATATTCGGGCTTTATAAGCCTCATCATTAATTTCAAATCTTCCTGCTTGGCATGGCCGCCGGCATGCACATCCATCATCTGATAATTTATGACTTTGGCGCCTTGCCTGACTATGACGTCTCTTAAAGTTTGAATGGTCCGTTCATTACCCGGAATAACCGAGGAAGAAAAGATTACCGTATCGCCCGCCTTTAAGCTAATACTGCGATGTTCGCCGTTAACCACCCGCATTAAGAAAGCATTTGATTCGCCTTGCGCGCCGGTGCCGATAATCATAACTTTATTATCCGGCAAACGGTTTAATTCATGATCTTCAACCAAAATTCTCGGATTAAATTTAAGGTAGCCGATCTGATGGGCGATTTCTACGTTGTCATTCATGCTTCGGCCCTGCAAATTTATCCGGCGGCCGAATCTTTCCCCTAAATCAAAGAGTTTCTGCACGCGGCTTAACTGGGAAGCGAAAGTGCCGATGATTATTCTGCCCTCAAGCTTATCAAAAATTTTTCCCATTTCATCACCGATAGAAGATTCGGAAATTTGGTAGCCCGGGTGGGTGGCGTCGGTTGAATCTGACATTAAAAGCAAAACTCCCTTGCCGCCGATTTGCGCGATGCGATTTAAATCGGCCGGTTTATCATTAACCGGAGAATAATCTATCTTAAAATCGCCGGTATGAATAACCGTGCCAACCGGTGTATGAATAATCACCGCGAAACAATCCGGGATGGAATGATTTACTCTTAAGGTTTCCACTCGAAAACTTTTGCCTAATTGCAACTTTGTGTCTTCGTTTATTTCTTGAATATTCAGTTTCGGGCATTTATCGAATTCTTCGACTCTTTTTCTGACTATGCCGGCGGTTAACTTGCCCATAAAGATGGGCGGATTGCCTAATTTTCCCATTAAATGTGGTATACCGCCAATATGGTCATAATGGCCATGGGTAATAATCACGCCTTTTATCATCTCGGTTTTGTCTTCTAGATAACCGACATTAGGAATAATGTAATCTATACCGGGCATATCTTCTTCGGGAAATTGCAGACCCATGTCTACGATAATTATTTCTTTGTCATACTGAAAAACCGTCATGTTTCGGCCGACTTCTTCCAAGCCGCCTAAAACCATGATTTTTAACTTGTCTTCCGAATGAACGGCATGAGCCGTGTGGACTGCCGAGGCGGTTTTAACCGCGTGCGGTTCTAAATGCTTGTCGGCGAGCTCTTCGTTCGGCCTGGCCGCGGCGTTAGCTTGCCTTCTGGCTTTTGATTTGTACTTTGTGATCATATGTTTATTAACTGTCATTGCGATCCGCTCAAGGCGGAAAAGCAATCTCACGAACTTTTAATTTAGTAAGTCGTTTATTATTAAATTATTTGACTCTTTTTAGTTGTTCGCGAGTGAGAGTTTTAATTAAGTGTGCCGAAGGTGGGATTTGAAGCGCCTCGGTGCTTGCCTCGGCGCCTAAAAGGAAAACGGGGCTTGCTTATTTGTGCCGAAGAGAGGACTCGAACCTCCATGGGATTGCTCCCGCAGCGCTCTGAACGCTGTGTGTCTACCAATTCCACCACTTCGGCCTTTTCTCATAACTCATTGCTCATAGCTCATAGTTCAAAATGCAGAGCTGCACGAGCTGTTAGCCGTGAGTTGCGAGTTGCGAGTTCAATCACCAAGCAATTTTTTTTCCCGTCTTCATATACCATTGGTTAACATCGGCAAAGCGATCGCTCGGAGAAATAATGCTTTTTACATTAAACCCCTTAATATTTTTAGATTGCACGTAAGTGTAGCCGGGGCTGTAAAGAAATATGGCGGGTTCATCTTCGGCTAAAATTTCTTGAAACTTCTGATATTTTTCCTTGCGCGCCTTAAGATCATTGGTTAAACGCCCTTCTTCCAAAAGCTTATCGACTTCTTTATTATTATAATCGGCAAGATTCAAACCGGTCGGTCCGATTTGCGATGAATGCCAGAAAGCGTAAGGATCGGGGTCGGCGCCGGTAATTTCGCCATAGAGCAGGGCGGTAAAATTTCTGGTTTTAATAACATCGGTCTGAATTTGGTTGGCCGGCACTAAGTTAATTCTGACTTTGACATTTACCTGGCGCCAAAATTCGGCTATTAATCCGGCGGTCTGGCCGTATTCAGGATTATCAACCGTATTTAGTTCCAAACTTAAATAATTATTGTCTTTCATAAGCCATCGCCCGACGCCCATATCAATTTTGGCTTGAGCTGCCTTTTTTACAGCTTCGTCCGTGGAAGTTAAATCTTCCTTGGCTTTATCTATGTCTTCGATTTTAATTTCCGTGATTTTCCAGCCGGCTTCTTTCAATAATCGGCTTGAACTGGCAACATCATAGTTGTATTTTTTGGCGTTATTGTTATAAGCGAAACTCTCCGGCAAAACCGGGGAATCAATCACCCGGGCGTTACCCCCCATAACCTCGCTTACTATTTCGTTTTTATCAATCGCGTAAGCCAAGGCTTGGCGCACCCTTTTATCCATTAAAAATAAACTGGCTTTAGTATTAAAAAATATGGCCGACAGCTTGGGCAGGCTCAAGCGGTAAAAATTTAAAGAATTTTGCGCCACCACGTCGCTTTTTGATTGTTCCGGCAAATAGCTTATGCCGCCGATTAAATTATTATTAAGCGCGGAAATTAATTCGGAAGTATTGCCGAAAATTTTAAAACTTATGGTGTTGATATACGGCGGCGAATCGTAATAATTAGCATTGCGAGTTAAATTATAAGTTTTTATGTTGCCTGACTTATCTTTAACCAATGATTTAAATTTATAACTTCCCGAACCGATCGGTTTTAAATTTAATTCCGCGAGACTGGCAGAGGCTGGTTCGATCTGTTGCCAGGAAACCTGGGGTAAAATACCAAAGGTCAAAAGATCTAGAAAGGCGGCATAAGGCTCGGCTAAATCAAATTTGATAGTTTGATCGTCAAACTTTTCAATCTCCACGCCTACGAAACTCGCGCGCAAAGGAGATTGATATCGAGAATTTTTAATGGCTTCAAAAGTAAAAATTATATCATCAACGGTTAGATATCCGCCGTTATGCCACTCAATATTGGGTTTAATCTTTATAATATAAGTTTTTCCGTCCTGGCTAATTTCATAACTTTTCACCAAATCGTTAACTAATTGGGCATTTTCTCCTCGTTTGAACAATGACGAATAAACCAAGCTGGTAATATCGCTATCAACGTCAGAAAAGATTGAATATAACGGATTAATATATTTTATCGAACCGACCGCCCCCTCAATATATTCTCCGCCGGAGAGCGGAATTACCTCTAAATGATTTCTATAAAAATTAATCGTTAAAAACGAAGCGCTCAAAAAAATAATTAAGAAACAAACTGAGATTATTAATCGTTCCGGCTGATTTAAATATTTTTTAACATACTTAAGCTGATTAAAGCTTGGCCATCTCGATTTGGCTAAAGAAAAAACTAATTTTTTATCCAGCTCATTTTGCTGTTGAATATTTTTAAAGCCTGGCTTAACGCGCTTAAAAAATAAACCCAGGCTAAAAAAAGATTTTTTCAGCTTATTAAAAAAAATAACCGTTTTATAAATTAATTTCTTCACTTTTGAAATAAAGGTTAACCGCTGATTTATCTTCCATTCAAATTAACCTGAGTCCGGCTAAGCGGATCATTTATCGCCCTAAGCGGCGACAAATTGTATAATAAAATTTATTTAAAAATGTCCTCCTTTAATTTTTCTGACGGCCATTTACGGCGGCGAGTCTGTCTAAGCGTTTAGCCCTTATATAATAACATAACGGCTAATGAGATCGAAAAAAACAAAACACCTAAAATTATGGTCAAAATAAACAATTTTTTTTCTATACCGCGCTTGGTTCGATAAACATTGCCGCTGCCGCCAAAAATTCCTGACAAACCAACGCCGCGATTCTGAAGGAGAATCGCCAACATTAAGGAAACCGCTATGATAATTTGAGCTATTTGCAGGCTTCTCATGAGATTATAAAACAAAATAAATTATTTAACCGGGTTAAGCTGTTCTAAAATTTTAGCCAAAACGATTTTATTATTAACGGCTAAATCAGCTAAAACTTTTCTATCTAATTCAATTTTATTTACTTTCAAAAGATGTATAAATTTAGAATAAGATAAACCGTGCTCTTTAGTAAAAGCGCTGATTTTAATCTGCCATAAACCGCGAAAATCGCGTTTCTTTATCTTGCGATCAAAATAAGCGTTAACTCCGGCCTTAATTACGGCCTCGGACGCCCGGCGCATTAAATTCTTTCTGCCCCATTTATAACCTTTAGCTCTTTTAAGCAGATTTCTTCTTTTCTTAAGATGGATTTTTGCTCTCTTTACTCTTGGCATATCGTTATTTAAAATTCCAAATTACAAGTCACAAATTACAAACAAACTCAAATAATCAAATTAATACTGCGAACTACTGATGTTTAGAATTTGTAATTTAGGATTTTGTATTTGTTTGTGATTTGGAATTTGTGATTTTATTAGTTATACGGCATTAACTGCCTGATTATTTTATATTCAGTATCGGCAATGCCGATATCTCGGCGCTTACTCCTCGTTGTCACGCCGGATTCGCGCGAATTAAAATGATCCTGTCCGCATTTTCTTTTTATAATTTTATTATTTCTGGTTATTTTAAAACGTTTGACTGTGGCTTTATGAGTCTTAATTTTCGGCATATTGTGATTAATGATATAAAAACCAGGTCTTAAAACCTGGTTTTCATATTCCCGGTTATCGTTTATTTATTACTATTATATTAAACCTTCCTCCCTGTTTTGTCAAGCCCTGCTCAATTTCCATGTTTAAACCCGGCGTTTCCTTAAGCAAACGATAGAATTTCTTCATAATTTCTTCAGCTTTTTCCGGATGCTGGCGCTCCCGGCCTTTTAAGATTAACTCCAGTTTTAACTTATCGCCTCGCTCCAAAAATTTCTTAGCCTGCTCGACCCTGACGTCAAAATCGTGCTGGCTGATCCTCACCGACAGGCGAATGCCCTTAATTTCCACTTTTTTTTGCTTAACTTTCTGCTTTTGCGCTTCTTTTTCTTTTTTATATTTAAATTGCCCGTAATCGATAATTTTAACCACCGGCGGCTGGACTTTCGGATTGACTTCGACTACATCCATGCCGACTTCTAACGCCATGGCTAAAGCCTTAGCCGTAGGCATGACGCCGATGCTTTGGCCGTTTTCATCAATTAAAAAAACCTCCGGCACGCGGATTTGCTGATTAACTTTAAATCTTTTTTCTTCAAAATCCGGTCTTGGTTTGTGATAAACTCTTCTCATTGGGAATAGTTAAGATAATTATACTAGTATTTTAGATTAAAACTGGCGGAAAGTCAATAAAAACTTAATTCCTATGCTCAAGCTCTTTTTTTATTTCTAAATAGCTAGGTACTGCTTTGGCGACTAGATTCCAAAATTTTCTAGAATGATTAAATTCTTTTAAATGGCATAATTCATGAACGATTATATAATCGGCGATATGCTTGGGTAAAAATAAAATTTTATAATTATAATTTAGATTGCCCTTTTTTGAACAGCTCCCCCATCTGGTTTTCTGCCTTTTAATCGTAATCGCGTTAAATTTTAATTTATAAATTTTATTAAAATAGCTGGTTCTTTCCTCCACTAAATTTAAGGCGGCCTCTTTGTTTTTCAAATATTCTCTTTTACCACCCTTAATAAAAATTAATTTCCCATATTTTTTAAAATACAAAATTTTATCTAAGAGCCAGGCGGCTTTCGCGCTTAAAAATTTTTCAACTATATTTTCTTTTATGCCATAAGGCAAGGTAACAACTACGCTAGTATCGCAATATACCGCGATTCTCAGTCTTTTGGCTCGCTTGCTCTTTTTTAATTTATATTCAATTTCTTGATTATGAAGAAAAATTTTTCTTTTCATATTAAAACTTCTTAATAATTATATCCACCATTCTATTTAGATATTTTGAGAAATCATTAACTTTTATTTTATCCTTATATTCTTTTAACACTAGCTCTTGAATGGTTCGTTTAATTTCTTTCAAAAAATAATCCCTTTTGGATGATTCCTGCCATTCTTTATCTAAAATTTTTGACAATTTAAAAGACATCTCCCTAATGAAATCTTTTACTATCGGCTCTTTATAATTGGCAATAAATTCTTCCGATATCGCGTATAATCCATATTCTCCCAAAGTAAAGCCTAGCCCGCTCGCTTCTTCATTTTTACCTTTAATTTCTTTCAACAATTCATAATATTTTTTTATCCTTTCGGCTAAATCAATCTGCTGCTGTTCAAATTCTTTTTTAATCGCGGTTAATCGCTCGCTGAATTTCTTAAACGCCGGGTTAGTATCAAGGTTAATGGAAATTTCCCGTTTCAGCATTTTTTCCAAGTTTAAAGCCTTTTCTTCATCGTCCATTTTTTTTAATCTTTCCAAAACATATAAATCATTAACTTTAAGCTCTCTGAAATTCTTAGTTATACCTTCATAGTCTATTTTTTCTTGAATTAGATTTTTTAATTTACCGCCGTAATCAGCTAAAAGATGCGCGTCGCGCAAAGTTTCATCTTCTTTAAATTCTTTGACAAAGGCCAAGTAAAAGCTAGTAATCCATTCAAACTGCCTTAAATGCTGTTTTAAAAATGAATCCGGTGATAAAATTTCAAAAAACAGTTTTAATTTATTGTATTTATCTTGAAAAAAGTTTTGTTTTTCCGTATTATCAATAAATATTTTTAAACAGCGGCGCAAATTTTCTATTGACGGGTCTTCAAAATTAACTCCGGCGAATATTCTTAATATATCATTTAAAGTTTCAACAAAATGCTCTTTTACTTTATCAATGTTAATCATGGCCGAATCCACTATGCTTTCATCAAAATTTAAGGCCGCTTCTAAATTTCTGGTTATGCCGTAATAATCAATAATTTTACCGCAGCCTTTATTCGGATAAACTCGGTTGGTTCGGGCGATCGCCTGAAGCAAATTATGGTCGCGTAATTGCTTATCTAAATACATCACTTGCTCAATCGGCGCGTCAAAGCCGGTTAGAAGCATATCGCAAACCAGTAAAAATTTAAGTGGATGTTCCGTGCTTTTAAAATTATTTATTATTTTATCGCGCTGTCTTTTGTTGGTATTATAAACTTTTAAATCATCGCTGTCGCTATTCGGGTCTCCGGGAGAATAAACTACCTCTGACCATTCTGGCGGCGCCAATTCGTCTAATAACTGCTTATATTTAGCCGTAGCTTCTCGATCATAGCAAACGATTTGCGCCTTGAATCCGTTTGGCAAAACATATAACTTATAATGTTCAACAATATCCTGGATAACCGCGCGCATTCTTTTTTCCAATTTAACGATGGCTTCCTTTTTACCATACTTTTTAGCTAAATAATCTTTTTGCGCTTGATTTAAATCGTTGGTTATGGCATTAAATTGCTGATCAATTTTTTCTTCATCAATAAAAAATTTAGAAAGCCGGGCTTCATAAGTAACCGGCAAGGTTGCTCCATCTTCTATGGATTGCTGAATAGAATAATAGTCTAGGTAGCGCTCGCCCTCTTCGCCGAAATTGCGATGGGTATTCAAAATTAATTTATCAACCGGCGTGCCGGTAAAGCCGAAGAAAAAAGCATTCTTCATTGAACTTCTTAGATTGATTGAAGCGAACCCTTCGTTGCCTCGATGCCCCTCGTCGCACAAAACGATAATATTCTCGCTTGGGTTATCAATATTGGCCGGCAAGTCGTTAAATTTTTGAATGGTGGAAATAAAGATGCCTCGCTCATCCGACATTATTTTTTTTGCCAAATCTCTTTTTGAAGTAACCGGAATAATATTTTGGCCGCCGCAACTTAAAAAAGTATCAGAAATCTGATCGTCTAAATCATTTCTATCAACTAAAATAAAAACTTTGGGATTTTTTAATTCTTTGGCGAAGCGCAGTTTCCAGGCGGTAAAAAACATGGTTAAGCTTTTGCCGCTGCCTTGCGTATGCCAAATTAAGCCTTTTTTAATTTTACCTTCTCGCACTCTCTCTATAATCTTGTTAGCCGCTCTCATTTGCTGATAACGGCAGATCTTTTTTAATGTTTGATCCTTGGCTTTTTCAAAAACAATATAATTTTTAATAATATCCAAAATATTTTCTTTTTTAAGCAAGGCGGTCAAAGTCATTTCTAATTCACTGCCGGCCTTTTCCGCTAATTCATCGCCCTTCCATTCAAAAAAATACTGCTTGGGCGAGTAAGTTACACCATAAACTGTTTTTAGGCCATCGGTGGCAATATTAAAGCAGTTAGGCAAAAATAATTTTAAAGCATTTTTTTCATACCGTTTTAATTGATCAATGGCGTTCTCGTAAGAAACCGAGCTTCCGGCCGTCGGACTTTTAACTTCTATATCAACGATCGGCAGGCCGTTTAAAAAAACTAAAATATCCGGCCTGATATTTTCCGAATTGCCTTCAAAGTAAAATTGATTGGTAATAACAAATAAATTATTTTCAATATTTTCAAAATCGACTACTTTGTAATCTCGCTTATGCCTGGTTTTTTGATCCACTAAATTAACTCCGCTTCTCATCAATTCTAAAAAATCTTCATTATTATCAATCTTTTTAATTTCCCTAACCACATTTTGCGCTTCTTCTTCGCCGATATTATTAATTTTCATCACCGCCTTAAGCAGTTGTGGAATAATTAAAAATTCACTCTCAAACTGCCGCCAGGCGGCGAAGTCCTGCGGTTTTATATATTCATATCCCAGTCCGATTTTGTCATTCCCGCGCAGGCGGGAATCCATTCCCTTATTAAAACCGCTCGGATTAACTCCGCTTAAGAATTCAATGACATAATTTTCTACTGTGTATTGTTCGTTGAATTTCATAGATTATTATCGTTTTCCCGACTTCAGCAAAACGATACTTATCGTTTTGCTAATATCAACAAAACGTTATTGCAACCATTCTATTTTGGCTTTTCAAATTTTTTATCGGTCATTTCAATGTCTATAACCCGATCAAATCGAAATTTCCGCACCTCTTTGCGCTTATGGCAATAACCTTCACCGTAGGGCGCGCTTGATTTATACGGATCAACCAAGCGGTCGGACACGCCAGAAGTGGTTGAATCATATTTCAATTTGACAGTTTGCCTTTTAGCTACGGCCAATTTCCAAATTTCATAAAATTTATAGTTATAATCAACATCAAATTTTATAAAATCGTCATCGCCGTAATCATAATCTTCGTCATCATCTCCCAATTCGTCCCAATGTTGTTTCCGCGATGTTTCCAACTGCCATTCCCCATATTCATTTTTCATCCGCCGCGCCCGATTTTCCACGATTTTAATCTGATAATCTGTCAATTTATTTTTTGCCTCTTCAAGCAATTCATCTATAGTACCCGCATCTTCTTTCACCCATCCCGTTACCCTAAATACTTCCTGCAATAAACGGCCAGCCAGATATTCATGCATTTGTTTTGTGTATTTTACCGCCTTTTTCATACTTCAGTTCTCACCCTCCCGCTTAAAAGATCCCGCATCAGGCCTTTTTTAAGTTCGGCAAGTTTATTTTTAATTTGTTTATTAATATTAATTTTGTTATCAACTTCTGATAAAATTTCTGAAATTTTAGTTTGTTCGTTAAGCGACGGTAAAAATATTTCAATCAATCCTAGTTTACCTAAACTAACAAATCCAAAAGTTGTCGTTCCCATTATATTTTCTAATTGTTTCTTCAATATCGGTGCTATTGCGTAAAGATAATATGGCGACAATTTATTTTTATCTTTTGAAACCAAGGCATTAAATTGCTGATTGGTTGTTAATTCTATTTTTGTAAAAGCGTATTCACCGATTGAAGCAGTACAACATAATAATAAAGTATCTTTTGGCACAATCTTTAAACCTGACTCCTTCAAACCAATTTCACTAATTAACTGATTAGTTTTTGTAATTATTCTGCCTTGCGTTCTTATATCGTCAACTGTAAACCATGGAATATTACCATTCTGCCAATATTCACTCCTTGAACGCAAGGGTGTTTTACCGTTAATAAAATTACAAACATCGCCAAGTCTTACCTTTTTCCATTCTTTCGGAATTGTTTTAGTATTTATTATCGCCATATTTTATTCTTTAATCTCCATCCTCTCAATTCCATTCTCCTCAAATTCTTTCTCGTATTTTTCCTGACATTCCATAATCTTAATAAATCGCTCGTCGCGATCCATTTTTTCAATTTCTTCTCTACCGTATTTTTTTATAAAATCCCGATCGCCGAATCTGTCAACCGCTTCTTGCCAAAAAATTTCATTATCATAATCTTCAATTAATCCCCGAACCTCCGCTTCTTCTTCAAAATATCTCGTCGGAAAATATCTAGCGTCGTCTTCCGGCTCATGTTCAACATAACGATTACAACCAAACTCTTCGGCAAAAGAAAAAATATAACCTTCCATCTCTTCATACTCTTTAATTTGCTCATCCTGCAAACGGCTCGCGTTAGCCAGCCAATTTCCCAAATAGACCAGTTTCATTAAGGCCAAATATTGATTTTTTGTTAAATTAATTTTCATAAATTAGCTATTATTGAATTATATTTCTTAGAATTTTTCACTTTCAATTTTCTTCACCTTTTTTGACTTCTTTATTCTAGTCTGCGCTTTTCCAATAGCGTCAGGAGTGGGGATCTCTTTCGACATTCTGGACCATTTCGTCCTTATGGCCAAAATTGTTGTGGACAACTTATGGACTTTTTTTATAAATTTGCTATACTGTAATCGTAAGCTTTAGGCTTGCTTGATTTTGATCGAAATCCGCTAACCCCTTTTGGGAGAGGCGGATTTTTGATTTCCGCTTGAAAAAACGATTTTGTGTGCTACACTATGAATAGATAGGTAATTCCCCTATACGTGGGCTTCCGGAATGGTTGCTCGTAAATAGCGTATAGGGTTCTATCTTTTTTAGGTGAACAGCGGATTTTCTTCCGCTATTTTTTATTTCCTTTTTTTGTTTCTTTCCCGACTTGTACCTATGAATAAAAATTAAAATTTTTTAATCTAAGATTAAACAAAAAATGTTAAAAAAAATCAATTTTGCAATACTAACAACACTTTAAAATATTTTATCAAAAAATTGTTTTATTTTAGGCAAAATA
>JAUSEG010000044.1 GCA_030650415.1 bacterium | reverse complement strand
AAAAAACTTACTGCAACGTTTCGCTATAGCTCTGCATTAATTCGGTATCGCTGATTTGATCTAAAGTGGCTTTATCCATGCCGTTCTGTAAGAGTAATTGCCTTAAAGTAGCCGGGTCAACATTTTTAAGAAGCTCTTTCTGCTCAGCGGTTAAATTTTCCGTTCCGCTATCCGCTGTTGGCTGATTAGCCGAACCGTTCGCGGGATTAGTGGCGTTAAACTGGTTTAACAGGCTGTTTAAAGCCTCGCTTTGATTTGATAAATTGTTTATAGTCTCGGTTGAAAATTCCGGCGTAGTCGAGCCGGTATTATTCGCGCTAAATTCAGTCGTGGCGCAAGTCCGACCCGTCGGGCAGTTAGCGTCAGTGCCCTTGGTTATTTCTTCGCCGTCATTAACGTTATCGCTATCGCTATCCGCGAGGTAGGGCGAAGTCTTATAAATATAGAGCTCATCATAATCGGACAAACCGTCCGAGTCGGTATCCTTGTTTTTTAAAGCCAGGTCATTAACCGTCTGATCGCTCGTCAACGCGGCTTGATTCTCACCGGTTGATCCGGAGTTTAACGGGCCATAGATGCTATTTTTTAATTGAACCGACCAGAGAGCCACGATTAAAACCGCAAAAACCACCAGACCGGCTAGCGCCATTTTCTGGTTTTTACTGACAGGGTTTAATGATGGTTTAGATTCAAAGCTATCATCTAAACCATCATTTTGATCATCAATTTGCGAACCGTTAGGCATGGGGGATTAAATAAGAATAATGAATTATGAATCATGAATTATAACTTTAATAATCTGTCTATTATTCCATAATTCATACTTCATAATTCATTATTCATTTCTGCCTTTATTATACAATATTTTTCTATTTATCACAAACGGGAAAACTCTTAAAAATTATTGCTCTAGATCATCAGCCTTAACGATAGTTCGCCCGTAGCTTAATAGGAAAAACTCCAGCGTCGATAACCCGACAATTAAAATTAATAAATTCAAGCCGCTCAATAATTCTCGAGCCAGCAAAAATAAGCAGGCGACAATAAAACCGGAGAATAAAAACGACTGCCGGAAAGCGATTTTAACCTGCCTACCGGTCAGGCAGGCTTTATTGACGGCCAGCTCATGGCGCAGGAAAACAAATCTGATTAAAAAACCGGCGATCGCCGCCGTGCCGCTTAAAGCCAAGAATAAAGACAAATAAAACAGCCAAAAACCGGCCGAGTTAGTCGTTTGCGGATTTATCGTCCAAATTATATAGCCGAAAACCAGCCAGCAAAAAGCCGTCATCACCGACATGATTAATAAATATAAGCGTAAGGGCATAATCCCGTCTGTCATTTCCGCTTCTCATTTGTCATTCCCGAAGCCGAAGGCTGTCGGGAATCCAGGAGGAAAAGGCAAAAACGCGGTTCTGGATTCCCGCCTTCGCGGGAATGACAAAATTTCGGGGATGACAAATTAAAATTTACATTATTATTTTACCATTTTAAGGCAGTTCTTTCAATCAAACGCGTCAAGCGTCAAGCTTTAAACTCGCAGATTTCCTTAAAGTCGCACCAGGCGCAAAGCTGGCTGGGTTTAGGCGAAAATTCTCCTCGACCGATTTCTTTTATGGTAGAAATTATTTTAGCTTTTATTTTAATCAAATCTTCGGGCGCGCCGATAAATTCCACCTCGCTGTTATCGTCCAAATAGTAAAATACCAGGCTCTTTACCGGTTGTTTAAATAATTCTTCGGCCGCCAGCTGATAAATAAATAACTGCTCTTTTTCGGCGAAAGTCAGCTTCTTTTTTGCTCGACCGGTTTTATAATCCACGAGCTTTATACCATCCTCCTGCCCTGCCTTCGTCCCGAGCTCAGGCCGAGGGGAGTTTATCGAAGGGGCTCTATCTATCCGATCAATCACCCCGCGCACGATGTAAAATTTTTCGCCGCCTGTCCCGCTTGTCCCGAGACTAGTCGAGGGGAGCTTCGCCGAGGGATCGGCCCCTCGGTTAGACTCAGGGCAGGCAATTTTCAAATTAAAGCCTTTTTCTAAATATAAAGTCTCCGGCCAATTATTTTTATATTTTTCATAAAAAACTTTTAGAATTTCCCGGCCTTGTTTTTTGCGATCCTCTTTGGCTTTTTTATCTTTATACCAATCGTCAATCCAGCTCTGCTCATAAATTTTTATAATTTCGTCGAAAGTGATTAAAGTATTAACCTTGTCATTCCCGCTTTTTTCTTTGTCATCCTCGCGCAGGCACCCTGTTTTCTTTTTCTGCTCCGAGGTCAGCACCGAGGAGCGATCCATAACCATGGCGGTTTTGCCAATTGAAAGAATATCTGGATTCCCGCCTTCGCGGGAATGACAAGGAAGGTCGCGGGAATGACAAAGGGAGATTAATGGCGATTGTTCAAACAACCCACCCTGCGCTAAGCCTTGCTTCTCCTTAAGCAAAATAAAAAGCTTTTGCAAAGTCGCGTGCATAGTCTTACCGAAGGAAAACTGCTCCTTGCCTAGAACCGGAATCTTTAAAATATGAGCGAAGCGATACTGGTAGGGGCAATTTGAATAAGCGGCCAGCTGGGAATAGGAAAAATGGGCAGGCATGATATTTATCTTGCCATCCCGGCTTTTTTCTTTGTCATCCTCGGGCTTGACCCGGGGATCCATGACCACGGCAGTCTTGCCCAATGACGAAATTTCTGGATTCCCGCCTGCGCGGGAATGACAAACTTTTGTTTTATCAACCTTCTCTAATCCCAATTCCACTAAAAATCTGGACGGCTTCTTATCTCTGGCGCCGCCATAATCGCGCGCCCAGGAAAAATACAAGCCGAATTTAGCGCGCGTCATCGCCACATAAAACAGGCGCCGCTCTTCTTCTAAATGCACGTCGCCTTCTGGTAAAATTTCCTTTACGAGCGCGTCCGGCAAGCTGATTTGCTCGCCTCTTTCTATAGTCGGAAAACGCTTGTCCACGAGATTGGCGATAAAAACATATTTAAATTCCAGGCCTTTAGCCGCGTGGACGGTTAAAATTTTAACCGCTTCCGGACCGGCCTCTAAATCGGCCGCCAGTCCTCCCTCTTCTCCGGCTTCCATTTCCAAAGACAGTTCGGCTAAAAAACTTTTAATGCTTTTGTCGGCGCTCGCGGCTTCAAAATTTTTAATTCGTTTTAAAAATTGATTAAGCAGGCTCATGGCTTCCAGGTTTTCCCGGTCGCTTCGGCCGATTAAGTATTTTAAATAACCGCTGTCATTTAAAAAAGCTAAAAACACTTCACTGGCGTTTTTTTCTCTGGCCAGAGCCGTGTGTTTAGCGATTAAAGCTAAGAGCGGAGTAATTTTTTTTCGGGTTTCCGCGCTAAACTTAAGTTCGTCCGCCCGATTAATCGCTTCGTAAAGCGAGCAGGCCTTCTTGCCCGCCCCATGATTAAAATCTATGAGTTCAGAATCGGTAAAATTATAAATCGGTAAATTTAGAATCCGCCAGAGGCTGACGCTTTCATGGTAATTATCCAGGAGTTTAAAATAAGCAATCGTATCCATAATCACCGGCTTTAAATAAAGGCCCCGGCGAGAACCGAAAATATAGGGCAGGCCGCGCCGATCTAGTTCGTCCATAAAGACATTGGCCGAATCGTTGGCCCGAACTAAAATCGCGAAATCGTTTAGGCTGACGGTTTTATCCTGATTTTTCCCCGCCCCGGCCGAGCCGGGCGGGACAAGTAATTCCACAATTTTTTCCACGATGGCTTTTACTTCCTCGTCCAGATCAGCGCGATGAATGACATCAATTTCGCCTGCTCCCTGATTTTCCGCGATTAATTTTTTATTTAACTTTTGCGCATTGTCATGCTGGAGCGGAGCGATAGCATCTCGTTTTTTTTCATAAGATCCTATCGCTTCGCTGACGCTGCGCTCCAGGATGACTGGGGAATTCAGCTGCCATTCCAGGCGGTTGGGATTATTCTGTTTTATAAACTCATAAGACAAATCCAAAATATTCTGCCGCGAACGGTAGTTTTTCGTTAAAATTATTTTCTTGGCTTCCGGGTAATCTTTAACAAACTGCAGAATATTACTCATGGAAGCGCCGCGAAAACGGAAAATCGATTGATCGTCGTCGCCGACCACCGCCAGGTTATTTTTTGGCTGGGATAAAATTTTAATCAACTCATATTGCGACCAGTTTGTGTCCTGGAATTCGTCAAGCATGATATATTTAAACTGCCGGCGATACTTTTCTAAAATCGCCGGACGCTCGCGAAAAAGCTTGAGGCAATAATTTATCAAATCGCCGAAATCCAGGGAGTTATTATCTAAAAGCAGTTGCTGGTAAACATGGTAAGCGTTAGCCACCTCGTTAATTCGCGAGGCTTCCTGCGCGGCGATTTCTTTGTTTAAGTCTGTCATCCCCTCTTTCTCTTTTGTCATCCCCTCTTTCTCTTTTGTCATCCCCTCTTTCTCTTTTGTCATCCCCTCTTTCTCTTTTGTCATCCCCGCGAAGGCGGGGATCCAGGAGGCAGTGGCAAGAACTTGGCTATTGCCCTGGCTTGTTTGTGCCTCGCTCTCCTGGATTCCCGATGGCCTGCGGCCTCGGGAATGACAAGAAGAGCGGGTTTTATTCCCGCCCAGCATCCCATCCAAATTTTCTTTCAGCTCGCCCGCGTATTCCAGGTAAGCCGCCGGACTTATATCTTCGTCCTTGGCGCGGGAAAAATGCTTAATCAAAGCGTGAATGAATTTAGTCGGATTGCCTAGCGGCCGATAGTAGTCCAACTCGAATTTATCAAAGTTCTTTTTTATTAAGGCCCATTGCTCAAACTCGTTAAGCAGCTTAAAGTCCGTGGACAAGCCGATCGCGAGTCCATGCTCCTTTAAAATCCGTTCGCTAAAACTATGAAAAGTTGAAATCCATAAGTCAAAATAACCGTAAGGCAGGAGCGCCCCAACCCGGTCGGCCATTTCGCCCGCGGCTTTTTCCGTAAAAGTCAGAGCCAAGGCTTCGTCAGGCTTTATAACTCCTTGCTCAATTAAATAAGCGATTCGCTGGGCGATAACCGTGGTCTTACCGGTGCCGGCGCCGGCAATAATTAATAAAGGCCCATCCTTATGTTTAACGGCCTCGAGTTGCTCGGGGTTTAAATTTTCCAATAAATTCATATTCTTTATTATCATTGCGAGCGAAGCTCGAATCATTCTTTGTCATTCCCGCTTTTTCTTTGTCATTCCCGCGCAGGCACCCTGTTTTCTTTTTCTGCGCCGAGGTCAGCACCGAGGAGCAATCCAGGGGTTAAACGTATGATCATTATTTACAGCATGCCAATAAATAAATCACGCCAAACCGGGTTATCTTTTTCTATCAATCTTATTTTCCATTGCCGATTCCATTTTTTTAACTGCTTTTCTCTTAAAATGGCATCTTGGATATACTGGTATTCTTCAAAATAGACTAACTTATTAACACTATATTTAGCCGTAAAACTTCCCGGATCTTGTTTTAATCTATGTTGAAAACCTCTATTAAATAAGCTATTAGTTACCCCAATATATAATGTGCCATTCCTTCTATTTGCCAATATATAAATATAGTATTGCTTTCCCTTATGCATATATATTAAATATATTTATACTACTCACTCCTGGATTCCCGCCTGCGCGGGAATGACAAGGGTAAAAATGGATTCCCGCCTGCCTGCTGACAGACTCGCAATGACAGAAAAAAATGAACCCGCGATGACAATATAATTATAACGCCAGTATTTTTTCAAGCTTCACTTTATCCCGATACGGTCCGATGACGGCCAAATTTAAATTATGGCTGACGAAGACTTTTTTAGCTATACGGCTGATATCGGCGATAGTAACTTTTTTAATTCGCGCGTAATATTTTTCCGGCGTTAAAATTCCCTCGCTCCGACCCTGCTCTTTAAATAAAATCGCCTGCCTGGCATACCAATTAGCCACCGCGTCGGACGATTCTAACTGCAGGGCGCTCCGGCCGATCAGGCATTGCTTAACCCGATTTAATTCTTCGGCTTTAACCGGTTGATTAAGCAGTTCTTTATAGCCGGTTAAAATTATTTTTATGGCTTCCGAAAGTTTATCTATGGGCACGCCGGCCTGGGTGGTTAAGTAACCCGAATCAGTATATGGCTCGTCATGAGTCCTAACGTAATAAGCCAGCCCGCGGCGCTCCCTGAGCTCCGTAAATAATCTTGAGCTCATGGAACCGCCTAAAATCAGGGCGATAATTTCCACGATTGGATTATCCGGATGCGCGTGGGGCAAAGTTCTAACGCCCAGAGAAAGATGCGCCTGGTCGGTCTTTTTATAATAAAGTTTTAGGCCGGGTTTAGTTTGCGCTTCTTTAACTTTCAATTTTTCCCGATAAGCTTTTTTAGAAAACTCGGAAAAATATTTTTTTGCCAGCGCCGCCTCTTTATCGCCCGCTCGCCCGGCCAGGCAGACGATCATCTTATCGGCGCTATATTGCGAGCGAACATACGCTAAAACATCGCGCCGGTTAAAACTTAAAATAGATTTTTTTGTGCCGATGGTATCGCGGCCGGCCGGACTATCGCCGTAGAGGCAAGCCTCGAACAAATCTTCAATATGAATAAGCGGATTATCTAAATACATATTAAGCTCTTCGATGATCACGCCTTTTTCGCGATTGATTTCAACGCTCGCGAATTTTGAGTTTAAAAGCATGTCGCTTAAAACGTCTAAAGCCAATGCCAATTCGCCGGCCGCCACTTTTACGTAGTAGCCGGTATATTCTTTGCCCGTAAAAGCGTTAAACTCGCCTCCGACTTTATCCAGCTCGGAAGAAATCGCCAAAGTCGTCGGGCGCTTAGCCGTGCCTTTAAAAAACATATGTTCTAAAAAATGCGAAATCCCGCTCGCCTGTTTATTCTCGAACTTTGAGCCGGTCGCTACCATGACTAAGGCCGTAACCGTTTTCACGCCGGCGATCGGCGCGGAAATTATTTCCAGCTGATTGGCTAGCTTGGTTATTTTATACATAATAAAATATGAATTATGAATCAAGAATAATGAATCATGGCTTTAATATATTTCCATTATTCATAATTCATAATTCTTAATTCATGTTCTACTTTTCATACTGCAAAATCGCCTGCAGAACTTTTGAATCGGCCTTCAGCGCTTCCATATAGAGAACCTGCGCCCGCACGACGTTCATCGAGCCGTCCGGGCCATGAGTTTCTTTACCGCGTTTTACCAGGCGGATATTGCCGGTTTCTTCAATCGCCTTAGCTTTATCTTTAACCGGATCGCTTAACTTCGCCTGATCATAATTATAGTAAACATTAGCGATAACCACCGGGTCGCCTTTAATATCGGCGATCTGACCGTAGAAAATTTCGCCGTTAACCAGCTTAACCGCGTACCAATCGCGAGCCGAAGGTTCCTGGCCGGCGGTTTTAGCTCTAAAAAATAAAAAATAAACCGTGGCCAAGACCGTTAAAATCGCTAAAACAAAAACTATTAGCCTAATCAAACCGTCATTCGGCCGGCTTACCTTAGGCTGGCTGATTTTTTGCAAAGCTTTTTTCATCCGGTCCGGCTCCTCGTCCTCGTAAATCTTATCTATGGGCGCGGCGGCCTTTTTCTGAGGCTGTCGGCGTTTTTCCATCTGCTCGCGCAGATCCACGGTTTGTTGATAATCTTCGGGCATAAAATATGAATTATGAATCAAGATAATTTAAATTTATTCTGTCATTGACAATTCTAAAAAATTATTCTGCGGGCGCCGGTTCGGGGGTTGCTTCAGGCGCAACCGTCGGTTCAGGAGCAACATCAGGAGTAATCTCCGGAGCCGGCAACTCTATAACATCCACGGTTGGCGGTTCTGATGTGCCCAAATCTTGGTCGGCATCCGGCGGCAAGCCGTCTTGGCCAGGGTCTGCCGGAGAAATCGCGCCGTCCGGCGGCAGATCGCCAGAATCAGGCGGCGTACTCGTCGCCGTCTCGCCTAGGGGATTGGGCGTTAAAACCGTCCCCGGGCAAACGTCTCCCGCGCCGTCGCCGTCGCTATCAAGCTGATCGGCGTTAGCTAACTCAAGGCAATTATCCGCCAAATCTAAAACTCCGTCAGAATCTTTATCATGAGCAGCCACATAATCATTATATATATTAGCTAAATTATCCGTAGCCGGCGGTATGGCCGCGCTATTTTCGGCTAAAACTGGTAAATTAAAATTTTCCGGCGTTGGCAATTCTTTTTTAACCACCGGCTCATAGCCGGGAAAAACCTTAGAAGCTAGATCAAGCGTCCGGCCGATTAAACCGCTATATTCGGTAACTTCGATTCTTCTCTGCTCGCCTTGCGCTTCGGCCCGGCTTTTTTCCACCTTTAATTCCCGAATTCTCGCCTCATAATGCTTGGCTAAAAATTTAGCCAGATACTCGCCTAAATCTCCCTTAATCTTCTTGCTGATTTTCTGGGTTTTTCGGCTTAGCTGGTACTGCCAGGCGCTATCGTCTTGGGCCAGATCCAGAAAACTATAGGTTGCGTAATAATATTTTTCGTCCTGCTCGATGTTTTCAATTTTAAAATCCATGTTAAAAGAACTAAAATCAACCGCCAAGAGCGCCGTATTATCCACGCCCTGGATGCTCGTCTGCTTCTCGCCCACCGCCTCCGGTCCGGCCGCCAGCGCTCCGCCGCCCAAAATTAAAATCAGCGCCAGAATAATCACGGTGGCGTTATTGTATTTTATAAAATGCAGAAGTTTTTCTATCATATTTTTATAAATTACTAATTATTCCAACCAAACCTAAATTTTTTACAAAAACTATTTCAATACTGACAAATAATTTTTAAGCATAAAAATTGAATCCGCTTTTAAATGATTTCTGATCCAATCTTTTTCTTTTTCGCCATTAACCAGTTCTCCCAATCCTCGTAAAATTTCATTATCTTTCACTTTTTCTATAAAACCCACGCAATCAATCAAATATTCTTTAACGTTTTTTCCGGTTCTTTCCCTAATCACTTCAGCGTTGATGTCCCAATTATTTTTAGCAAAATAATGAATATCATAAATATCTCTCATAGCGGTTTCGGTTCTTAACGTCAGCGCCGCTAGTTTATTTCCAAACATATAATCTTTTTTTACGATGAACATGGAAATGCCAAGATATTCTTTTATTTCATAATGATCCTTTATATTTTCCACTAATTTCCTGACATTAATCTCAACTTTAATGTTATGATCGCTGTCGCCATAGGAAAGCAGGCTAAAAATAGTGAACATCTTAATATATTGATCTTTAACCTGCCCGTATTTGCTCAAAATATTTATAATCCTTTCAAAAACCAACCTTTGATTTTCCTCATTTACCTCCAGCAAATCAAAATCCAAATCAACCGAAAATCTCGGCAGATTATAAAAAAAATAAGCGCAAGTACCGCCCTTAAACCCCAGAAGCGGAGCCAGGGAAGCATCCGAATAAATATCTTTTAAAATCCGACCCATGATTAATTGATGTTTTTCTCTATTCAACATATTTTTTTTTATAATTGGCGCGATATTTATTTAAGCGTTTTATTAACTGCCGGTTATTATAAATTTTTACCAGCTCGTCGCATCTTTCCCAATCAATTGATCGTAAATTGTCAAAATAATAATCCGGAAATAAATAAATCATGTCCAAAAAAGCTCTTTCCGGAGTGGCTATGCTATAATCTCCTTGGCTGTTAATGCCTGTGAAATTAAATAAAACTTCGTCTTTAAGTTTTCTAAAAGTAAAGGCGCGCCCGTCAATAGTTACTGTTTTCGGCCATTTTGAAGCTACAAAAATTGTATCATAGTGCTGAAAGATGATGCCGGCCTCTCGCAGAACCGTTTCAAAACTGATATAGGATGGGGTATAGATGCTATTAGCCAATTCTTTAGGATCATAATTTTTCCCTTTGGCAAAAACCCCTCTGGTTAATCTAACTAGAGCCCCTTGCTTAATATAGTAGCCAATTTTAGATTTAAGATTAATCGAATTAGTTTCTCCCCAAATTAAAGCCAGCCCCTTAGTAGTTAAGACGGTTTTAGAGGTTTGATATAGTTTAGCGACTGAATTATCCATATGAATATGTTTAACTGAAGTAATAAATAACCTTACTTCCATTGTATATTATAAAAATAGTTAAGTCAATAATTTTATGCTCTGTTCTCTATGCTCCATACTCTATTCTCTCCTCTACCTCCCTAAATGATAAAGTTTCCGTGGGCAGATATTGCCATACTACATTCTCTCAATTTCAGATTTAAGAATATCGCGCAAATTTTTGCTTATTTCGGCCACATATCGATCGTCGGCGATCAATGCTTCTAGGTCAAATTTTATGCTCGCGGGATCGGCTTTGTCTACCGCGGATAGCAGCCTGCGCCTGAGTTCATCTTTATTCGCCGCTTCTTTTATACCTGCCATGTTTGGTAAAACACCTTTGCGGAGATACCACATGAGATCAAAATAATCGCGTCCTTTAACGATCGCGAGCGTCTCGCCGGTTTTATTTGTCTTCTCCCATTTCCTGTGAAGAACCGCTCTGATCTTCGTGGACATCAGAGTGGAAAGATCAAATGCCTTCACAATGATGGAACGGTTGACTTTGAAAAGCGGCACTGCTTCCACTTTACCTTCGCGCAAAACGCCATCATCGCGAAATACTTCAATTTTCAGTATAAGCAAATCAGAATCCCCTTCACGAGCCAAACCCAATTCTTTGAGAATGGGAAATTTTAGCATAACGCGAAACTTCTGCGTGGAAACAACGGCTTTTAGATCTGTCTGTTTATTGAAATATATAGCCAGATCGTAGCTAATCTTTTTGATATCAATCTCTCCATGAATATCCACAAAATCCAGATCTTCAGAAAGTCTTGGCAGACCATGGCACTGCGCCAAACAAGATCCGCCATAAAATACTAATTTACTGTAAGTTGGGTGGGAGTAGAGATAATCCAAAACAACAATCTGCAGATATTCTTTTAGAATATTACGTCGAAACAAGACCTTAGCTGAAGGCGCTTCGGCTAAAAGCCGTTTGAGTGTTGGTTTTAATTCTTCCATAAAGTTTTAAAAATATTTTTCATGCGCGCTGAACCTTCAAGTTCAATATATCGCCTTAATTCTTTTTTATCATTTTTATGGAATACTTCGAGATTCAAACGCAGTTCCGCGATAATTTTCTCGTTAATTAAATTGTTTTTACGAAAATATAAAAAGTCAAAAAGGGCTTTCGCCGGACTGGCGCGGAAGATAAGATAGTCGCCATCTCGTTTCGAAGTGAAACCCGTAAAAATTGAAGATTTGATGCTGTGATACTGATAAGCTCCGAAAGGCGTTTTAAAAGAAACGGTTTTTTTACGCGCGACTATCGTTATCGCGGTTGGCATTTCGGTAATAGCTCCATGCTGATGCAAGACGTATTCCAAACTCAAATATGACGGTTCATACAAGATGCCGGAGATAAACTCCGCGTAGATAACGCTGCGGCCTGATTTGTCCACCCGATCCAAATAGTCCCGCGTTACATACATTCCCTTTTTCAAACGTACTACATTGCCGGATTTAACATGGCGCGACAGCAAAATGCTCAAATATTTTCTATTGGTTTCAACGCTTGTAAGATCATCTAAAGTAAAAACCGGCAGTTGTTTCGCCACCTCGATAATTTTGCTGATTTTTGAATTTATACTGTTTCTCATAATATACTATAATAGTATGCTATCGGAAATAATAAGTCAAGTCCTCGCCCGCTGTTCTCCGTTCTCCGTTCTCTCTCCTCCCCCCCCTTCTGTCATTGCGAGCCACCCCTGTAATCAGGGAGGCGAAGCAATCTCACGCATATCTATATCTCATTAAATCTCGCTACTATTTTATTATGTTTATTCTCCGCCGTTCGTGAGATTGCCGCGTCGGCCGAGTACGGCCTCCTCGCAATGACAATGCAAAATTATTATTTCCCCATATTATAGCGCGTGGTTACTTGCCCTGAGCGAGTCTGCGAGTCGAAGGGTAGATGCCTGCCCCATAGCAATCGGTACTCCGACCTGCCTGCCGGCAGGCAGGTTTGGTGCGGGGCGGACGTCGTCGATTTTGCCACACCACCTTGACTCTCCTTGGCTCTCTTTGCTATTATTATAATTACTTATACATCTGCCATCATTTATGTTTTTTTCCGACGCAAAATTAGAAAAACTTTCTGATATTTCCAGCGACATCGGACAAATATTTTTTGCTTCGGTTTTTATCAGCTCCTTTTTTAATACCTCGGCTAATTGGACGGTGATTATTCTCGGCTTGGTTTTGTCTTTGATCTTTTGGTCATCAAGTTTATTGCTAATTAAAAAATAATTATTTTATGAATGAAATAAATAACTTTATGATCAACATCTACATCCTCGGCGCCTTATTAGCCATTGCCATAATTCTGTTGGGAATCTTGGCTAAAAAGGAAAAATAATTTTATGATTAGAACTTACATCCTGATCGCTTTTCTAGCCATTGCCGTCGGCTTGGTTATTTACATCGCCGTAAAACAACAAAAGTAAATCTTCCTCAATAACCGCAGTTTCCACTCTTCAATTAAGGTTGGCGTTCTTTGCCAATTTTTTTTATTTTCCATAATATTTTTTATTCTAATCTCTGTTCTCCGTTCCCTACCTTCCTATATTATACAACTGCCCTATTTCCCCCTTGATAAAGGGCCCGCCTGCTATCGCAAGCGAAGCTTTGCGGGCAGGGGTTAGGGGAATTTTATTTTCCCCATATTAATTCTTATAATTCTATAAAAAATAGTTATTAACCGCAAAATTAAACTGCTCCAAAAATATCTTTTTCATAAGCGAAGCGTTTCCCAACTCATAAAAAAGCAAAATAGCCTTCTTGTAATCGCTCTCGTTGACACTGCGAAAAGACAGCGGGCAGACATCTCCGGCGATCAGGCAAGCGTTCGCTATCAGACGCGAGGTTCTCTTGTTTCCATCTTCAAACGGCTGAATATGGGAAATTGACAGTAGCGCTATAAGCGCCTTCGTCCACGGATCGGATGTTTCGTTTATTTTTTCTGACATTTTTTCCATTGCTTCCCTAATCTGATAAAGATTATCAAGCGGCCGGTAATTTGTGCCGGTAATTCCCACTGCTTTAGACCGCAGGCCAAACTGAACGTTCAAATCTTGAACCAGCAATCTATGGACATCTTCTATATCGCGCAATGATATTCGCTTGAATTTTTCTTTGTTTTTAAAAATATAGTCAAGGGCTTTTTTATGATTAAGAATCATCACCGCTTCTTCTTTTTTGTGGCCCGGAGCTTCTTTATGATCTTTAATTAAAATTTCCGTATCTATCAAGGAATAAGTATTGCCCTCGATTTTTGATGACTTCCAGGAAAGTTCTATGGTAATTCTCTCATACTCTTTTTGAATAATCGTCGGAGATAGATTGGCGATCCTCTTTTTAAAATCATCGCCTTTTTTTTGCAGTTCCTTAATTTCTTCCGGATTAAAAAGCCCGGATAATTTCGCAATGACGTTCGGATCAAAATTAATAACTCCAGGCGCTCTTACGTCCTGGTCCTTTGATAAATATTCTTCAAAGCCAATCGGCTTAAGCAAGGGATGAACTTCAACTAAACTATACGCTACGCCTCTGCCCCGGCCGGTCTTAATTAAATATCTTAGAGCCACAAGCTCTCTTAATTCTCTGGCCACGGTTTCTCTGGATAGCGGATCATTATCGGCAATAAAAAAATCAACGATTTCTTGGTTTTGAACCTGGTTTTTTGCGGCAATAAAATCAATTATTTTCTGCTGTCTCTTAGTTAATTGTGTCATATTTTTATATTTATTGTGCCATAATGACACAATTATACATTATTTTGTGTCAATTTCCTATATTTTCCTATCTTCCCAAATTATATAACTGCTTTACCCTGTTAAATCCCTTCGGGAGGCGAAGCCTATTTAACAGGGTGAACTTCTAACGGGGCAAGATCGCGGTTGCTTGCCCTGAGCGAGTCTGCGAGTCGAAGGGTAGATGTTTACCCTGTTAAATCCGGCGAAGCCGGAGCAAAGCTATTTAACAGGGTGAACACCGTAGCAATCGGTACTCCGACTTGGCATGGGGGGCCGGACGTCATCAATTAGGCTGTAAACCATAAATTTGACATAATTTTATAATATGATATGTTTATAATACGCTTGCGGGGCGAGAGCCCCTATCAACATTTGAGTTGA
This sequence comes from bacterium, assembly GCA_030650415.1. Classification (GTDB taxonomy): domain Bacteria; phylum Patescibacteriota; class Patescibacteriia; order Patescibacteriales; family GWC2-42-12; genus GWC2-42-12. The sequence continues at coordinate 18,240 of JAUSEG010000044.1, read as the reverse complement.
TAGCAAGCGTATAAAACACCTGCCTTAAAGGCGGGTTTTTTATTTTTCTATTTTTTTATCCATTATACTGTAAAAATGCTTGGCGCCATTATTAATTTGGCGAACCACGACTTTTATCCTCTTGGCATCGGTAAAATAAACAAAAGTCCAATAATGAACCGCTGATTCTTTCAATATTCTTGCCTCTCTTTTCTTAATTAAGATTTTCTTTTCTTCTTTTCTGTACATAATAGTCACTTTGGGGTTTTTAATTATGGCTTCAGCTCTGGGCAGAAGCAAAAACCTTCTTTTCTGCTCACTGCGAGAGCGCAAGGATAGCTTTCTGATTAAATGGTTAAAGCCGATGTTATTAAAAGATACATATTGATTGTCCAGCGCGGGTTCACCCCGTTAAATCCCTTCGGGAGGCGAAGCCTATTTAACAGGGTGAATTTCGGTGGCCGACAGCGCGCGGTTACTTGCCCTGAGCGAGTCTGCGAGTCGAAGGGTAGATGCCTGCCCCGTAGCAATCGGTACTCCGATTTGGTACGGGGCGGACATCGTCGATCTCGCCAGACTAGAATTTGACATTCTTCAGCTCTTCTTGATATAATTATTATTGTTATGAAATTGACTGAATTTCAATTAGAAAAAACCGCGGAATATTTAATTGACTTGTCAAAACTGCTGGTCGGTTCCACTTTCGTTTCCATCTTCGCGCCGGGAATCGCCGGCAAGGATTTTAATCTGCTTACTTTTTCCGCGGGAATTATTTTAGCAGTATTTGCTTTCCTGATCGGGCTTAAATTATTGTCTAATTCAAAATTATGAACAATCTCCTCGTCGCCTACATTATAATCGGTATTGTTCTCATTATTGGATATATTTTCATTGCCAATAGCCGCGGTAAATAAATTATTATGAACGATCTCACTCTCTACATTATCATGGGGGTAATTTTGTTGATTCTTTTCGGCCTCATCTTTTTTCATCACCCCAAAAATTTCTAGTTCTGCTTTAGCCGCGGTATTTTCCGCTTCTTAATTAAGGTTGGCATTCTTTGCCAATTTTTTTTATTCTATATTCTAAATTCTGTTCTCCGTCCTCTTTTTTCTCCTCCCTACCTCCCTAAATTATATAACTGTTGAATTTCCGAAGCCGACAGTGCGCGGTTGTAGACACGGACGTCGTCGATGGAGCCATTGAAATATCCACCATTACAAGAGGAACTTCCATGCGTTCCACCAATATTTAGGTTTTTACCAGATTGATTTAAAACGCCTACTGTCGCATCATAATCAGTATCTACTTGCACACCATTAAAATAAAAAGTCGTTCTGCCAGCTCCATCATAAGATCCTAATACAAAACTCCATATATTATTAGGTACAGTATTATTAGCAGTTCTTGAGATTAGGGATGTTGTGCTATTCCCGACAACAAATCCTATTGAATTACTCCCCACATTATAAAGATGATATTGTTGAGTTGCTGAACTACCACCAACAGTACTTTTAGAAACAATCGACTTACTAGCGGCAGATGCTACCACCCTTACCCACGCTGAAACTGTAACCGCGCCTGTAATATTGAGGGAAGAATTAGCGCCTGCATTGACACAGTCATCCCCCCCATCGAACTTCAGCCCCTGCCCTATCTTCCCTGCCACTGGACTGGTTGCTCTAGCCATACTTGTCAGTGTCCCAGTATTTCCATTTCCACTTTTGTCTAAAGTTGTCGCGGCAGTGGCTGAGGTCCATGGTGTGTCTTTTCCGTCAAAAGTCCAATAACCGACCAACCCAGCGTTTAAGCCGATGCCGGAAGTGGCGCGAGGCGAGGCAGCGACTTTCGTGGCCGCGCCGATATTATAGAGCTGGGTGATTTCGGTAGCGGAAAGTACGCGGTTGTAAATGCGGACGTCGTCGATGAGGCCGTCTATAGAGTTAGTGAAGCCTGCCCAATTTGAAATGTACAAATCTCTTCCGCTGTCAGTTACTCTGGCACCAGCACCATCACTATTGCCAGTACCCCCTGTATCTTCTATGCCATTCTTATAAATATGAACGTTGGCTGCGGAAGTTGAGCCGTCCCATGTGACCACCCAGAATTGCCATTTATTGGTAACGATCGAATTTGTCGACGAATATTTTATAAGATTGGTTGCGCCATCAAAATCAGCCTGAAAATGCAGACGACAGGTTACTTCTTTACTAAGTTCCCATCCATTGATTCCCGAATTAGCTTTACTGAAAAAGTAATCATTTGCACCACAGACATTGGATTGTGGTCGTATATTCGCCCAAAATGCCAGAGAAAAAGTCCCCATGTCGTTGATACTGCTCGTCCTCGGCACCTTGATGGCGTTATTATTCCCGTCAAACTTCAACCCCTGCCCGATTTTGCCCGCCACTGGACTCGTTGCTCTTGCCATACTTGTCAGTGTGCCAGTATTTCCATTACCTGATTTATCCAAAGTCGTCGCAGCAGTTGCACTTGTCCATGGCGTGTCTTTACCGTCAAAGGTCCAGTGCCCGACGAGACCGGAGGTTACACCATATTTAGGAGTTACATTATATTTCGATAAGCCGAAGTTGTAGAGTTGGGTGATCTCGGTAGCCGACAGCACGCGGTTGTAGATACGGACGTCGTCGAGTAATCCTTGAAAATAAGTCGGGACTGAACTTCTTGTTCCTATATGAAAATTATATCCTGTTGTGTCCATCGCACCTGTCTTACCTACAGAGTTTTTTTGTACTCCATCTACATATATCCTCATATTAGAACCATCATATGTTCCGACAACGTAATGCCATTTATTGTCATAACCTGAAAAATTAGAATTTAGATTAGTACCTTGAATCTGAAGTGTCGCATAACTACCGCCCGATTGAATAATCCCGTATCCTGGAGCGGATCCGCCAGGTGTTCCTTTGATAACATAAGCTACTCCATAGCCACTTGGATTAGCTGAAGAGGCTTTTATCCATACACCTACAGTAACTTGTGAGGTAAGACTTAAACTTGCAGGTGTTCCAGCATTCACATAATCATTCGTCCCGTCAAACTTCAACCCCTGCCCGATTTTGCCTGCCACTGGACTCGTTGCTTGAGCCATGTTGGTCAGTGTGCCTGTATTACCATTTCCTGATTTGTCCAAAGTAGTGGCGGCCGTCGCCGAAGTCCAAGGGGTATCTTTCCCGTCAAAGGTCCACCAGCCGACGAGGCCGGTATTTATGGAAAGAAAATTTATCGGTTTAGCGATAGTCGCGGCGTGAGCGGTTGGAACGGAGCATGGAGCATAGAGAACGGAAAACAGAATGAAAATAAAAACCAGAAGAACATTCTTCTTTAAAAATTCAAAATTTTTTATTTTATTATTTGCCATATTATTTTTCTATTTTTTCATTCTCTTTCAAAGAATCAACCGCCGAAAAAACGGTTTCTTCAGTTATGACGCTCGCCTCTATATCGGCATACAATCTCTTAAACGTATTAAAACTTTCCGAATATTTTCCGCCTCTCTTTGCCTCGATAGCCGCGATTATCTTATTATCTTTATAAACCACGAAATCCATTTCACGATTTTGCTTATCCCGCCAATATTTTACATCAAACCCGGCTTTTATAAGCTCCATCATGACGACTTGCTCAAGCTTTTTTCCGGACGAAGCTTCATAAGATAAAATATGATTTAAAAAACCGACGTCAAAAAAATAGGCTTTGGGACGTTTAACAATTTCTCTCAACTTATTGGTAAAATACGGCGTTGCCAGATACGCCACGAAGGTTTTATTCATAAATTCCAAATATTTTCGGACATCCCGTTCGTTTAGCTCGCAGGCGGTTGATAATTTTGAATAGCTGATATTCGAACCGACGCTTTGCGCTAGATAGATTAAGAGCTTTTGTATCTTATACTCATCAACCAAACCCAAAATATCCTTGACTTCGCGCAAGAAATACGTGTTATAGATATTTTTCAATATAACTTTTCTTTCTTCATCGTTCGAGGCGATCGCCACTCTCGGATAACCGCCATAAGTCGAATAGTAATCGTATAATTCCTTTTCCGTAAAATGCGGAAAGACGGTTTTAATTTCATCTTTATCAAACGGCCAAAAATTAACGACAATTACCCTGCCCACAAGATACTTTAAGGCGTGGATGGTAATATCGATGGCCGATGAGCCGGAGATAATAATCTTTTTATCCTTATAGGCGTCAAAAATATATTTAAGATTTTTCCCTCCGGCTTTCGCGTATTGAAACTCATCAAGGCAAAGCAAATCGGTATCCGAAAGGTAAGCGTTTACAAACTTTTTAATGTTATGATTAAAAAGATTAAGCGCGTCAACGTCTTCAAAAGATATAAACTTACCGCCTTTTTCCTTAATCAAATGCTCTAAATAGGTGGTTTTACCTGATTGCCGCGGGCCGACAATCGCCAGTATTTCCGGCAATTTTAAATACTCTTGTATTTTAGTATCGATTTTTCTCCTTATAAACATAGGTTTTTTCGTCATAATTACTATTTTTACATATTTTGAAATAATAGTAAATAGCCGAGATACTCAAACCCCTACAAGGGGGTTTTTGTTTTTATCAATTTCAATCAAATATCCTGTTATTAATGCTTCCATAAAAAACTTTATAGAAGACAGAAAACAGAGAATAGAGCAAAGAAAAAATACACCTTGGTTAGAGGTTTTAAATTTTCAACCCTATTCGTTCTTGACATTTTTTTTATATATGATAACATAATAGTGTATTTCTAAAGATTAGCACTGCTTGGGGTTCCGTCCTTAAGCAGTGCTTTTCTTTTTATATTCAAGTTTCTCTTTTAATTCATTCATAAATCTAATTTTTTCCTTGGCTGTTCCTCTGAGCAAGCTGGAACAGTTTTCTATATCCGGACTTAGCACCACCGCCAATTTTTTCTTATCATACAAATACTGCGTCAATGAATAAAAATCTCCGTCGCTTGAAACGATAACGGCTTTTTCATACTCATCCAGCTCAAGCGCGGCTCGCAAAACAAGATCAGCGTCAATATTGCCTTTTATCTTTCCATCGGCGTCCGGAATGGTCGGCTTAAATCGTAAAATAAATCCCGCCTCCTGAAGTTTGTCGTATAGTTTCTGATTCAAAGCGACAAAACCGATAAACATATAGGCCTTTTTAACTGCGTATTTCTCGGCAAGATAAACGCGGAATTTTTTGTAATTCAATTTCCAGCCGAGCTTCTGTATGCCCAAATTAAGATTTTGGCTGTCTATAAAAGCGTAATTGTTTTTCTTTTTTAAGCATATTATTTTCTATATTTTAATTTTTTCTCTATTCTCCGCTCCCTATCTCCTCGCGCAATAAGCTCATTACTTCCCGCTTAAGAATTTTTCTAATCCGCGAAAATTCAATCGGCGGCAATAATGAACTTAAATCTTCGGTTATTACCTTCTCGGTAACCTGATCTTTAATAAAATCAGCGAGCTCAAGCAGAAATTTTTTTGCCGGAACGGCTCGGCGCTCCTTTATAATCAATGGGTCATAAGCGAATCCGGCCAGCAAAAAATGATGAATGTCAAAAATATCTCGGCCGGCTATGCCGCCGGTTTTCTCGTATCGGTCAAGCGGAGCAACGAGTTTATGCGCCACCATCGTCTCCTTGGTTTGGCAGGTAAGCACGCGGTCAATTTCCGTAAATCGCCTGGGTTCATATTGGCTTGACTTAAATAGGGGAAATCCAACATCCACTTTAACCGTATTTCTTAATAAACGCCGATCAGAAGAATTTTTTTTAGCTTCGCCGCTGCCGGGATATTTAAGAAAATACCGGATGCCGTTTTTGCTGGAATCTTTAACGGTTAAGCCCAGCCCGCTAAAAACCGCTTCCAGGCGCGAACGAGTTTCAATAATTTCTTTTTGGCTCGTTTTGCCGGCATAGTCAAAATCCAGATCAACGGAAAATCTCGGCAGCCAGCCAAGCATGGCGGCGCAGGTTCCGCCCTTAAAATATAGAACTTCGGCCAAACGCGAACCGTCGGCGATGGCCTCTAAAATTCGATAGAGCCAAGCCTTATGAATCGCATCTTTTTTATCAGGTAAAATCATATAATTATTAAATTTTCAGATTAATTTCATAGCCTGCCTCGTCAGCAATCGCTCTAACTTTTTGCCAATTAATTAAATTTGAATCGGTTGCGTCAAAATGTTTTCGCGGATTGAAATACAGCAGGTCGGCAACGGCTCGTTCCAAGGTAGCGTAGCGTACGCCATTCTTAATCTCAATTCCGGCATCATTATATAGAAAACGATCATGGAGTTTTCTGGAGCGAAACCGGACGCCGGCCACAGTAAACCTTCGCGACGCTCTGCTTACCAGCGTAATTTCGCAGGGCTTTTGATTAATCGCGCCGCCGGCGAATAGCACCGACTCGCAGGAAACATAGGCCGAACCATGCAGAGCCTTAATGCCCATAAAATATGGATCCAAATCACCGGCCTTTTTTAGCGAATATAATCCCCTATAAAGCCGGTAGATAAGACCTTGCCTGGCATAACGCGACAGGGTCGTATTAAGAGTATTGCTATTCTTTATGCCCCAAAGATTGCCGGCGTCGCCGGTATGAAAGACGATTTCATCTAAAGCCGCTAATTTTGAAAAACGACTATTTTTAGCCATATTTATGTTAAATATATAATTTACATTTAATTATCATGTACAATCATGTACATTATAACATAACATGATATTATTCGCAATATCGGGTTAATGTTCCGTCCTCCATTCTCCATTCCCTGTTCTCTATCTGCCTTCAAGCCGTTAGAGGCAAAAAACCTTGACATTTTTTTAGAGAATTGATAATATAGCAGTATAAATGGCTTCGGCCCGACTCCGCCTTAAAAACGGAGGAAAATCGGAAAACTCAAGGAATCAACTCCTTGAGTTTTTTCGTTAAATTTTTAAACTCCGGCTTAGCGATAGAGCCAATAACCCGGCTTAATCTTTTTCCATCAATTAATCGTATCTGAGAAAGAATCGCCGCGCTTTTTACATCTTTAACAAATGAAAATACAAAATAATATTTATCGGAATTTTTATTTATTGCTCTCTTTATTTTTGTCAGAGGTATTCCCCAAAAGATTTCATTATTAAATTTTTTCAGTATAACAACCGGCCGCTGAAAATCTTCTCCGTTGCCATCCTGCTCATAGCCGACATTCGCTCCGAGAGAGCAAAACCAAATTTCGCGCTCATGAAAAAACGGACGGACCAGTCCTTTATCCAAAAGCTCTTTTTTATTATGCCAATCTTTAAAATCTTTTTGCATAAAAATTATTATTGTCATTGCGAGCCGCCCTTGTACTCAGGGTGGCGCGGCAATCTCACGGATGTCTATATTTCACAAATCTCGCCATTATTATATTATGATTGTTTCCAGCGTTCGTGAGATTGCTTCGGTCGCTTCCGCTCCCTCGCAATGACAGAAAAAGAAATTCTCTACTCTCCATTCTTCGCTTGACATTTTTTTTATATTTGGTATCATATAAATATTCAGACGAAAAGGGGTCCGAACGGTTAACTACCTAAGGCACCCTTTTTTTTGCCTATTTTGTTCTGTATATCAATATCATCTAAATATGCAAAATATTTATTTGACAGCTCTTTATACAAAGATGATCTAAATTTTCTGTCAGGAAATAATATCTTTTCAAACCTGTCTTCTTCAATTAGAAAATCCACTAATAATTTATAATCCCCGTCGCCGGACACAAGGATGATTTTATTGAAATCTTCTTTTTTATACAGCTTTTTCATTACCTGGAAGATAATATCTGAATCAACATTTCCCTTCTTTTTTCCAATCATCGCCGGGCTATGCTCCCGAAATATCAAAATAAAACCCGCTTTTTGAATTTCCTCATATAATTCCTGATTAGTTTCTTGAATGTAGCCCAAAAAATAATACGCTTTATCAACACTATATTTCCTCTCCAAATAAATCCGAAAACGCGCTAAGTCAATTTTCCAGGGATTAGCTTCTTTCTTGGCCGTATTCATATACAAATTTTGTCCGTCTATGAACGCGTAATTGTTGGCTTTTTTAAGCATCTTGTTTTTTTTATTATTTATACTCCATTCTCATTTCTCCTTGCTCTATGCTCTGTTCTCTATTCAAACTTCCATGTCCCGAACAGCCCTTTTAAAAACCCTTCGGACTCGGCGTAGGAGCTTAGCTGATAAAAACTGCCGTTAAAAACAAACCAAATTTCCCGCGAGTCGCCGCCAAAAGCTTCGTTATCGCTCGTAAAAGCCAGACCCTGGCGATTGCCGATTTTAACTTCTTGCGGGTCCGCGACTTTCATATCCGGTATTTCCGATTTTATGTAATCAGCCGTAATATCTAGATCAGCGCCGTCAAAAGGCGAAATGACAATTTGCGCGCCGATATTTTTCGCGGCATTCTGCGCTAGAATTACGCCGCCCCCCTCGCTCGGCAGATCGCTCGCCATAAAATCTTTCGGATACTTAAAAGAAAAACCGTAAACCGAGTTATTATAAGTTTCCGTATATTTATAGCCGGCGATTTCGGCAATCGCTTCGGGCGCGACGACCGGCGCTGGAATTATATTTTCCGCCGCTTCGCCCGGCTTAGCCGGAGTTGCGTCTGCCCCATTCTTTGTTATTTCCGCTTTTTTATTTGTCATTCCCGCTTTTTTATTTGTCATTCCCGCGCAGGCGGGAATCCAGGGGGTAAGCGCGCAATCAGGCTCTTTATCCGCTCCCCCTCCCCTAAGAACTAAGTACGCTCCGCCGGCGAGAAACGCCGCTGCGATAATGATAATAATGGTTTTTTTCATAAAAATTTTTTTTAAATTCTAAATTCTAATATCTAAACTCTAAATAAACTCAAATTTCAAATTTTCTAAATTCAAAACAAATACTATTTGCACTTTTCTAATATAGCGCCAAATATTTTCATCAATTCCGTTGCTTCTAAAATTAATAATTTGTTTTCATTGCTTAGATTTACTATATTACTATCGTCAATCAATTTTAGCCAGTAGATAGTTTCTTTGGCTTCCTTACGGCAAATTTTTACTCTCATAATAAAATCCTTTTTGCTTAATGACTCGTTGGCTTCTATATAATTAGCGCCGACCGAACCGGACGACCTTATTAATTGCTTGCCATCTTCTATATTAGAAATCGTTCTGGGTATTTTTTTAACGAACCCTCTAACCCTTTTGGCAAATTCAAAAGTACGCTTCTCTAAATCATAATGTTTTGATTTTTGAATTTCGGTCATTTGAATTTGTTTATCATGGCTACGCCAGATCTCGCGTAGCGATGAGAATTTAGTATTTAGATATTAGAGTTTATTATTTCGCGCATCTAAACCCTATCTCGGCTGACTGCTCGCTCGGCGCGAGAACTTATAATTTCCGGCGCGGTTTTTCCGGCAATCGCCCAATGCGCTTTATTCTGAACCGTTTTAAAAAATAACAAGCTTGCTTCAGCCGTTGGATCATAATCGACGCTGGTCGCGTAAATATCGGTGATTTTCCGGTAAAATCTTTTTTCGGAAGTGCGGATGTCTTGAATTCGTTCGAGCAATTCTTCAAAATAATCAAACGGCAAATCCGGATTCTTAAGCCTTTCGTCATCCATCACAAAACCCTTGACGATATATTCCCGCAACCTTTCGGTTGCCCATTGTCGGAAAGCGGTCGCGATAGAACTTTTAACTCGATAGCCGACTGAAATAATCATATCGAGGTTATAATGTTTTGTGTTGTAGATTTTTCCATCCGCGGCAGTTGTCAAGAAATCCTTGACTACTGAATTTAACTTTAATTCGCCTTCTTTAAAAATATTTAGAATGTGCAGACTTATGTTTTGCTTTGTCGTCTGAAATAATTCCGCTAAAGCATTTTGCGCTAACCAAACGGTTTCGCCATCAAAGCGCGCATCAATTTTCACCTGGCCGTTTTCGGCTTTATAGATTACAATCTGTGATTTCAATTTTTTATATTTTTTCATAAAAATAATTAGTTTAAAGTATAAACTTATAAAGTTAAATGACTAATTACCTAATTTCTCTGGCTTCGCCAGATCTAGCGAAGTTATGATAATTAACCTAATCAAACCGCAATTTCTAATTCCTAATTTTTTTATCATTGCGAGCCTTTAGCCCCGGGCTTGACCCGGGGAATCTCACGAACCTAATTCTTCGCCTAAATCTCGCCACTTTGGATTAATTTTTTTTATTAAATCGATTTTCTTTTTTCTGGAACCGCCTTTAATTTGTTTCTCTCTGGCTATCGCGTCATTAATATTATTAAAAACTTCATAATAAACCAATTTATCAACCTTATACTTAGCGGTAAAACTAATTTTGTTGTCTTGGCTCTTATGTTGATAATTTCTGTTTAATAAATTATTGGTTACCCCCGCAGATAGAACTGAATTCCATTTGTTAGTATTAATATAGACATAATAATATTTTTCATGCGTATCGCTTATAGTTATTCGTGAGATCGCGAAGCTTGTCCCGATCCGCCGGCAGGCGGAGAGGGATCTGTGTTAGCTCCTCGCAATGACAAGTAGAACGGCATTTCTCTATTCTCTAAACCTCTGTCCCAATCAACATAAAGCCGTTAAAAATTTATCCCCGCTCATCAGCCTTATTCCGCTTTGCGTAAAATCAATCCCGCTGGTTTTTACTACTTGGTAACAAAACGGAATCTTCAATTTTTCTTTAAAATACAATAAATTTTTGGATATTTTCTGATCGGTTAATTTTACTTCCACGGCCAGCCAGGGTTTTCCCTTAAGGATAATGATAAAATCCGTTTCCCTGGCTTCGGCATCCCGCACATACCTTAATTCGGCCTTGTAGCCATAAGCATCATAAAGCAGATGAACAAACTTCAAAAGATGGGAAGCCAGCATATTCTCAAAGCGCGCGCTTTCATCCGCGACCTCCGACCAATCCCAAAGATACACTTTTGGCTCTTTGCGCAACGACTTGATGGCCGTTGAAGCATAGGGATAAATCCTAAAATGATAATACATTTTTTCCAAGACATCCATCCACGACGCGATGGTTTTGTGCGTCACTTGCAAATCTTCCCGCATGGAATTAAGCGACAAAAGAGAACCGACTTTTTCCGGCAAAATATCAACCAGAATCTGAAGTCCGGACAAATCACGCACCGATTCCAAATCCCGAATATCTTCTTTAACCAATTTTTCCAAACGAGAATTATGGAAACGGCGCGAAACGCGGCGGTTTTTCTTTAAATACGGCTCGGGAAAACCGCCAAATTCAAATAGATTTTCAAAAACTCCGGCGAGAGCAGAAGCATCAGGAACGTGAAAATCCAAACTTTTTCCGGGGCGAGGTTCATTATCCCCTTTGATTTCTTCGGCGACTGTGAAGGGATGCAAGCGATAATACTGATAGCGTCCAAGCAAAGAGTCTCCGCCGCGCCGATAAACATCCAGTCTGGAACTGCCGGTAACAATGATTTTCAGCTTGCCTTTATTTTTATCATAAATGCCTTTGATATAATTTTTCCAATGCTTATACTTATGGATTTCATCAAATATCGCCAGTTCTATTTCGGCCGGAAATTTTTCCGCCAAAATCAATTTTCGGTCTTCACGGCTATCCCAATTCAAATAGACATAGGCGCCGTTTTTTTCGGCGATTATCTTGGCCAACGTCGTCTTGCCTACTTGCCTGGGTCCGCCAATGAATACCATCTTCTCCCGCAAATCTTCAATAATATATTTTTCTAAATACCTATTTTCTAACATTTTATTTAATATTAGTTATTTTAATATACTATATATTATACCGTAGTATAATTAAATGTCAATATTTTTGTACTCTTATCTATTCTCTACTCTCTATTCTATTAATCCTTAAGACAGCGGCCGGAGACCTTTGCTAAATCCGACGCAATGGAAAAATATTGCCAAAATCGGCCGTTTAGCGACTTTAAAATTTTCTTCCTTAACCTGTAAGTTGCGTAATGCTTCATTAGGCCTAAATAGGAATTCACGCTAAACAGGAAAGGCTCGGCCTCCGCTTTCGTGATCAGCCTCTGACTTATTATACCATTTATTTGGGAAATTTTAAAGTAAAAATTGCCTTTCAGCCTTTTGCCGGCATAAGCGCGGTAAGGCTTGATAAATGTTCCCAAAAATTGCGCGCCCTTTTTAAAAAAAGCTGTTCAAAAAATATGAACAGCTTTAGAGGCTATGGAACCAAGCAAGTTTTTATTGTCATCGCGAGGAGCGTTTTGTCATCCCGGACTTGATCCGGGATCCAGGGTAAAACGTACAACTGTTATTTATAGTAGTATTATTATTCATCTTCCTGCCGCTCCCTCCTGGATTCCCGCCTTCCCTCGATAAACTCCCCTCGGCCTGAGCTCGGGACGAAGGCGGGACAGGTCGCGGGAATGACAAAATGAAAAATCCCCCAGCCCTCCGTCTCGGCAAGCCGAAAGCGAGACAGGCCTCTGTTAAAGGGGTCAAATGAAATTAATTTATTCCGCGTAAAAATAATTTTTTAATTCTTCTTCCGGAATGTATCTTAGAGCCTGACGATAAATGGCTCTTAAAGTGCCTCTATCCAACTCTTGATGATTAGGAATGGTTAATGTTTGCCTTACGCCGGCGGAAAGAACGCGCGCTAATTTAATATGGCTGCCCTTTTGAGCAACCATAATAAAATTAAAAGCCAGAAATATTTTTATTACTTTCTCGCCCGATAAGACTCTAAGCTTTGGCATAAACTAAAGAATCAACTTCTATACTGGCCATAATAGAAGGTTCGGCAACCAAATCAAAATTTGCCAAATTTTCACCTTCCAACTGAAGCCCAACGGCCTCTTTAAGATTTAAGATCAGCTCATCAAGAGTTTTACCCTGAGTAACCACGGGTATATCAAGACATTCGGCAATATAATATTTTTCGCCCTTATAAATATGAACCTGAATAATTTTCTTCATATGTTTTATGCTTTTAAAATGATGTAATAATAACGCTTACAATAATACTCTATTGATATGGCGAAGTCAATAAAACAGAATTTTCCGCTTTTGACATAATAATATCTTTCTTCTCTCATATATATATCTTAATGTCATTGCGAGGAGCAAATGAAGCGTAGCGGAATGAGCGACGCGGCAATCTCCGGTTCAATGGCACATACGTGGATTTTTACCAGAGATTGCTTCGGTCGCTCTGCTCCTCGCAATGACAATACCCTTTCTACCCTCGCAAGGACAGGAGCGTTTTGTCATCCCGGACTTGATCCGGGATCCAGGGTAAAACGTACAACTGTTATTTATAGTATTATTATTCATCTTCCTGCCGCTCCCTCCTGGATTGCGGCTTCCCGGATCGGAGTCCGGGGCAGGCTTAGGCCGCAATGACAGAAAAGGGTCAGTCCTTGAGACAACGAGCGGTAAAGCCGTTGGTAGAGTTTCTTTTTTGATCTGTTCCCCGAGGGTAAATTTATAATCGCGTGAAAAATTATTGGCAATTTTAAATAATTCCAAAAGCAAATCATAGCTCGTTTTATATACCGGCAAATTGTCGTAAGTCGCTATAGAATTAATTATTAATTTATAATTTTACCTAATGTTAGCTTAATTTTATTTTTTACATTTTCTATTGACAAAACGCTTATATTTGCTATACTGATAGTGTCAAGTAAGGGTTGCAATCGACACCTCTTAAATCCGAGCTCTCATCCGAGCGCTCGGATTTTGTTTTATACAAAAAAATGCTACAATATTTTGGTGGAGTCATGGGGCCACCGTTGGTGCGGTAACTCTTACTTGACATTTGGGTTTAGGGGTTCGATTCCCCTTGGCTCCACTTCAAAAACCATCTCTCTTCGAGAGGTGGTTTTTGGTTTGCTAAAAAATAAAATAAAACTTTAGGTAAAACGTACAACTGCTATTTTATCATCTTATTATATTTAACATTTCTACTGTTCCCTCCTGGATTCCCGCCTGCGCGGGAATGACAGAAAATGAGATTGCTTCGCTACGCTCGCATTGACAGGAGAGTTTTGTCATCCCGGACTTGATCCGGGATCCAGGGTAAAACGTACAACTGTTATTTATAGTATTATTATTCATCTTCCTGCCGCTCCCTCCTGGATTGCGGCTCCCCGGATCGGAGTCCGGGGCAGGCTTAGGCCGCAATGACAGAAAAGGGTCAGTCCTTAAGACAGCGGACGGCTACAGCGTTGGCGCGAAATTCTATGTCGTCGGGATCGACGTACGTAGAGCTGAAGATCAGGCTTTTGCCGTAGTTGAAAAAGAAGACGAGCGGAGAACCCGACCAGTAGAAGCCGTACGCATCACGATTGCTGAACGCGCCGGTAGAGAAGTTGCGGTAGCCGGCGGCGGAAAGTTTTAAGGTTGAGGTAGCCATACCAACTAAACAATTGGAAGTACAGGTTTTCAGTCCTAAATTTATCATAACACTATCCCATTCGGTTTGCAAAGGGACGTGCCAGCCGGCCGGGCAGGGATTATTTATACCGCCGTTCGCGCCAGCCCAAAGCGTTGTTTCGTTTGGACTTTGCGGATCGCGCCAATCCCAAGGGCTGTTTGGCTCTAAAATAAAACGATTATGGTCCGGAATATCGGTTGAACTATTAACCGGGGTGGTAGAGCTCATTTGCGGGCTAACGATCTGATGGCCGTCCGAAGCTCGGCCCCATTGATAATAATAACCGTACGAGGCGCTATCGTTATAGGCCGTAGCCACTCGGTCGGCGCCGAGATTGCGATCCATAAAGCATTGGCCGCTAACATCCACCGACCCATAGACAAAACCGCCGAAACTGCACTCGGTTCCGCAGGCGGTATTAGCGCTACAGGTCTGAATAACCGGAGCGCGGAAAATTATGGGCGGAACCGGACCGCTTCTAACGACTCCGCTCGTAATTGTACCGGTCGTAGCGTCGTCTTTAACGCAACGGACGGAAAAACCGTTCAGCTTACTGTAGGAGTAGCTCCGATTGAACGCGGCATCATCGTAGTTTAAGTAGCGGTAGTAAGCGTTGGACGCAGTCTTTTGGGTCGACGACCAAGAGTAACCGTTCGAGCCGCGATTAAAGAATGAGCCGCCGAAGTAGCGGCCGGCCGGATAGCCGGTCCACCCGCTAGCGTTGGTAGCGCCGGTGTTGGGCGAATTCCAGGGAGGAATGCCGGTATGCTTTAAAGCGCCGCCGTCCGAGCCAAGAGCCTGAAAATCATCAGTGGGACAATTGGGCGAATCATAATCTGACGGAATATGCCAGCCGGACGGGCAGATGCCTTGAATTTTTTCGCCGCAAGCCACGGCGGTAGTGGCGCCGTTCATGGCCGTGTCCCAATCATAGAGGCCGCCCCAGGGAGAAGTACAGCCATTAGCGCTGCCGTAGCAATAACGGGTAATCGGAGTGACGCCGTCCGGTTTCTTAGTGGTATTTAGATTTTCCTTAAACCAGCACCCTGAGCCGTAGGTCGCGGACATTAGAATAGTAGAATAGACATCGCCGTTATAAGTGCAGGACGAACCGCAGGCGGTAGAGGCGCTACAAGTTTGAATAATCGGGGCGCGAAAAATTATGGGACTAAAAGGCGAAGTGGCGTAGACCGGGTAGTTGCTGCTGTTATAACCGACAGCGACAAAGGTGCCGGCAGAATTGACCGTCACTGCGAGCATGGACGCAACAGCTGATGATCCATTCATTAAAGCGGGCGTGGTCCAGGTTGAGCCTCCAGTTGCGCCTCCGAGAGGGGCGCGGAAGACTACCGTTGAAGGCGCGGCGTTATAGGCGTAGGCGATTTGCCCGCCGAATTCAAAACGCAAAGTATGGTTGCCGGCGGTTTTAGTGTAATGGATGACGGTCGCGATTTTATCGCAAAACCAATTCGGATAATAAATCACCTCGCCGGCTAAAATTCGCGGCGTTCTGATTTCGCCAGCGCAGGATAACGACACGAATTCATCATCGTCAATGGTCGCCTGATCATTAGGAATAATTTTTAAATCCGCTGTACCCTGGGTAGTAAAATCCACCGTCCAATTTTGGCCCTGTGTCGGATGAGAATGCACATTTAAAACGGTTATCTCGACGGTCGGGTCTAAAATCACCGGATATTTCGCCTGCTTAAGCCAGTCGGCGCTCGGCCTTAAGGTTAAGCGGCCGTTACTCTCGAGTTCAAAACCAACTTCCCGGATCGAACTTTTTTTACCATCGGCGTCGATTAAAAACGGGGCCGGAATCGCAAAGCGCCGGTAAGCCTCGTCGCCCGAGCGCCCTTTTTCATAAAATATCAGACTCCCCTGTTCGTCTTTTATAAAATCATAGGGCGCTAAATCAATTTGATATTCAAAAATATTCGGATGCCCCGGACTTTTTAAGATAATATCCTCCTTAATTTTAGCAAAAGATCTGGTTTGGACGATATCGGTGTTAGGGTAGGCGTTGATGTATTTTATAATATTATTTTCAGTTTGGGCTTCGGCCGCGCTCGCGCCTAAGGGCGAGATGGAAAAAGCGAAATCAGCCAGTTTGATTAAGAGCGGCTGATCATAGGTTTTAGGCGAAGCCAGGCTAAAAGCCGAGCCTTTATCCGGCTTGATTTTATTAAGATTTTCCATTAATGAGCCAACGTAAAGCCAGGTGCCGGCGGTTATGGCCAGCATAACGGCAAAAGCGATTAAATAGGTTTTTAGATTGTTTAAAATGTTTTTCATAATTTTTATTGTCATTGCAATGACAGAAAGGTTATTGTCATTGCGAGGAGCTAACACAGATCCCTCGCTATCACTCGGGACAAGCTTCGCAATCTCACTTTTCTGTCATTGCGAGCGACCGCAGGGAGCGCGGCAATCTCACGAATATCGAACTGATAAATAATGACTTTTATCTAAAACCAAATCCGTGAGATTGCTTCGCCGCTCGAGTACGAGCTCGCTCGCAATGACAACTAAGACAGTTCTGTTCTCCCCTACCTCCCCATGTTGTAGAGTCAGGTGATTTCCCCCACCGACAGGGCTCGGTTGTAGACGCGAGTAAAAATTAGACTTAAACCAGTACTTTCCCCTCCCTTGACAAACTATTTGAATTTGCTAAGCTGATAATAGTCCTCGGTGAAGGCCTGTCCGTATGGCAGAGATTGGTCCCGATTTATCGGGAATAGCCGAGATACTCTAAACCCCGCAAGGGGTTTTTGCTTTGGTCAATTTCTATCAAATAACCGGTTTTCCTGGCTCTTTCATAAAATATTTTTGCCTGTCCTCCGCTTAAAAACGCGTCGCGAACGCAACCCGCCCACATATCGGCTAAACGGATCAGCGGTTCACTCTCGTCTCGTCTGCCGCGCACCATTTCTAACTTTAATCCGCCAATCCGCAAAGCATTGGTAAGCTCCGCGGCTTTCTTTTTATCAAGGCCGTCAACGGAAATAATGGCGCGGTAATTACCGGTCGCTTTATTAACAATCGCTTGTTTTATTGTTTCCAACATGGGAAAAAAATATGGCAGCGGTTTTTTATATTTTCCATAGAATACTTCTCCTTGGCCGATTTTTCTTTGCAAAACCATTTCTAAATATTTCATTCTTCGCTCATGGCGTGATTTATGCCATTTTAAACGGCCGGTGCCGGCCAATGACTCTATGGCGATTAGCGCGTCGCGCAATAATTGCTGTTCTTTATCGCTTACCACCGTTACCACAATAAAAAATTCTGATCCGGCATCCTGACCGGTTCACCCCGTGAAATAAGATTTGAGCCTGCTTTTTAAATATCTCTTGCCATAGGTGGTTTTCAAATATTTTTCGCGATGGGTAGCGTCTTTTTTGCTTAGGCAGGCCTCGTAATAAATTAACTCAAATGGCCACCTTAATTTTGTTGACTCAACTAATCCTTTTTGATGTTGCTCAAATCTTAATTTTAAATTTTCAGTAAAACCGGTATATAATTTTCTATCTTTCTTGCTTCGTAAAACATAGGTATAATACATATTTTTATGATGAAAATTTAAAATTTATTTCACGGGGTAAATCAACATAACAATAAAGTTTTTGTCCCCTCCTGACTTGTCCCTTTTAGTATTACAAAAGAGGAAACTGGTTGCCTAAAATTAGTTTAAAAAATAAAATTCAAATTATATTTTGCCTAAAATAAAACAATTTTTTGATAAAATATTTTAAAGTGTTGTTAGTATTGC
>JAUSEG010000006.1 GCA_030650415.1 bacterium | reverse complement strand
CATTGGTCATGCGTTATGTCTGTTCTAGTCATAACCTGATTGTACCACATTCCAAATCTGCGCTTACGCGCGCAGGGGGATATCCCCCTGCACCCTCTTAAGAGGTTCCCTGCGCCAGGGAGCGCAGGGTGAATTTATTATCTACTACTAGCTATTTTTGTCATTTTTCTTGACTTTTATTAAAAACCTGCTAAGATTAATATAGAATTCTCACGAAAAAGACCCCTTTAAGGTTCCGTCCTTACTGGGGGCTTTTTTATTTAAGTTGATTTTTCTTTTTATATCTCTTAAATAGATTATTGAAATATTAATTCTTTTTAAAAAAATAGAGCACTTATCTTTTTGATAAGGCGACAAAATCGCCATTAATTTATTTCCGTCTTTCAAAAATTTCGCCAAACACGCGTAATCTCCGTCGCTTGTTACTAGAACCTGCCCTTCACAATTTTTTTTAAAAAAATCAATCGCTGATTGTAGAACCAAATCGGTGTCGCAGTTACCCTTCGGCTTACCAGCCCTATCATAAGTTACTTCTTTAAAAATTAAAGTAAACCCCGCTTTAGCGAGTGACGCGTATAAATCTTTTTCTTTGGGAATTAAACCAATAAAATAATAAGCGCGTTTGATGCCGTATTTATCCGACAACCACTGCCTAAAACGGCGGAAATCTATTTTCCAACCTGAATTTTTCACGCCTTGATAAAGGTTATTCCCGTCAATATAGGCAAAATTATTTTTATATTTATTCATAGCTTTGTTCTCTTAACTGAATTATAGCATCTATAATTATAAAGTGAAGCAAGGGCAGTTTATTTATCTTAAAATTAGCTAAAATCATAGACAAAAACATTTCCCATTACCGCTAACTATTGACATTTAATAAAATTTATGCTATCATAATAAGTCAGTTTGTTCTTTAAAGTTAGGCGCTAAATGCTGAATTAAGGGCTGTAAACTTATAACCTTTAATTCAGCATTTAGTTAAGTCAACAAACAAACCAAAAAACCAAACGAAGGACAAATCATGAGCATGAAAACCACAGTGTATGTAGTTTGCCACGGTGACAAGCACAAAGGAACTAATCCTGGCATGACCGTAGAAGGGTACGATCAGATCAGTTTGCTCCGACCGTTACTTCCGGCCATTCTTCCACTCATCATCTGCGGCGCCGGCAAGCGCCATGAGAATGTGCGTAAGGCTCTGGGTTTTAACTATTTGCCAACGATTTGGACGCCATCAGTCGGCGGACCGGAATCCCTCGAAAAAATCCAGGGCAAAGACATGGTCATACTGGCTGACGGTATGACCGTGCCATTGGAAAACTTCCCTGTCGGGGATGATCGCACTGCCGCGATGCTGGCGGTTCTCAAAACCGCCCCCGACAACGCCGTCATCTGCGCCGGCCGCCCCGCGATGATCTCGCTCGGCGTGAAAGACGCCAAGTCAGCCGCGGTTTACCGCATCAATATCTACTGCCAAGGCATCACCGGCACGCTCACGCTCGACAACCTGGAAATCCAGGAAGTCAAAGCGACAGGTGTCGCGGAAGCCGGAACCGTCTAATTTCCGCAAACAAACTTCAAGGGGTCGAAGCAATTAAGCTAAGACCCCTCTTTTTATACTTAAAACTTCATTTTTATTATTGTCATTGCGGACTTGATCCGCAATCCACTTCCTTAGTAAAAAAACTATAGATTTTATTTTCTTTTTAATATCTTCACGAATCCCCTATCCGCATCCACTTCTACCATATCTCCATCTTTCAAAACTTTAGTAGCAATTTTCGTGCCGATGATGCAAGGCTTTCTCATCTCCCTGGCAATAATTGCGGCGTGGGAAGTTATGCCGCCTTCATCGGTTATAAACGCCGAAGCCCTTTCCATGGCCGGCAGTAAATTCGCAGTAGTCATAGGGGTAACAATAATATCTCCCCTTTGAACCTTTATCATATCATCGTTGGCTTTAACCACTTTTACGACTCCTCTTAGTTTGCCTTTATAGCCTATTTTCCCTGAAAACTCGGAAATATTTTCCGTCTCCATCCGTAGAAACCGATGAGTCGTTAAATAACTTTCAACTTCTTCCCCTTCTAAAATCACGGTTTTATCGGACCGGTCGTAGTATATTAAAAAATTATCTAAACGATTTCTAATATGTTTTTTATAATCTAAATTACCGCCAAGCGCGAGCACAATCTCCGGGGCTGATGAATTAATTAAACCTAAATAATTAACATCTAATTCTTTAGCAATCAAATTCAAAAGAGGTCTTATGAGAGCTGCTGATTCATGAAAAAAATCTCCCCTCTGGGTTCTTAAATAAATAATTTTTCTAATCTGTTTTATTGTCTGCTTGTCATCATGGCTAAAATCTTTAATGGCTCTAGCGATCTTTTTTTCTCCTTCCCGGCGATGAGCCAACCTGCCAGCCAGCTCTTTTTTAGCCTGTTGCTTATCAACCGTCTCTAAACGTTTTAACACTTCATCCTTTGTCCAAGAATCGCCGATAAAATATCTTACGGACAGCCAGCCATATTTTTTAGCATGCTCCCCGGCCATTTTTTTCTGCTCATTTTTCGGCAGAGCGGCTAAGCGAAGAAAATCATCCTGCTCATGTTCGGCTGCCGTTAAACTGTCGGCAATAGATATTAGGCTAAAAAATTCTTCGGCTTCCTCTTTTGTTTTAGTATTGTTTTCAATAACTTTCTCGGCTATCTGCATTACCGCTCCCTCAAAGAAGGTTATTTGATAAAAAATCGTGTAATCTAAAACCACTTTAACATAATCCGAAAGAGCTTCCGACATTTCTTTCTTATTTATCGGACGATCGGCCATTTTTCCAAAGCTGATTGATTCTTCACGCAATTTTTCTCCGGAACTAAGGCATTTTCCAATCAGATAATCTGCGTATTGGTTGGCGTTTTTTCCTAATTTACTTTTCACCGCCTTCTCAACTTTTAAAAGATCGGAAGTAAATTGGTATAAGTAATTATTTAGTTGCAGCCACCTTACCGTCTCGCCAAAACCAAAAATTTCTAAAGATTTTTCTTCATTTTGCATGCCGGAAATAAGTAAATAGGATACAAAATACGGCTCTATTCGATAGCCGAAATAGGTTAAATCTTTATTTTTTAAATTTTCGAGTTCGTTGTTTTTCATTTGATTATTTTAATTACTTTAAATACTTCCTTAACCATCTAACGCCTGTATCTATAACATATTTCTTATGTCCTTTATAACTATGATTTCCGCCCTTGATTAAAACCATCTTTTTCGGATTGGGCAGATGTTTCAGCCAATAATCATAATGGCCTTCGGCTATCGGCACTGCCTCGTCCTCGGTACTTTGAAAAAATATCACCGGTTTCATCTTAGAAATATTTTTAAGTAGTGGCTGATCGTATTTTTTTAAATTTCTCATGTAGCCGAGCGGCAACCGTCCCGGGCCATTAGTATGGGGTCGTTTAAAAGATTTATGATAAAAATAATTGCTCTTGATCTTTGATTCGGTAACGAATTTTCCCATATTTAGGGAATAAAACGCGGGTGGAGCTAAAAAAACGTAGGCTTTAATTCTGGGATCAGGTCCAGCCAAGGTAGCCAAATTTGCTGAATTACTGCGAGCCATTATGCCTAAATTCTTTATGTCAGCATGCTTCTTTAAGAAATTCAGAATATCTTTATAATTTTTTAACATCGTGGTCGTACTCTTGTGCTCAAATTTACCACTGCTTTTCCCTGTGCCTACATAATGAAACTTGACTGAAATATATCCGGCCTGCCTGATGGCTTTCGCGAATATATCTAAAAAACCCGGATAATACGATCTTAAGCCGTGCGCTATAACTACCGCCGAGGCCGGCAACTTAATATTCTTAGGATAATTCAACTCTAAATAAATTTTATTTTTGTCGCTTGGAATGAAATATTTTTTTATCATAATTAACCCCTTTCTATTAATCCGTCTTTAGCTCTTGGAACTTTTACAAAATGCGGCCCATGGCTTGAAACCTTGGCTTTCACGGCTCTTAATAAATTCTCTGGCGAAATCCATAACATGGAATGGGGCTTTTTATCTGCAAGATTAGTTTCGTCTTCAATAATAATTTTTTTAGCGGATACGGGGCCATAATTTAAGGCGTAATCTTTTTTAGATTTATCCGGCCCGGCAACCAATGGATCTTTCGGTGTATAAACCAAAACATTGCCTATATGCCCGGGAATTTTTAGAGCCTTGTTTGCTTCAGCAACTTTTGCCATTTCGGCTTGAAATTGCTCTTTAGGCACTATGTTGGCGTCCACTTTTTTAACATAGCCATATTCATACTCGGTTAAATCGGCCATGGGCATATTCATAGTATCCCAGGTCGCGCCCTCATGTTCTTTACCCACATAACCGGATATTCCTACCACATTGCCAATTTTATTCTGAACTTCAGGATGCCCTTGTGTTCTTCTTATGGCATTATAACTCGCCGCCACGCCCATTGATTGCCCCATCAAATGAATTTTTTCATATTTATTCTGTAAGGCCATCAATGGCGTGATTGATTCATTAATTATATCAAACGGGCTATAGCCTTCCGGCCTGGTGCCGCCGATATGGTGCTCACCTTGTTTCTGCGCGATTTCCATTCTTTTGGCTGAATTCAAAATTTCCAGAGAGGTTGCGCCATTAGTCAAAGATGTGCCGTTGTGCCGAACAGTAAAAAAAGCATAACCGGCGTCGGTAAAATCTTCCGCGTAAAGTTGTTCAAATCTTCCGGCGTTGCCGCCGGGAAACCCCGGAGTAAACAGGATTAATTCTCCGCTTGGCTCCACCGGTAAATATATTTTGCCCTCGACCTCGGATAAATCAGAAAATTCCTGGCCTTCTGGTTTCTTAAATTTTACCCAAAATATTTCAGCTTTAATTTCCTTTCCGTCTAACGATTTTTCATTCTCAACCCTAAAAACGCTGACTACATTTTTAATACCCATTCTTTCAAACTTAGCAACCATGGCTTGCTCATTATCGCTGTTAGCTGAACCTTGCTCTATTTTTGATTCATTCATAAATTTATAAAAATTATAATTTTTATACAGCTCCATTATAGCTTTTATTTTATTTTTCTGACAATCCCCTTATTCGCGTTCACTTCCACCAAATCACCATCCTTCAGCAAACTCGTAGCGCCTTTAACTCCGACGATGCACGGCACGCCAAACTCACGAGAAACAACAGAGACATGCGCCGTTAGACCGCCCTCTTCCGCCACAATCGCTCCGGCTTTGCGAATAACCGGAATAAAATCCGGGCTGGTGTTTATTACCACCAAGATATCACCGGCTTGAACTTTATGGAAATCACCTACATCATATACTACTTTTACGAGACCCTTGGCATAGCCGAGAGAAGCCACCCGTCCTTTAAATTCTTCAGAATCTGCATTGAAAGTATCGCCAACGCATTTATTATTAATATAACCGGCATCGCTCCCGACTAGAACAAATACTTCGCCATTAAGCGAAATTATAAAATTTTCTTTTGTTCTTTCCTTAATAATAGAATCATCAACCGAGCCGCCGGCGAGCAATCTTTTTACCTCCTCAATCATCAAATCTTTAATATATTCGAGAGATTTTTTGATCCGCTTAGCAATTTCAATAAACAGGGGTTCGGCATAATATTGCGCTTCATTAATTTTAGACTTAACATAATCTTTAAGATACGGCGTTTCCGAAGCAATAAAAGCAATCTTTTTTTCCTCGGAAGATAGCCCCATTAATAATTTATCTCTCTTAATTCTGTCCTCCGCAATCCGTTCTTGTAAATTGTTTAACAAGACTTCAGGATTTTCTTTCATTAAGTCAGAAACTCTTTTTTCAAAGGTTCCTTCGGTATTTGGCTGCTCTTTGTAATAGCCAAGAATACTCCACGCGTATTTTTTCAGCAATTTTTTTATTCCTAGCTTTCCCCTTAGAGATTCGATTGTTTTATGTTCTTTATTAAGTTTCAAGGCTAAATTTAAAACGTCGAGTTCCTCTTTAAGGGAAACCGTCGGCTTGTCACTGATGGTTATGTTCCTTAAAATTTCATCGGCTTTTTCTTCCGGGTGTCGCTGGCGCACGCTCATAACGATTCCCCGATCAAGAGTGCGCAAGGTTACCGATCCTTTAAAAAGCTCTTGATATAAATCGTAATATTCGGAAAGAATATTTCCCAAATCCTCGTTTGAACGTTTAAAAAAATCTTTATCAACCAATTTTGTTATTTTATTTTTTAGATCATCGGCATATTTTTTCAAATCTTCTAAAAGTTTGGGATTTTTTATGTAGCGTTCAATAAAATTAATGTAATGCTTCTCGTCGCTGGAAATAAAATACCACTCAACAATATGGTTCTTGCTGTATGACCCGAAAGAGGTATCAATTTCTTTATAATTTGCTGACCATGGAAATCCAGGTTTGCTCATCTGCCTGATAATTTCATAATGCGGATAAAAAAAACATGCCCTGCCTCCTTCGGGTAAAAATTTATATCCGGATAATTTTTTCTCTAGCTGTTTGACATTCATCTTGGATTGATTATTTTTACAATACCCTTGTTTGCATCCACTTCGACTAAGTCGCCATCTTTAAAAACCTTAGTAGCAATCTTCGTGCCGATGATACAAGGTTTTTTCATTTCACGGGCAACTATCGCCGCGTGAGAGGTGATCCCGCCTTCGTCGGTAACGAAAGCCGCAGCTTTTCTCATGCCGAAGATAAAAGATGGAGCGGTCGTCGGTGCGACCAGGATGTCGCCCATATTTACTTTTTCGATTTCCTGTGCGGTCATAACAACTTTAACGATTCCGGAAACAACACCTTCAAAAGCGACCGCACCTTTAAGCTCAGCTCTACCTACTCGCGCTTTCTCAAAAAAAATCGGCTCATGAAGTAGCGCTAGCTCCTTACCATATGAAATGGCGGAAAATTTTTCATACTCATATTTTTCTAACTCGCCCTTTACTAAATCAAAAATACTGTAGTCTTGAAGTTCTTTAAAGGTTAGACCAAAAGACTTGGCGATCTCGGTTAAAACCGGCCTGGCGATCCACATTAGCTCAAAAAGAATATCGGTTCGCAGAGTCCGAAAATAGACCAATTCTTGCGCGATAGCCGCTAAATCTTTTAATTTCGGATGAATTCTCGGGCGAACAAATTTTTTATCTTTTTTAGACTCGGCTTTAAGGCGATTGCGTTCCACGGCCAGCTCTTTGATACTAAACCCATCCGCGAATCCACCTCGCGCCTTAATCCAGCCGAACCTCTGCCTAACTTTTTCTAAAGATAGATTGCTCTTTAAAACTTGTTCAAAATAAAAATTCGCGTTTTTCTTTTTAGGAAAACTTATATCGCCGATATTCTTTTCCACGTCACCGGTCATATATTTCGGCGCTTCTTCATGCAAAATTTTATTATAAAGATGCTCCATGCCATGCGCCAGCCAAATAAAACTCGCGACTTGGGTAAAAATATCATAGAGTTCTAATAGTTTTTCTTTAGGACTGGCTGATATTTTGCTAATCCTTATAATCCGTTTTTCCGCCGGCTTGGCATAGTTTTCACAATATTTTACAACTTCAAACACCTTGTCTTTTCCATATTTTTTAAGTTCTGCCTCAAAAATATTCCAAACTTTTTCGCTTTTAAACCAGGCACTATTCTGGAATAAAATTGCCGGCCACTCGACATCAACACCGGCGTTTCTCATATATTTCCTACTCTGCCCACCCTTAAAGCAAGACATTAAAAAAGCGCCGAACGGGCGATTAAACCAAAATTCCCAATCATTAAACGCCAAGACTTTCTTTTTTATTTGTTCTTTAGTCATAATTTTATTTCAACAAATTCACAATAATTTTTATCATCACCTCTTTATCCTTAGGATCGCTCGTGGCGGTGAGTAATGCCAGGGCTACTAAAGCGTTATCGTTAATCTTTTTCTCACCGTTTTTGCGGTAAAGAAAATTATTTTTATCCAAAAAATAAACAAACAAAAATGAGCCGATACGTTTATTACCGTCGATAAACGGATGATCTTTTATAATTAAATATAAAAGATGCGCGGCCTTTTCTTCCAAATTTTTATAAAGCTCTCGCCCGCCAAAAGTCTGCCAGAGATTGGCTAAGATGCTTTCCAACTTATGAGCGCTTTGCCGGCCGAAAATATCACTGGCTTCTTTTCTCTTTACGAGTTCGACTTTGATGCCTTCTATAATTTCCAGCGCCAGCTCAAAAGTTAATTTATATTTAGTTTTTCCGTCTGCGGGCAAAGCTAACTTGTTTTTATCATACTTCTCCAGAATAGTAAGCGAGCTGGAATAATAAGCCAGCAGATTTAATATTTCCTGCTCTTGCCCGATCAATAGCTCGTTTTTGGCTTTATCTCGTAAAAATGAAATAGCGGTTTGCAGTTCGGCAAATTTCTCTTTAGCTTCCAGCAATCTTTTTTCATTAATCGTATAGCCCTGAACCAAATGATCTTTTAAAGTCTTGGTCGCCCAGATACGAAATTGGGTAGCTCTCTTGGAATTGACTCGATAACCCACTGATATGATTGCATCTAGATTATAAAATTGAGTTTTATAAACTTTTTCGTCAGCGGCAGTATGTTCCAAAATGGAACATACTGATTTTTCTTCCAACTCTCCGCTTTCAAAAATATTTTTAAAATGTTTGGTAATTGCCGGCCTTTGCGTGCCAAAAAGCAACCCAATTTGCGCCTGGGTCAACCAAACAGTTTGCTTCTCCATCTTAACGTCCAATTTCGGACCCTGCTTGGTTTTATAAATTACTATCTCACCTTTATTTTTAATATTTTTTATCATATTTTATACCACCACTTTAAGTTTATTTATGAGCCCGGGCAGGAGTGGCAAAATAACTTTGGTAAATTTAATTAAAAACGGCGCCACCTGCGAGCCCGTAAGCCAGTAGCCGAAAGAAGTTTGAGAAATATATAAAAGCAGAAAGCCTAAAACCAATCCGCCTTCGACTAAACCTAAGACCATACCGGCCAGGCGATTAATGGTTTTTAAAAACGGAATGACCGATAAAAGATCAAAGGTTCGATCTAAAATAGCAAAAATAAAACCAATCAGGCGGTTGATAAAAGTAAATAATATAATAAAAGTTATAACTTTTCCGGATAATTCATGGCCAAAAAATAAATTTTTCAGCCACTCATAAACCGTTAAATGAAAAACAAAGGTCAGCCAGAGGCCAACCACTAAGCCGACTAAGGAGCCGATCGTCCTGATTAAGCCGAAAAACAAGCCGTAAAAAACGAAACCGGCGATAATAATTATTAGGATGATATCAAAAATTGGCATAGGTTTGTTATTGTCATTGCGAGCCCTGTAATCAGGGCGAAGCAATCTCACGGATATCTATTTAAGGCATACGTGAGATTGCTTCGCTCCCTGCGGTCGCTCGCAATGACAATTTAAATTTATATCCTCGGAAAAAGAGATTCGCCTTTTTTAATCTGCTTGGCGCTGAATTGGGCGACAATTTTTTCGGAGACTTCCGGCATAAACGGTTTTAATAAAACGGCCACGTCTAAAATATTCTGCGCGATCGGTTTTAAAATTTTCTCAATGGCCTTTTTATCTTCGAGCTTCCAGGGTTTTTTATCGCTCAAAACCTCATCGCCGGCTCTTAAAACGAGCCAGAGTATTTTAAGCGCTTCGTCAAACTGAAAAGCCTGCATACTTTTAGAAAAATTTTCAACTAATTTTTCATCGCTCCCGGCTTTTAGGTTAAACTCTAGGTTATTTTTTTCTATTAAATTAGAAACCCGCGCCGTTAGATTCCCCAGTCCGTTGGCCAGATCGGCATTATATTTTTCGTCAAATTTTTCAAAGCTAATATCGCCATCATGACCGAAGACGGCCGCACTCATAATTAAGTAGCGGCTGGCATCCACACCGTATTTTTTAATTAAATCATCCGGCGCAATAACATTGCCTAAGGACTTGCCCATTTTCTGGCCGTTAATCTGAAAATAGCCGTGCACAAAGATGGTCTCCGAAGTCGGCAGGCCTAAAGACAAAAGCATGGCCTGCCAGATGGTGGCGTGCACGCGCAGAATATCCTTGCTCATGAGTTGCACGGTCGGCGGCCAAAATTTAAGTGCCGCCTGTCCTGCCTTCGTCCCGAGCTCAGGCCGAGGGGAGCCTGCCGAAGGATCCCAGCCTAGGCCGGTTAAATAATTTAAAAACGCGTCCGCCCAAACGTAGACCGTATGCGACTTATCCCAGGGAATCGGTATGCCCCACTTTATATTTTTGCGAGAAAACGATACGTCTTCCAGGCCTTCTTTTTCAATAAAACTGACGACCTCATTTTTACGATTGGCCGGCAGGATTTTTAATTTATCTTTTTTTATAAGTTCAAGCAGCTGATCCTGATATTTCGACAATCTGAACGAGTAGCATTCTTCGCTCATTTTTTCCGGCGCGACCTTATGGTCGGGGCATAAACCGTCGACTAAGTCGCGGTCGCTCTTATATTGCTCGCAGCCGCGGCAATACAGCCCTTCATATTTGCCTAAATAAATATCGCCCTTATCATGCATAAATTGCAAAGCAGTTTGCACAGCTTTTACATGTTGTTCGTCAGTCGTGCGGATAAAATTATCATTGGAGATATTTAACTTCTGCCAAGCCTCTAAAAATTTAGCGGAAATTCCATCGGCATAAGCTTTCGGATCAATTTTCATTTCTCCGGCCTTGGTTTCAATTTTCGCGCCATGCTCATCCGTACCGGTTAAGAAAAAAGTTTCATCTCCCAGCTCGCGATGCCAGCGCGCCAAAACATCGGCCGCCACGGTCGTATAAGTATGGCCGATATGGGGCACGTCGTTAACATAGTAAACCGGAGTTGTAATATAGAATTTTTTCATACAAAATTAATTAATGGATAATTTTGTCATTCCCGCGCAGGCGGGAATCCAGAAACAAGTTTTTGCTGTTTACTCCTGGATTCCCGACAGCCTTCGGCTTCGGGAATGACAAAGAAATTATTATTTTCCAATAATTACCACAAACTCGCCTTTTTGATCATTCTTATTCAATTTAATTTTTTCCATAATGCTCTTAAGGTCCCCCCGATAAACCGTTTCATGCATTTTAGATAATTCGCGGCAGACTACGACCGAAGTCAGGCTGGGAGTTTTGCCTTTTCCATTATTCCTAATTCCTAATTCCTGATTCGCTTTTTCGCCATCAACCACCAAATTTTTTTCAACCGCTTCCTGCAGTTCCTGTAAAAATTTGACGATTCTATGTTTTGATTCATACACCACCACCGGATAATCACTGACCAAAATTTTTCTGATAAAAGTCTGCCGGCCTTTTTTATGGGGCGGAAAACCCAAGAAGATGAATTTATCGGTCGGTATGCCGGAGATGGAAAGAGCGGCGGTTACGGCCGACGGACCGGGCACGGATTCAATTTTAACCCCGTCAAATAATTCCGCTTCCGGCGTAATTCCCGCGGAGCGGGATTTGACGGGGTTCACCCCGTAAAATTGCTCCGCACCCCGCTTTAGCGGGGATTTGACGGGGTAAATCTCGCTACCAAATTTTTCCAGTACCGCCTGAACGAGTTTCCCGCCCGGATCGGATATGCCGGGCGTGCCCGCGTCGGAAACCAAAGCTAAATTCTTTCCTTGAATCAATAAATTTATAATCTCGCTGACTTTATTTTCATTTGAATGCTGATGATAAGAAATAGTCCTGGTTTTTATATTATAGCGATCTAAGAGCACTCTGGTTACTCGCGTATCTTCGCACAAAATAAAATCAACTTCGCCTAAAACGCGAAGCGCTCTCATACTGATATCTTCTAAATTACCTATTGGCGTGGCGACTATATATAGGGTAGGCATAAAAAAACAAATAAATTCTAAATCCTAAATCCTAAACAAATTCTAATGTTCCAAATTCAAAATTCAAAACAAACGCAAAGGCAAAGGTATCTTGTTTGGAACATTTGAATTTAGAATTTGTGATTTGTTTAGAATTTAGATATTAGAATTTAGGATTTGAAATTTTTGTAAACAAAAATTTTACATGATTTCTTCCTTCCTTTCCTTAACATACTTAGTCCACTCTTCGGCGATATCGACTAAAACCTTAAACGGCGCTTCAATGATAAAGTCCAAAAAGAAAACGAAAAAATTAAGCCGTGAGAATTTTTCATTAAGCCACTTACCCACTTCAATAATCGGTACATAAAAGAAATCCATGACAAAAGAAAAAATACTATCCTGGCGTTCAATAATATACATCTCGCGCGCCACTTTTCTGATTCTTAAGCTAAAGAAACTGACTAAAGTCAAGAAAAAGAGGAAGATAATTATACTGACGATAGTAAAATGAATCTTGTCCAAAAAGTAAATCACCAAACCGAAAGTTATTAAAAAAGTCACGGCGTAGAGCGTGGCGAAGACTCCGCCAATGCCCTTTTTCCGTTTAACCGTCTGTCTTAAAACAATCGGCTCTTTTTTAGCCTTTTCTTTAAATACAATTTCTTCAATCCCCTGCACAATCTTTAAAGAATTGGCTTCTGACGGCGTCCTGGTAAATAGAACGATTAAAAATAATAAAAATGGCGGGAAGGTGACATTTATGGTTAAGGAAGTATAGTTTAAAATTTCACCGAGCCAAATCGTAACCGGTATTTCCAGAATCAGGGCTAAAACCATTTTAGTTAAAAAGATATAGATAATGCTTCTGACGGCCGCTCGGCGCAATTTAACTTTTGACTCATGATATCTTTTCTGGGCGAATTTTTTAATCAGGCGGGGAAAGGCTTTCGGATCGCTCTTAATCCCTTCATAAACTCCGACCGGATCATCCATAATCACATCATTTAGAATCGTATAATAAACCGAATAACGATTAATAATCTTATTCACTTGCGCGGCTAAAGGGTGATCCAGTTGCTCTTTAATTGCTTGCCTAACGGTTTCCAGATGATTGGCCAAATATTTTATTTCCTTATCAGCGCCATTAAGCCAGTTAGCGTTATAATATTTAAGCAGTAAAAATTCCAGCATGTCGTCGTCGAATTTCATATAAATCCGATGAATGCTTAAATAGATTTGAATCTCTCTGTCCGGCTGATAAATTGACTCTTCGGGCAAGACCAGATGCTTAGACAGCAATTCATACATATTTCCGATAGTGGTCTGACTGATGATGTCATCGTTTAATTTTTCTTCAATCTCGGTCGAGGCCATGGCTAAAATCCACTTGCTGACCTCATGATTCTGCTTATCATCGTTAATTTTAAGCAGGCTCTCATGCCTAAGTTTTAAATATTTATCTATCACTATGGCCAATTCGCCGATTTTAGTTTCCGGCAGTTTGTTGTTCGGCAGATAGCCGGCGCGAATCAGCTCAACCAAGAGATTTTTGGAAATCTCCTCCGGCGTCAGGGTTTTTAACTGTCCCTCGATTATAATTTGCCTTTTTAAAGTTCTTAAAATCGAACTGCGGCGCAAAAGATATTCTTCCTTATAATCAACCGAATTGCGAATTTTTTCATAATAAAAAGCCAGCATGGAAATCAGGTCGGAAACCTTTATTTTTGGCGTGTCGTCCTCGATTTCGGTTTTATTTTCTTCGCGGTAAATTATCTGGAATAATTTCTTGGCATTTTCGTTAGGCGTAAAATATACTTCATCTTTCCTTGATAAGGTGGGATTTATCGGCATATTGTTAGAATGTTAATTTCAGCTAAATTATGGCAATTTAACATTTTTATATTAACATTTATTAAGCAAAAAATCAAGCTTGACATTCTTAAATTGTTATGCTTTAATAATAGTCCCGTCAATCAAGACAGGCAAAACTTTTCGGAGAAAATCACATGAATAAACGCAAAATCGAATTATTGGTAGCCAAGGGGAAAGTGTTCTTCACTGGAAATAGGTCTGGCGAGTGTCATCTCTCTCAAGAGCAGGAAGAAAATGCTCAAAGAATTGAGCGAACGCCCGGAGAGATAAGTCTCCATATGCTAAACCTTAGCCCAAAATACGATGACGAACTTAAACACTTGTGCTGGCCAAGGTGCCCCTTCAATTGTCCGGCCAAGTGGCAAATGCAAAATGCAATCCGCGCCATCCATATAGGGAAGTGACCTTTCGTGGTCGCAAACCCCCGCGTTAGAACGTTCTACGGAACAATCTGCGCGGGTCTTTTTTTACAATTTAAAATATTTTTCCACTTCCCGCTTAATCCACCAAACTTTATAAGCCAAGTAGAAAAAAATGTAAGCTATAACCATGACGAAGAGCCCAATTACGAGTCTAAGGACAAAATCGGTCCAGACGATTAAAATTCCCAGAAAAATCAAAACTATGCCCGTAGAAACTAAATTTATTATGGCCCAGTCGATTTTCCTCTTGATTTTTTTTATCAGATTTTGCATAAGTTCTTGGTTAAATAATTTATAAAATAATTATAGCATAAAAACCCAAACTTATCACTCAAAGTTTATGCAAAAAATCAAAAGTGCTATAATAGTTAAGTAAATCCTAACCATCAAACTTATGAAAATCATTAAAGAATTCAAAGAATTCGCCGTAAAAGGCAGCGTTATCGACTTGGCGGTCGGCGTAATTATCGGCGGCGCCTTCGGTAAAATCACCGCTTCGCTGGTTAACGACCTAATCATGCCGCCCATCAGCTTCATCACCGGCGGCATAAACTTTAGAGACTTGAAAATCATTTTGACCAGAACCGCCGACGGCTCCCCTTCCGCTTCTTGGAATTATGGCAATTTTATCCAAACCACGATTGAGTTCTTAATTATCGCCTTCGCCATCTTCATGCTGATAAAAATAATTAACAATTTAAAGCGGCAAGAAAAAGCGCAAGCGCCCGCGCCGGCCACTCCTCGTCAGGAATTGTTATTGGAGGAAATCAGGGACTTATTAAAAAAATAAATTTTCAAATAAAAAACGACATTTGCTTATTGTCATTGCGAGGAGCGCCACC
Source organism: bacterium (assembly GCA_030650415.1). Classification (GTDB taxonomy): domain Bacteria; phylum Patescibacteriota; class Patescibacteriia; order Patescibacteriales; family GWC2-42-12; genus GWC2-42-12. The sequence continues at coordinate 35,836 of JAUSEG010000006.1, read as the reverse complement.
TTTCTGTCATTCCCGCGAAGGCGGGAATCCCCGCCCGCCTCGCAAGCAAGGCGTTGCGGGCGCGGCATTTCCACAAAATTTTCTGGATCCCCGCCTTCGCGGGGATGACAAATAAAGAGATTCCCCGGGTCAAGCCCGGGGCTAAAGGCTCGCAATGACAAAAGTTATCAAACTGTCGTTTTTTATTTTCCTCTATTCGCCTTAGTTCGATCGTTTCTGGTTAAATAAATTTTTCTTAAGCGAACGCTCTTGGGCGTAACTTCCAGATATTCATCGGCTTTCATAATCGCCAGCCCCCGCTCCAAAGTGATTTCATACGATGGTATTAATAAGATAGCTTCATCCGAACCGGAGGCGCGCATGTTGCTTAACTGCTTGCCTTTTATCGGGTTGACTTCCAGGTCATTACCCTTGGCCACATTGCCGATCACCATGCCTTCGTAAACCTGGGTGTTGGCGTTGATATACATCTGGCCGCGCTCCTGCAAATTCCAAATGGAAAAAGCCAGAGCCTTGCCTTGAGCCATGGAAACCATGGAGCCAAGTTCGTTTTTTGGAATGTCGCCGGCGTAGGGACGAAAGCCGGCATTGTGCGTGGAGAGAATGCCTTCGCCCCGAGTATCAACCACGAATTCATTACGATAACCGAGAAAGCCTCTGACCGGAATGTCAAAAACCATTCTAATCGCGCTATGCTCAGGCATCATTTCCTTCATCAAGCCTTTCCGTTTGGCTAATTTTTCTATAATCACACCGGATAATTCCTGGGGCGCGTCAACCGTCACTTCTTCATAAGGCTCAAGCTTAACGCCATTTTCTTCTTTAATAATTACCGTGGGTTGGGAAACCTGCAGTTCAAAGCCTTCGCGCCTCATATTTTCGAGCAGGATGGCAATATGCAATTCGCCGCGGCCGTAAACCTTATAATAATCGCCCGCGCTAAAATCAATTTTCAGCCCGACATTAACTTCCAATTCTTTTTCCAAGCGCTCTCTAATCTGGCGGCTGGTAACATACTTCCCTTCTTTGCCGGCGAAGGGCGAATTGTTAACTAAAAAATTTAACGAAATAGTCGGCTGATCTATGGCAATAGCCGGTAGAGGTTGGACTTCAACCGAAGCGCAGATCGTTTCGCCGATATAAATATCAGGCAGACCGGCAATCATAACGATATCTCCGGCCACGGCCTGCTCGGCTTCTTTGCGCTTAATGCCTTCGAAAGTATAGAGTTTGCTGATTTTTCCGGTTCTGATTTGCCCTTCCGGAGTTTTTATGAAAACATTGTCGGCTTGCTTAACTATGCCTTCATAAATTCTACCGATCGCTAAACGGCCCATGAAATTATCATAAGCCAAATTAAACGGCTGAATTTTAAATGGTAATTTTTCCGCCTCCTGACTGCCGGCCGGTTCAACTTTTTCCAATATGACATCCAAGAGCGGATCTAAATTCTTACTCTCGGCCTCCAGACTCATTTTAGCGATGCCTTGGCGCGCGATCGCGTAAACCACCGCGAAATCCAGTTGCTCGTTATTCGCTCCCAAGTCTAAAAATAATTCGTAAACTTTTTCTAAGGTCCAGGCCGCTCTGGCCGCCGGCTTATCAATTTTATTGATTACCACAATCGGTTTTAAACCTAATTCCAAAGATTTTTTCAAAACGAATTTCGTCTGGGGCATGGGTCCTTCCTGCGCGTCCACGACTAAGACTACCGAATCAATCGATTTTAAAACTCGTTCCACTTCCGAACCAAAGTCCGCGTGGCCGGGCGTATCGACAATATTAATCTTCGTGCCTTTATAAAGCACCGAGGTATTTTTTGAATAAATGGTAATGCCCCGCTCAAGTTCCAAAGCGTTCGAGTCCATAGTAACGCCCGCCTCGGTCATGCCGGTTTGCTGCATTAACCTATCCGTTAAAGTGGTCTTGCCATGATCAACATGGGCGATAATCGCGATGTTTCTGATTTCCATAAAATATATAAACTTAACGAAGCTAAACGAAATAAATTGCCAAAATTATTATCTGATTAATACTTTTTGTCTTTATTGTTCGTTCTTTTCGTGTATAAATAAAAACCGCCACTTAGTGCGGCAACTTTGATAATTACTATACTACATCATTCATAAAAAGTCAAAGGATAAAAAGAGGCAACCGAGAGCTTGGTGCTCAAGATTGCCAGGTGGGCTGTTTTCGCCTGCGTTGCAAGCGACCCTCCATACCCAAGGAGGTTGAGTTTACCAAAGGCCCCGTTCGGGGGGCCGCCTAAGGGCATTAGGAAGTGCGAGAAGTGTTGATGATATTCATAGGCAATATCGGTAGATGAGCGAAGGTTGAAAGTCTAAACAACCGGCCACTCGCTGGGCTGTTGTTCCGTGATCCGTTGGTTCCATCGGTTTGATTTGTTTTAACGGTTTACCTCCATTTCTTAACCACAGCACACTCTTATAATATCACTTTCATATTTTTATGCAAGGCTTGGCCTTATAATCGCGCGCGGCAATTTTTTTAAATAAAAAACCGCCCACTAAAAATCGTTTTTTACGATTAAAGTGGGCGGGGTGATTATTGATGCCGCCACTGGAGTTCGGTTCCGGCGCGGAACGGCACCACGCTGCCAATCTGCTCCGGCACGATCCATTTGTTTTTCACCAACGTGATAGTCCCCTGGTTCAGGGGCAAACCGTAGAACTCGGCGCCGAAACGCGAAGTGAAATCTTCGAGCCGATCGAGTTTTCCCTCTTTCTCGAAAATCTCGGCCAAAAGCTCGGGCAAAACCGGCGCGGTAAAAACGCCGCAAGAACCTTTAGCGCCTTCTTTCTTCTCTTTCGGATGAGGCGCCGAGTCTGAACCCAAAAAAAACTTCGGATCGCCACTGGTCGCCGCCCTTAGGAGCGCGTCGAGATCATGAAAATCCTTGGGCATGGGATTGCAACCGTGATGTGGCCTTATCCCATCGCCGATGACATCGTTCAAGGTCAAGCAGAGATGATGGGCGGTAATCGTCGCGGCCACGTTGTCGCCGAGCCGCTCCACCATATTGATCCCTCTTTCGCTCGAAACATGCTCAAGCACAATTTTCAATTCCGGAAACTTTTCGGCCAGGGTTCGAAGAATCGGCAGAAAAGCCCGTTCCCGTTTCGTCACCAGTGTTCGTGGCAAATCCAGCTCGCCATGGAGAAGAAGCAACATACCCTCGTCCTGCATGGCCCAAAAAGTATCCAAAATTTCCGGCTTAAAAAAATTCTTGAGCCCTTCGTCCGAATTGGTGGTAACCCCGAGAGGATAGACCTTGCCGGCGATCGCGCCTGCCCTACACGCTTCCTCAATCATCTTCGACGAAGTGTTATCTCTGATCTCGATGGTCATGAGTGGCTCAAAATCCGCTTCCGAATCGGACGAAACTTCGAGCGCCTTCATAATTTCATTGCGATACCAAATTACGTCTTTGCCGGTAAGGATGGCGCGCGGCCGAGTGTTTGGCATAGCGATCGCCCGGCTAGCGTAGCGCGTGGTATAAGGCAAAACTTCGGTTAGAAGCGGGTTGAGCCGAAAATGGCAGTGCAGGTCGTCAAAACGACGCATGGTGATTCTCTCGTTGGGTATGATTTTCATGTTTATTTCCGTTCTTTAGGTTGATTGTTAAAAAGGACAATTAACAAAAGTAAATTATCATATATTGGATAATTTTACAAGCGAAAAGCGCTATATACAAATACCGCGATAAAGCCTATAATTAAATCTCACGATTATGACAAATCCAAAAAAAATAAAAATTTACGGTCTCTTGCTTATTGTCGCGATAATTCTTTTGGCGGTGGCGATTAATTTTTTCAACAGTAAAGTGCCAAAAGTTATTAATGACAATGATCAAATTGAAAAGACAACTGCCACGACCGAAAATAGCAGCCCGCTCGCGGATATTAAAACTCCGACGCCTGAAATAACCGCGCCAGCGCCCGAAACGGCTGTTCCGGCTCCCAAAAATCCGAACCTATTAAATCTGCAAATTCCCTTTACGCCCCAAGCGCCGACTGGCAACTGGGACAAGCTTCATAACGAAGCTTGCGAGGAAGCGAGCGCCATAATGGCTAACGCCTATTTAACCGGCGACCGAAACGCGGTTATTCCCGCGACCCGAGTGGAAAAAGAAATTAGCGATTTAACTGTCTGGCAGGATAAAAACCTCGGCTACCACCTAGACTCTACGACGGAAGAAACCGCGCGGATGATTGAGGGTTTCTACGGTTTGCAAGCGAAAGTTTTTAACGACTATACTTTAGCGGATATTAAGCGTGAACTCAATTTACAGCATGTCGTAATTTTACCGGTCAACGGACGAGTGATTGGCAACCCTAATTACAAACAGCCCGGACCGATTTACCATATGCTGGTAATCCGCGGCTATACTGAGACTAAACTAATTACCAATGACTCCGGCACCCGGCTCGGGCAGAACTACTCTTACGCTTTTAAGACTCTCTATAGCGCGGGCGCGGACTGGGATCATAAGACCGATACCATAGACCAGTCCAAGAAATTAATGATTGTGGTTTCAAAATAATACCTTTAAAAACTTTTTTAGAAAAAGTTTTTAATATTTTCAAAAAATATAAAGTATCAAATAAAGATTTTACAGCGAGCAAAGCTCTACGGCCGTAAAATCTTTATTTGATGATTAATAAATTAAATATGAAAAGTCTAAAATCATACTGGTTCTATGTCGGAATGGCTTTTATTTTATTAAGCGGAGCCGGATTTTATGTTATAAAAATCGCGGCACTAAAAAACTTCCCAACCAGCTTTATCCTGGAAGTGCCTTTTAGCGCTCAAGCTCCGACTAACAACTGGAGCCGCAATGAGGACTGCGAAGAAACCAGTCTAGTTATGGTTAAGGCCTTTTTAGACGGCAACCTGGAAAAAAAACTGTCCGCTCCCCTGACTCAAGAGTCCATAAATTATTTAAAAACCTGGGAACAAGCCAATTTAGGCTATAACGCCGACACCGGAGCCGGCGCCACGACCAGAATGGCGCGAGAGGCTTTCGGCTTAAAAGTTAAGGAAATAAAAGACTATACGGAAGCGAATTTAAAAACCGAGCTGCTTAAAGGACAGCCGATCTTACTGCCCATTAACGCTAAACTCTTAAACAGTCCGCAATATTTAAAAGACGGCCCAACTTACCATATGATAGTCGTCAGGGGTTTCAGGGGTCACACTTTCATAGTTAACGACCCGGGCACCGATAATGGCGAAGGCAATGAATACTCATTTTCTGTTTTGCAAAAAGCTTCGGCCGACTGGAATAACGCCACGAAGAAAATGGAAGCAAATAGGAAAATCGCGTTGATTATATCGAAGTAACAAATTAGCAATTGTCTGGCGTTAGTAATTTTTGAAGTGAGGATTGTTTGAGCCCCCACCATTTTTTCTCCCCCTGTCCCAAACTATTAATAATTTCCTGTCCTGGTTTCAACAAAAATATTAAAATATAACTTAAAAAATGGTGTGAGCGATCCGCCAGCTGGCGGAGAAAAAATTACTAACGCCAGACAATTGCCTTAAAGTATTTCATTTTTAGCGACATGATCAAACAATTTTTTTGTCCTTATAGAAATTAAGAATCCTAATAAAACTAATTCCACCGCCCCGCCCATAAAAAATCCCAGCGGCAAAGCTAAAATCTCATAGCGCGGCACGAGTAAATAGGCGCCGCCGACCGAAATAATAAAACCCGCGATACTTAGCACGACCGGAATGATCGTGTTTTTTGTGGCATAAAAAGCGCGCGCCAAGAGCTGAATTGAAGCCTCGGCCGGTATGGCCAAAGTAAAGACGCCTAGAGCCATGGCTGTTCTCTCAATGTCGCCGGCCTTAAACGCTCCGCCGCCTAAAGCCAAGCTAACCAAGGGTTCTCTAATCAAGAAAGTCACCAAAGCGGCGGCGATGCTCGTAAAAAATATTAGCAGAAAAGAATTTCTTAAAACTTTCCGGAAGCGTTCAACCGAACGATCGACAATCGTCATGGCTAAAATCGGAAAAGTCGTGGTAGCGATGGTTATGCCGATTAGGCTGACCGGCACGCTTTCAAAATTTCTGGCAAAACTCATAACCGCCACCGAGCCGGGAACCAAGGTGGAGCTAATGGCCGTAAAGGCCCAAAAAGTCGCGAGCTCGATTGGGTGGCCGAACATTTTCGGCAGCATCAGCTTAATCGTTTGCTTAAATTCCGCGGTCTTAAAGGCATGTTTAAAACTAAAAACAAAGCCGGACCGCCGCGCGTCAAACCATCTGACGGCGAAATGAAGAAAGGCTCCGCCGACCGTGCCAAAAGCCACGCCCATAATTCCAAAACGCGGAGCGAGGAAAATCGTACCGCCGATAATTCCCAAATTATATAAAACCGGCGACAGGCCGTAATAGAGAAAACGCCGCTTAGTGACAAGCATGGCGCCGATGGCATTAGAGATGCCGAAAAATATCGGCGAAATAGCCAAGACGCGAAGAATTTTAGCTACTAGAGCTCGATCCGTTAAATCAAAGCCGGGAACCACCAAGGCGCTAATCGGACCGGCAAAAACCATAATAATCGCCGAAGTAATAATCATCGATCCGATAGCGGCCGTAATAACCGAATTGGCGTATTCGGCGGCGCGCTTTGCGTCCAGCTTTAAAAGCCCGGTTAAGACCGGAACGAAAGCCGCGGCGATGCCGCTCGCGACCAGAATATTAAATAGCAAATCGGGAATTAAAAAAGCCGCGTTGTAAGCGTCTAAGGCCCGGCTAGCGCCAAAAATCCGGGCGAAATAATGATCGCGGACCAAGCCCAATGAATAGGAAATTAAAATAGTAATGCCTAAAACCACGCTGCCGGCTGGAATTAATTTTGCCAATCGCTGTTTCATAAATTAATTAACTATTTTCTCCCCTCGATTAAAAAATTTCAAAACCACCTCCGAAACTTTTTTTAACGCCAAGCCGAGAATTAAAAACAATAATAAATACAGGGCGGTCGCCAGCCAAGCCGGCATGGACCCATAAAACATTTCGTAGCGGTAAAGAATCGGCCAATGGAGCAAGTATATTTCATAAGAATATACGCCTACAATATATAAAAAGCCAAAATTAATTTTCTTAATTAAAAATAGAATTATCAGCGCCGACATGGTAATGATACTGGTAAATTCTTCCTTGTAGCTGCCGATATTCGAATAATCTGCCGTATAGACGGCGATGGCTAAAAGAATTATTACAAAAATCCAGTAAAAGATTTTTTTAAAATATTTAACTCCGGATGAACTTCCTGAAACCAGGCTCCGAATGCGAAAAACGACCTGATTTAAAAAATTATTCGGTTCATAATACAGGCTGGCGAAGAGCATGCCTAGAGGAAAAGCCAGGATATGAACCTTGTATAGATGCATAACCTGGCTTAAATAACCGGGATTCAACCAGATTATTAAGTAAGTGATTAAATAAACCGCTAGCGCCGACAGGCGATGATTTCTCAGGAGAAAAACCAAGGGGAAAAGCAAGTAGTAAAACAAAATCAAGCTAAAATACCAGAGAGGTGAATTAACGTCATTATATAAATCGGCTCGAGGAAAAAATCCTAAAAAAGACTGAACCAGATAGCTTAGGCCATAATTTAAATCAAGCAAAAAATAATCTAAAAGAAAAAAAACTGCCAAAGTCAGCCAAAAAGGCATAAATAATTTTAACCAGCGGCACCGATAGAATTGCCCAATTTTTTTCCATGTAAACTTGCTTTTTATGGAACTGGCGGTCAGGCCGTAACCGGATAAAAATAAAAATAAATTTACGCCCACTCCGGCCATAACCGATAAAGGAAAAAGAAATTTTTGTCCGGAAATTAAAAAATAGCCGATATGCGAAAAAACTATGGCTAAAATCGCCAAGCCTTTAAGCTCTTGAGTTGCTTCGGGCGGAAAAAAATCACCGCCTCGGCGCCGGCGCGTCCAAACTATAATCGCCACTAAGAGTATGGCGGCAAAAATATAAGTTGATTCGACCGGGTTATTTATTGATATCGTCATAAATTATTCGCGCCCAAAGCTTATAACCGGCCGCCGACGGATGAAATAAATCTTTCGCGTATAGTAAACGATCTTTTTTAAATTCAGCCCTGGTCGACCGATCCAAGTCAATATAATTTAGATTATACTTTTCGGCCAATTCTCTGATAATTTTATTAAATTGATCGGTGCGCCAGGCGTAATAATAATCGTAAGGCGTTAAGAGCAGTTTAGGCGTACCAAGATGAGGCAGATTAATTAAATAAATTTTAGCTTGGGTTTTCTTAGTTAAACGTTCTAATATATACTGATAATTTTTTTTAAAAACCGCCCGGCTAACGCCGCCGAAAATATCATTAGTGCCGATTAATAAAGTAACTAAATCCGGCTGAGCCTCCACGGCCGGCGCCAGCAAACCCTTTATTAAATCAGACGTCTTAGCTCCGGGATAAGAAAAATTCTTTAGGCTTGCTCCGACCGCTTTTCCGCCGGCCAGACTCCGGGTTAATAAATAAGGATAAGATTCTTCATACTTAAACACGCCCGCGCCGGCAGTTAAACTATCGCCCAAGGCAACATATAATAAATTTTTAGCCATAGTTTTATCCGCGCCGATAACATAGATGTCCTGCCGATCCGGCGCGATTAACCCGGCGGTTTTAATGCGATAAAAAATGAAAAAATGCGCCAATAAGAGATAGGCCGCGATCGCTAACGCCAGGCTCAAGCCATAAATAATAATTTTATGTTTCTTCGCCATGATTTTATGAAAAATTTTTCTAATTTTCTTGCCTCTATTATATCATAAAATCGGCGATAAGACTAAATAAACCACAAAAAATAGGCCGCCCTTTTAAGGCGCCTATTTTTATATAATTTTTTATTTTAAACATTACCCGGCAATTCAACATAGAAAATATTGCCCTTAGCCTTTATAAAAATCCATAAAATAATTATTTTAATTCAAAAATTTTTAGATGGATTTTTTTGGCATCCTGGTCGGATAATTCCTGATAGGTCACTCGCAAGGTATATCTGACTTTCTCTCCCAAAGGATAAGTATCGGCAACATTTACGCTCCAGATATGATTTTTATTCAATTTTTTTTCAAGTTTATCTAAATACTTATAAATTGATTCTTTGGCGCTTAGCTCTATATTGGCGTCAAGGGTGATTAATTTTTGGGTAATCTCAACCACCGGATTGTTTTGTATCTTTAAGAGCAGCCCGGTTATTTTGGTTATGTTTATTTCCGCAGAATACACGTTTAGCTTTGCTTCCTGCGGGATAAGTTTATAAAAAATCCCGATATTTTCTCCGCTGGCATAAATTTCCCAACAGGAACTGGCATTGGCTATTTTTGGTTTGGCTGCGGCCTCAAAATATTTAATATCGCCAAGCCCTATCAAACGTAATAACGATTCCGTTTTATTTTTAAACTCTGCTATTGCCTCTACGTTTGAAGTCGAGATTATTCCCAACGCTTCATGTTCCATATATTCACCGTTCTTCTCGCCAAAAACTTTACCAATTTCAAAAATATTTATAAAATCAACCTTCTTTTTGATATATTCATTCAATTGATTTAATAATCCGACCGTTATCGATTGCCGTAGGTTAGGATAGGCGTCATTAAATGAATTCTGCGCAGCAACCATGTTCCAATCGAGATAATTAACCTGTTCGTTATCACCAGTCTTCGTTAACGGCCACGATAAAATTTCATCGAAACCCAAAGCAGCTAAAATGTCTCTGATTTTTTCTGTCAAAATGATATTTTTAGGGGTAATCTCTTGGACTATTTCAAGCTTAGGAATTTCATTCGAAGGTATTTTATTATAGCCATGCATTCTAATAACTTCTTCAACCAGATCTTCAGCTATTGAAACGTCCATCCTGTAAATAGGCGGGGAAACAAAGAATGAACCAGGTTTTTTGGCAATGCTAAAATCCAAATTCTTTAATATTTTAAGCGCATTTTTCTCGGAAATTTCAACACCCGAAAATTTACCGGGCAGACTGGTGTCAAATTTTATTATTGGAGAAAGATGTTCTTTCGGATAATAATCGAATAATCCGCTGGAGACATCGCCTCCGGCATATTTAATAATCAAAAAAACCAGTAATTGCAGGGCATAGTATGAACTGGTTGAATCAATCTCCTTCTCCAGGCGGTGGCTCGCCTCGGTTGTGATGCTTAAACTCCTTGAATTTTTTCTAACGATCGAGCGGTTGTAAACTGCGACTTCGGCGATAATCGAGGTTGTTTCCATGCCAATGGCCGCTTCTGTCCCGCCAACTATGCCAGCCAAAGCTAAAATATTTTTTTCGTCTCTAATTATCAGTTCGGTATTCTTTTGCAACTTTACCGAAGCTCCTAATAGAGTCGTCATCTGGTCAAAATTACGATTTAACGACCATGATACTTGACCGGTTATTTTTTTGTAATCGATTAAATGCGACGGATAGCCGGTTAGCAGCATGACATAATTTGATAAATCAACTAAGAGGCTTATGCTGTTTAAACCATAGAAGGCGACATACTCCTTAAGCCAATCCGGCGATTCTCTATTTGTAATTCCATCAATTTGAACCGCCAAAACTCGCTTTACATAATCAGCCGCCTCTATCTTAATATCCAATTGTTTTCCCTTCCCGGCCACTGGCTTAACTTTCGGCATTGAGATTTTAAGGTTGTAGTAGGCGGCAACTTCTCTCGCCAAACCTAAAACGCTAAGACAATCAGCGCGATTTTGCCTGATTTCTAGTCCGATCAAATAATCTTTAGCTCCTTTACATAGAACTTCGCTAAAACTGTCCATCATAAAACCGGTTAAGCTTAAAGCTTCCCCCACTTCTTTCGGACCGGCTTTTAGACCGGGCACTAATTCTTTAATTTGGCTATATAGTATTTTCATTTTCGTAATATTTATAACCTAAATTACCGCCTAATAAGGTTCTAATATCCGTAATGTTATATTTAGCCATGACCCAGCGATCGAGCCCCAAACCAAAAGCGAATCCCATCCATTTTTTAGGATCAATCCCGGCCATTTTTAAAACATCGGGATGAATAATGCCGGCGCCACCCATTTCAATCCAACCGATGCCTTTACATAATGAGCATCCTTTGCCATGGCAATTGAAACATTGCATGTCCGGCCCCACGCCCGGCTCAACTTCCGGATAATATTTATTGCGATAACGAACGACTACCTCCGAACCGTACATTTTTTTAAACAAAACATCAAGAGTTCCAAATAAATCTTTCATACTTGTCTTTTCAACAACTACCAGCCCTTGGTATTGATGAAAAATAAAATGATTACTTTTATTAACATTTTCATTCCGATAAACTCGACCGGGCGAAACAATTTTAAACGGCGGCTTGTAATTTTCCATAACCCTTGCTTCAACTGAAGAAGTTTGCGTCCTTAATAAAAAATTGGGCTCTTTGATATAAATCGTATCCTGCATGTCTCTGGCCGGATGATCAATTGGAACATTCAACCTTTGGAAACAATATTCGTCTTTTTCTATTTCAGGTCCATCCATAATACTAAAGCCCATGCTTATAAAGAGCTTGTTCATTTCTCTGATTGTCTGCGATATCGGATGGAGATGGCCGATTTTCGGCAAATTATAATTTAACTCTTCCGCGCCGGCTTCGAGTTCCAATTTCAACTTATCATTTTTTAAAGATTTCTCTTTCTCCTTAAATAAATCAAGAGCCTCCTGATTAAGCCGTTGCATAAGCGGCGCCTTGGCTTTTTTTTCAGCCACCGGCAAATTCTTTATCTCTTTCAGGGCTAATTTTATGGAGCCGCTGCCGCCAAAATACTGACGCCAAATTTTTTCCGTATCATTGATAAGTTTGGCGGACAATAAATCCCTCCTTAACGAATCGATTAAAATTTTCATCTTATTTTCAGGCATAATGGAAAAATTTAGTAAACGCTGATATGAATTACGCTGATTGGTTTAGCCGGTAAATAATGCTATTTTTTCAGCTTAGCACTTTATTCTCAATAAATCCAGCGAATCTAGCCAGGCCAGCCATATTCATAGTATTAGACCGTTGATTAGTAAATGCCCTGCGCCAGGGAGCGCAGGGTGAATTTATTGTCGAAATTTTATAATTTTACTTCAATACAAAAAGGCGATTCGCCAATAGTCATAAAAATCCATAACTATTCGCTTGTAAACGCAATCCCAAAATAACTGGTGGTGGCCGCCGGTTTAGAGATGGCGTAATCAAAGGAATTACTATGACGGATAAAAGAAACTTTAAGACCGGATTTTTGCGCCAACAGCATGGCCGTAGCCAGACCGGCCGGCGAATCCAGATAGTCGTTATTTAAGTTGTAAATTTTATCAATTAAAAAATTTTCTATTAAATTTTTGGTTTCTTCATCTTTTAAATCCGCTTCCCCTTTCGTCAGATAATGGGAAAAGTCAAGGGAAAAAATAACCAGACAGTTTTTTCCTAAACGGCTTTTAAGCCAATCGCTTAATTTTTCAGCTCCGGCTTTTCCGGCATAAGAAGATAAAACTATAGGCAGGACTTGCGCTTGGGGCCAATAATGCTTAATAAATGGCATTATCGCGCCGACTGAATGTTCTTTTTCCAGCGCCGATGGGTTAGGCTGTAGCCGGTTGTCGGTTAAAAATAATTCCTCCAGCTTAACGTTGGCGGGCAAATCACCTTCGGGCGTCTGCCAATTAACCGGCGCGCTAGCCAGCGGTTCGCGGCCGACATTTTCATGATTAGGCCCGATAACAACCACCGTATTAATTTGCCGGCCACTAGCTATTTTTATCAGTTCGGCTATGATATCGGCGCCGACCAAGTGATGCGGCACAATAATCGCGTAGACATCGGATTGAGGTATTATTTCATCGGCCTTTTTTATGGCTGAAAAAAATTGTTCTCGGTTATAAAAACTGTCTTGCATTTCCACTAGTGGCAAATTTGAAATATTTTGTTTGTCAGCCGGATGCGGTGATAATTTTAACGGTTTGATAAACCAAAAACAAAACAATAATACCAGACAACAGCTCAAACCGATAATGATAATTATATTATTGGATAGTTTATTCATTATTCGGCAATGGTTATGCTTTGGGAATTAGAGTAATTAATAAAATCGGGGTTGACAAACGATTGGATAATAGCGGGTTCAGCCGAATAAACTCCGCGATTTTTTACGCGCGCATAATATTTAATATAATCGCCGCCGCAATAATTACTGCGCCAATCCCGATTAATAAAATATTTGACCATTTGCCCGTCGGTGTTATAAGGATACCAATAATTGCATTCATAATTATTACCGCGGTAATATAATTTAGTAACCGGCGCTAAGCCGCTCGGCAATATATCGGTAATCTGGTAATTGCCGGACAGGGCTTGTTTGTTAAAAACCGGATAAAGCCTGACTTCCACTAAATCTTTTTCCTTAATTTGCGTGGTTGGCGCTCCGTTAACGTAATATTCTCGCCTAACGCTTATATCGCTGTCGCGTTTAACTTTATTTAAGTCCAACGTTTCTAGGTAGCGTACGGAAATTCCTACCTGGCCGGTAACGGACTTAAAATTAAGGCTGCCGGCTTGTTCCGGAGCCAATTGGAAAGAATATAAATTACTGCCGGTAACATTAACTTCTTTGGTTTCACCCGCTAATTCATAGGCTACTTTGGCCGGGCTGGGTTTTAAATTAGGTAAAACATGTTTTATATAATTTAATTTTTCCAAGCTAAACAAATTCTCACTGTTTTTATTTTGGCCGTATAAAGCCTGGTTCTCTGCTAAATATTTAAACAAGCCCTTGGCTTCGCTAACGTCGAGCGAAGCGGCCAAGACTGCGGCGATGGCCGTAGCCTGGAAGACTTCATCGTAATTGTTGCTGACGCGGATGACGATTTGCGGTAATTTTTCCTCGCCGTATTGCTTTAAAACTCCATAAAAAATTGTCTGACTCAACTCTTTAGCTCCTAAATCAACCAGCGCTTGGGCCAGATAAAGTTGCTCCTTGGGGCTTAAGTCGGTCCGCTTCAGCCAAGAGTTAATCCTGGTTAGTACCGGCTCGCCTAATTCGGCCAAACCGAACAAAGCATAACTAATTTCCTCGCGATTAGCCTGATTGTCCTCCAGCTTTTTATAAAAATACTGGGCTAAAGAAATCTTGTCAAACGCCTCCGCGCCCAAGGCCGACACTCTGGCGGAAAACTCCAAGTCTTCACTGCTATACGGCAGTAAAGTCAGGCCGCCGCCGGAAAGCTGATAATCAAAAGGGTTAAAAGCCGGCTCAATGATATCTTCCTGGTAGTACTTTTTTAAAGCCTCCCGGCTTAATTTACGGACATACTTTTGATCAAGACGGTCGCCCCAGGACCAGCTTAAATTCAGCAGCGGGTCGTAAAGTTCATTCCGGCCTAAATCACTTAACACCACCGCCATGGGGAAATTATTAATCGCTTTGACCTTAGTCTCGGTAGTAAGCTGGCTGCTTTGGGACGTCTGTCCTGCCAGCCGCGAGCTAACCACCTGAAGCGGCAGCTTAATGGCGTCATCGCCTTTGGCTGATTTTAATTCATAAACGATTTTATGCTCACCCAAGGACAACGCCGGTAAATTATAATAGACAGGCTTAAAAGCCGGGGCGGAAAGAATCGGTGATTTATCTAAACCTAAGGTCGGAGCTGACAATAAAAAATCAACTTTGTCGGCGGCAGTCAAAGCAGTACCGTAGGCGCGTAAACGCGCCAAGGGTTTATCTGCGGTTAAATATTCATTACCGATAGTCACTTCGGCAAAAACCGGCAAAGATACCGGGATCTTGGTAACACTTACCCCGGCCCATAAATCTTGAGTTAAACCCTGCGCTGTCACGCGCCAAGAAGTGATGTTATCCGGTAGTTTAAATTCGGTATTTGCCCGGCCGTCGCTGCCGGTGCGGACGGACTGAAAGACGGCGGCATCGGTAAAATATTCTCTGGCTCCGCCGCCCTTTTCAGCATTATGAACCCAAATGCCATCGGCAATGTAAGTATGCTGCGGGTCAATGCGCAGGTTATAGACTTTTACCAATTCATGCTTTATTTCGATGTCGCGCACGAAGACTTTTTCTCTGGCGGGTGACCAAAGCCAGTCGCCTGCTTTCAACCGGCCGGCATCAACAAAATGATTATTGGAAAAAACCTGGTGTTCCGGAGTAATCTTGATTTTTTTGTTGATAATCAGGTATTCGCCGACCAAATGTTCAACCACCTCTTCTACCCGGCCGACGATTAATTGCCGGCTGACCGGGTCGCTAAAGGTTAATACCTGGTCGCCTACGGCCATTTTTTCTATCGGCTTATTCGTCCCGTCGGCCAGTAAAATATTTGTACCGGCAGTAAAACAACCGCCTTTTTCCGCGCCGCCAGAACTATCAACTAGGCTTTCATGGGTAGAAAATGCCATCAAAGTGCCCATGCCAACGTTGGTATAAATTGATTCTAAGGGGGCGGCCGTATCTTCGGCTACCGCATAATAGGCTTCATCCACTAAATTTAAGTTTATTTCCGCCGGCAAGGGTTTATTATTCATGTCAGTTACCGCAAAATTTAATTTGACATTTTCGCCGGGCAAGTAGTTATCTTTATCGGTTTCAACTTTGACTTTTAGCTGCCTGTCCGCGGTTTTAAAATTGATCGAATCGCCCCAGTAGCTTGCGGCAGTTGAGTGGTACGACTGGCCGTCAAAATAAACTCCAACCAGATTAACGTTCGGTACATCGCGGGATTCAAAAGCAAAGTTGTATTCGTTTTTACTGGTAATCTGATATTCCTGTAAGCCGTTTTGGAGCTCTAGATAGAGAAAACGGTTGCTGCCATTTTGCACCGGCTCATCATTTTTCTTAAAAATTGCCTTAACTTGATCATTAACCGAGTAAGTTTTAATTTGCTGGGTTATGGGGTCAGTTAAGCTTAAATGATAATATTGGTAGTTAAAGCCATCGTAGTGATTAAGGGAAATACCGTTATAGTAATATAAATAATTGGTCTGGTTGTCGAATCGGCCTTGGCTGTCAATAACGCGATACTTGAGCTGGTAGGAAATTTCCGGTTCAAGCTGCTGTTTAAAAATATATTGGCCATTTTGGTCGGTCATACCGCTGAAACTCCTGACTTTTTCCTCGCGCCTGTCGTAGCTATAAGTTTTATAGCTGGTTTTGTTGATAAAATCGTAGGCTGTGCCGGTTTCCTTCTTAACATATGAAGTCTTTATTAAATCACCTTCAATCTTAATTCCGGCCGCCGGTCTGTCGCCCAGACTCCGACTCCCCGATTCATCAGTTTCCAGTTTAGCCAAATCAATTAACTTGGCGGTCATTTCCACCTGGCCCTGGCCTTTGGCAGGATAAATGGTTTTACTTTCAAGATAAACTTTCGGGCCGTAAAAATTAACATAAGTTTCAGCGCTGATTTCCGCCAGTTCGGAATTTTCCGGCGAGATTGATAATCTGGTTGATTTCGGCCAACAGCCGTAATCGTCAGGGCAATCATTATAATTTGCAGTATACGTCAAATTAGCCTCCCCATTCTCATCGGTAGTAAATATTTTTTCTACTTTTTCCGGAGTTTCAAACTTGAGCGACAAAGCCGGTACCGGAGTGCCTTCAAAAAAATTGGCTTTAACTTTTAAATTAATCGTATCGCCGGCGAAAGCCGCATGATGATCCGGCACCAGGCTTAACTGAAAAGCTGGCTTGGTATAAGGCATGATGGTTATATAGCTTCGTTTAACCACGATTTCACCGATTTTTAATTCCAGGGTGTAATAATCGGGGCGTAAATTTTTTATCGCCATCTCGCCCTTAAAAGTATCCAAGTCGCTAATTTTTAGCTCCTGGCTCATAATGGCTACCGGTTGATAATAATAATCGACATACCCTTCCTTAAAAAGCGTCAAAGTGGCTTTTTCATTTATGGATTTAGAGCTGCGGTCTTTAACCAGCCCCCAAAATTTTATCGTGTCGGTCGTCTGATAGCGCGGCCGGTCAGTATAAAGATAGAGCCAGTAATTATCAGCCGCGACTGGACGATTCCACCACCAATCATGCGAAATTTGCGAGGCCGGTAAAATTAAGGTGCCATTGTCTTTGTTTAATTTAAAATACTGGCGCTTAGCGACTTTTTCGTTAGTGGCATTATTTAATATCTCGTCCGGCGTTTTAAATACAGCCACGCCCTGCGCGTCGGTTAAAACCGATAATGAACTATCAAGTAATTCCAATTTAACGCCGCTAACCGGATTTTTATTTATATTATCGTTTACCCAAAAAATCGTCTGGGTTTTTGTCACATTATAATAAGCTGATAAATCGCTTACTTGTATCCAGACTTGCACTTTATCGTTATTGTTTTTCAATTCGGCTAAATAAAAACCTGGGGGCAACTTTTCTGGGAATTCGATGTATTTTACCTGGCTGTTTGCCTTCACCGGTACGGTAAAGATGCTGATCTTTTTTAATTTGGCGGTAGCCATTAAAAAATCGTCTTTACTGTAAGACCACCAGGGCAAATTATCACGTTCGCGGATTGACTCTAAATATTCCTGCCAATCATTAAAACGAAAAATTTCAACTTCCAGCTGGTCGGGCGCCGCATAAGAAGAAACTTGTATAATTGGCGCGTCTTGGGAATTAGCCTCAATCAATCGGTCATAAACTCCATACCAATTATTAGCTTTGGCATTACTGGCTAACTGAGTTTCAAAAGTAAAAATATAATCAGAGGCTAAAGTTTCCGCGGAATCGGCTAACGGCAAACCGCGCTTAATCGTAACTTGATATAAGGTTTTAAAATTTAAGGTTGTTTCTGGAACGAAAACTAAAGTGCGGCCGTGCTGTTCAAATTTTCCCTTAACTGAAGGATTAATAGAAAAATATTTTTCATAATCGTAGTAATTGTCATGGCTAAAAGTAATCTCAACACCAGTATTAACCGGAACATTCGTGCCGGCGTCACGAGGAATACTATGAAGCACTTTAAAACTATCCTTGACTTGATATACCCAGGAATAATCGCGTTCTTGGGTTTGATTATTCTCATCGATATAAGCCGTGGCTAAGGCAATCTGCACTAAGGTATTGGCCGGCAGGGTCTGGCGCGGTACTAAATGCCATTCTGTGTCAGAAATTTTTTTAAAGTCATAAGGAAAATCAGGCTTAATTTGCAAATTGTCTTTAATTATATCCGTATTCAAGGGTTCTTTGCTTTTTATCACATAAACCGTATCAGCCTTAACACCCAAACTATCAATGTTTAAAGGTTTTAAAGTAAAGTTATCATTGGCATTAGCAGCGCTGATAATTAGTTTTGAAAAGCCGCTAAATAAATCTTTTCTTTCCGGGGTCTTGCCGCCTAAAGGACCGGTCGTCCGTGTTTGAAAATAAAAGAAAGCTGAAATAAAAACAACTAAAGCTAAAAATATTACTATGCCTATTCCCGGCCAAATTCGTTTATTTTTCTTATTCGGTTGGAGCGGCGATAATGGCTTGGTCGGAGGTATATTTTCCGTTGCTGGTACATTAATATTTTCGTTTTCCATAAATTTATTCTTATTACCACAACCTTTCCGAGAACGGAGAAGGTGGTAGGACTAAAAAATTTATTCTTGATTATTTAATCATAGCATAAAAAACCGCCTCAATAAAGCGAATTAACAAAAATCGGTCGCATAGAAAAGCGACCGATCCCCTAACAGGGGGGTCGGTCGTTTAAAACTTTTTTATCGTGCTTGTCCTGAGCTTGTCGAAGGGCTCCGATTTTACGCCTCAGCTCGAATTGAATTCAAAAAAAGGTTTTAAACTATTTTATAAAAAGCTTTTAAAAGCGCCCGCCCCCGCTTTTAAAAGCAATAAATTCCTCTATATCATCTTTTATTAATAATCGTGATAACGATAAAACTTTTTGCAATGAATAACAGGGACTATGAGAAAATCCTATATATTCAACATTCTTGTTCAGATGTTTTACTTTTTTTATCGCGGGGTTTAAATCTGAATCAGATGAAATAATTATAGCGATATCCCATATATCATCATACGCCCCAACTAATAAATCAACCGCCAATTTAACATCAACGCCTTTTTCATGATAACCGCCGCTATTAAACAAAAAATTTCCTTTCTTAATAACAAATCCTTGCGCTGTTAAATTATTAAATAATCTTAGCTGATTAGCTCGGAGATTTTGTCCTTTCTGATCATTTTCTTTGGCCCTAATAGCCCCGACATAATAGCGGCAGAAAATTATTTACCTGCCTCGGGCAAGTTTTTTGCATAACCCCGCGTAACTAAAATTAATAGTGTTGGGAATACGCAGTTCCTTTAACTTATGATATAAATTGCTGCCGTCAATAAAAACAGCGACTCTTTCATTCTTTTGCATAATATAACAAAAAGCCCACCGTGCCCCCCGAAGGGAGCAGAGTGGGTGATTTTAGCAAAATCAAAGAAATTCCATCCATATTTCTGCGATACTTCCAGTAGAGCAACATTACTCTAAAAAATTTTACTTGTCAAGACTTATCCGCAGATATACACATTATAGCATAATTTTTTATGATAGCTAAATTTCAAATTTTTCCGCGTACAAACCGTTAAATTGTTTACCAGTAAAATTGGCGGGAACATACTATTTTTATGCGCCTCTTAACATAAGAGTACTATGCAAAATTTTGCTTGATTCATTATCGCTTAATTCTTCAATTAGCATTAACTCATTTGACAATAATCGCTTAGCCTCACTAACGCTACTATTTTTTAATGGGAGGCCAAATATTTTTATTTTATTTAGAGTTTGATTTATGGGGTTACGATACTGTATTTCTTTCATTTCAATTTCTTGCGATGGATAGCATAGGAGGCCAAATTTTGTTTCGGTTTTGCTAAACGAAACGTACGCTAATAATTGATGCAAATCTCGCCTATGTTCTTCTTTTAAAATTTCGCTGGCCCCAAATTTATTGTAAAGGTGAGATTTATACTTTGCGTCTATAATAACTATCGCCTTACCTTTCTGTAATATTGCATCGGGTTCAAGATAATTTAATTCCCACGCGTATTGTCGAGGCGAATATCCATCAAACTTATAATTTACCAACAAGCGCCCGCCGGATTCTTTCGCTACTTCTTTAAATATATATTGTACAAATTTTTCAAATACATCGGAAAAATCTACTCGCCAAGCAGTACTGTCAGCAAACTTAAAGTCTAAAATCCGATTAGCCTGGAGTTTACATTTTTTTACAGCCGGGCTAAAAGCAAGAGTCAAGAAAAATAACCGCTTTATATTTTTTTTAAAACTATGTCCGGCTTGCCGAAATAATTTCAAACAAAAAATTCTAAAAAAATCAAAATTAGGTTAAATTATTACTGTCGCTTTTTCATACAACATCGGCAAACAATCTTGTTTCATTCTAAACTTTGTTCCATGATTATGTCCCGTCCGCGCGTCAAAATCTACAAATATTTTACCTTGCTCAAGCGCGTTTAGAAATTTTTCAAAACTAAATTTTTGCAACATCATTACTTTAGTATAGTGATTATCCTCAAAAAACTCGTAACGACTCTACCATTTTAAAACTTTTATGCAGCTGCATTTGAACCGTAAAGCGAAATCCCTCGGGTGTAAGGTAAACCGTATTGTCTGTTTTTGCTAGTAATCCCAAATCAACAGCATAATTAGAATACATTCGTGTGGCGTTAAATTTTGCTTTGGGCGTTTGCCAATCAAAATACTTACCTGCAAAGTAAGCAAAGTATTCTATCAAGTGCCCCATTGGCACTGGATAAGTATTCTTAGACAAGGCAAAAACTGATTCAACGACAGCCGCAATTCCCAAAATAACCGACGATTCATAAGGGTTTTGGATAACAAATCTCCGCAACAGTTCCGCTTGTTCCTCGCTCATTCGTTGAGACAAAATTTTATCTTTGCTCTGTACATACTGTTTACCCAAATTCGTCAAAGAAACTTTATCTTGGTTGGGTAACCAATTAATCAAACGTAACTCAAAAGCAAACTTGATCTTGTTATATAGGGTCTTTTGGGAACCGCCAATTAACTCACGCAACCGAATGACTGAATTTGTTTGCTCTAAGAGATAAATAAATTCATGTACTAAATGCAGATTCCAAATTCCTATATCTATCGGTTTTGTTTTGGTAAAAAAAGCAATTGGCTTGAAATTTTTATAAAAAAAACCTAACACCTCTTGCGGATCATATTTGGTTAGATTTACCCCTCTTTTTTCGGCTAAAGATTTTTCTAACGAAGTTGCTTCAGTACACAGTAAGAACGATTCGATATCGCCTTGCAACAATTTGCCTCTTTGCTGATATTCCAAAAGTTCGTTCTTATAGTTCAATACTTGATCCAAAAAATCGCGCTTGAATTTAACAGCTTTCAGTTCTATTAAAAGCAGTTTGGTTTGGTAAGCATACAATAAATCAAGCCGTCCCGAAGGTAAAATCATCTGTCGCACAAGCAGTCGTGGTTCGTCTTCAAGATTGAGAATGCGACGCGTTAGAACGCCCGCACTCACAAACACATCTTCGATTTGCGATTCTCTAACTTCGAGTTTCATATTTTTATGTATGGATAAAATCCCATTTCACTTTTTATTTTTTTCTTATTAATAAGCTGTATTCGTATTGATTCTCGAACATCCGCTATTATCTCAATATCCCATTTAATTTTCGCGGACGGCGCCAGCCGTTTAATTAACTCAAATATTTCGTTATCCACAAAATCCTGTCTTTTGATTTGTTTTTTCGTTAATTGAGCCATGAGTTTATAATACATTTTTAATTATAATTTGACGAACCGGAAAACCGTTAACTATATCTTGACGCCCCTGCAAAACACCGCCTTGCACTCGCCATTTGTGGTTATAAAAAATCGCACCATCATTAGGGATAATCCGAAACATTTCCGCAAGGCAATCTCTCTGCCATTTTACATATTCATCATGAGGCATATTGTCGTTATGATGAGAATAACCTTTCTGCAAAGCGGCATTCGCCCACTTTCCACCGCGGCCATCTTTCATCCCGTTTCCTGTAGAATTTTTCAAATTGTAAGGTGGTGAAGTAATCACCAGTTGCACAGTATTATCTGGGATTTTTTTCATTACATCAACGGCATCGCCGCAAATAATTTGATTTATAAATAAATCTTTGCTCTCTGATTTTTGGTGAATATTTTTCCTTCTTTCGTTGTTTAAAATTTTAAATTTAATATCTGAGGTTTCACTTTTTTTGTAAAAAGTTACTGGTTTTGTATCAACAAGCAGATCAAGCAAAGAAGATTGAGAACCATCAGCAACATACTCCGTATCCGTCAGCTCCGTACTTTTAATCTCGCCAAGTATGCTATGCACACCGTTTTTTGCAATGATCAAAAAATCGACTACATTAATACCCATCAATTGCCCCGCCTCGATTATCCTTTTGGCCACTTGCTTGTCTTGCTCACTTGGGCTTGAATCACCGGAAGGATAATTGTGAACAAGTATCACCCCGGCGGCGTGTATTTCCAACCCGGGAGCGAAAATTTCTCGCGGATGAATAATACTTTTGTCCAAGGTGCCGATTGAAATTGTCTTTTTTTTAATAAGGCATTGCGTGCGTTTAAATAAAGACAAATCAAGTGTTCTTGTTTTTTATCTTTCAAGTCCGAAACGAAAGCAATGGCATCCTGCGCCGATAAAATTAAATTGTCCAAAGAATTTTGCTTGTCAAAGATTCTCCTCGTCAACGCAAGCGCGGATGAAATTTGCAAAGCTTTTGCCTGGCCGATTCCCGAAATTTGCATCAAATCATCAACCGAAGCGTTCAATAAATTATCTCCGAATTTTTTCAAAATCTTTTGTGCCAACACTTTTACATTTGTTCCTTTAATCCCGCTACCAAGCAAAATAGCCAAAAGCTCGCTATCGGTTAAAGCGTCCGATCCCTTCTCCAAAAATTTCTCTCTGGGACGATCAAATTTTGGAATATCTTTTAATTTCGTCATATTTATTTTATCAATTCATCAACGCCGATACCCAAACAGGCTGCGATTTTTTGAGCCGTCTGTATGCTCGGTTGGGTAATAATATTTGAAAAGTTTCTTTAAAATTTCTAAATCAATATTATTTTTTAATAAAATAACTGAGCGACTTTTTATAAACTCTCGCAAATTCTTTTAGTTGAACCACATCTATTCTTCTTTGCCCAGCCTCAATTTTTGAGATGAAGGATTGAGTTTTGCCCAAAAGCTCGGCCGCCTTTTTTTGATCTATGTTCTCCTCAATTCTGGCCTTTTTTAACCGCTCAACTAAAAATTTGTGATCTTTTGAATAAATTGTTTTAGTCATACTTATTTTATTAATACTTAAATTTTATATTCCATAGTGTAATATGCCAAACTGGAATATCAAAATCAAGGGGTGGTGTTAAGGTTTGCGGATGAGCATAAGAAAAGGTTGCTTTTAGCTTAAAATGAAGTTCGAGCCGATATTTTTTAGGGTTCTTTGGCAGTTTTAAATTTAAGAAGGCATAACAAAATAATAATAGAGAAATTTATGAACACAATAACTATGTTAGATACAAATTATTTACGACCGAACAGAACTATTGAATCAATCCTTTTGAGCAACAAAAAAAATAAAAAGCTCGTTTTTATTTATAATTACGAGGGTATACATTTTCGATTATTTTTATCGGCTGATCAAATGATTGATTTTTTTATTAAAGAGATTGAGCCAAATTTTTGTTTTGAAAATGACAATGATTTAGACTGTGTGCTAAAAAAACTTAAAATTGCCTAAAGTCGGGCTTTGCCCGCGGGGAAATTATTGCTTTTAAAAGCTTTTTATTAAATAGTTTAAAACTTTTTTAATTCGCTCCAAACCGAAAACCCCGCCCCCGAAGTGCGGGGCGGGGCTCTTTCCCTGCCTGAAAATTTTTCTGCCTTAAGGCAGAAAACTAACAATGAGTTCGTTTCATTAAGTAATGCTCCGAGTCGTAGAGGAAGTTAGAACTTCCTGCCAACGAGTTAATAGTTACATTCATATACCTGATCTAAGAGCACAGGATTAGTCTACCATAATGGGTTAAATTTGTTAATTCTCGCCCCCAGATTACATATTTACCAAACTCTACAGCATCTACCGGATAGTTTAAATAAGCCCGCAAAACTAAATAAATTGGGCTATATTAAATAAAGTCAGCTTGACGGAAAGCTGACCCGACAATATGTAGGCCGTTAAACTTGACAGCTATTTATAGCATGTTAAAATATAATCACGGAACATTAAAATTTTATTTTTGCTTCTTGTGAGGAGAAGCAGGCGGACGTTTGCCAGACCAAGGCAGAAACTACTTAATCGGTGGTGCTTCATAGGGGAAATCTAAATGGATAGCCCTATGACCTCACATCTTAGGGTGAAAATTGGACTAATTCTCACCCTATGAAGTTCCGCCAATTCAGTAGTTTTTTTGTTCGTTTAAAAATTTATATAATGCGATCGTTCTGGCCAAATAAGAAAGCCCGCCATTTAAACGGGCTTATACAACCCAATTTTGAGTGACGGGCGAAACAGAAATTTATGGAAGAAAAAAAAGAAAAGCTGCCTTCACAGGTATGCTTCTTAATTACCGAAAAGGACGGAACCGATTGGATGCTGTGTAATTATATTATGAGGGCTGGAAAAGCTATTTTTCCAAAAAGCTCCTCATATTTAAAATTCCCGGCCTAACGATAACCGGCGTAAATAAAAATAAAAACAAAAAGAACTGCTTGTAACAGTTCCTTTCGTTTGTTGTTTGTATTAATTAACATAACTTGACCAGGACGATCGCATTATGTGAATTTTTTATTTCGTGTTGGGGTGAAGAAAAAACATAAAGAAATAAAATATGTCCAAACAAATTTCAGCCAAAACTGGCACTAGGACACCGCAATCAGGGATTTACAGATATGTAGGGAGGGAAACTGAATTAGCATTATCTAAGGGCGACGTTGTGCCGCCTAATACACCAGGCCACCTTCAGAAGGTAATTTTAGTGAGACCGACTAAGGGTGGCAACTAACTCAAAGCTTGAAAAAGAAAAAACTTAATAACTATAAATTCTTTACCCTAACACTAAATAAAAAATTTTCAATGAATAACTATCTTAAGACAATAAATAAAAAAAGTCAAGGGCTTGTTTGGAAACTTTAACTCTTTTACATTAGGCTATTATTAAATTAGCAAAATTTGCTAACATTTAAGAAGTTATTGACTTATACACATTATACCACAAAATTAATGTGCTCGGTAGTGATAATAATCCTGGTTCAATCAACGGGGGGCAATATACTTTTTAATTATTGAGGATTTTTGCCCTTAATATTTTTTGTTCTTCTGATTGTAATTTCGCATTTTATAAAAATTATAATAATACTACTAATCACTTTAATTTCTGTAGCAAAGACCCAGTCAATAATATCAAAATTTAAATTTATAATGGCTTCAATAAAGGCTACGCCCATAGAACCCAACAGAGCTGTAATTGCGAATAATGAAAAAAACTTTTTTTTATTATTGGAGAAATAGTATGGTATAATTTTTTCGCTGACAAAAACAAGTAACCCAAAATAAAATAAAGTTATTGCATACCCCAAGTTAGATGCGAGCTTTAAATATTGTTCTTTATACAATACTAATATATACTTCCACAAATTGCCCATAAACCATAATGCTGACATAAAAATAAGGGTTGATAATGCTCCGTTTATATTAAATTTTTTCTCTTCTATTTTCTTTTCTATTTCTATTGAAAATAAATAAAATAATACTAAAATAACAACAATCATTATCGAAATAATGACTAACCAAAAAAGTTGTACATTTATTAAATACTTTTTTGCTTCTTCATTTTGAGGAAGCGGGATTGTCAAAAATATTGCACCAACTGCCACAAGAATAGCCGCAAGATTAATGATATGTTTATTTTTATCCCAAAATTTTTCTAACATACTTAATATAATTTAATACGAAAAAACCCATCTGTAATTAGGGTTATGAAAAATAAATATCTTTAAGAAAATTCGGGTTTTGCTCAAGATTAACGCGAATCAACTTGTCTTCACTATGGTGTTCGCGTAATTTTTCAAGTTCCGGCTCATATGTCTCGTCGTCTATCCAGCGGAAATCCTGGCTGAAATTAATTGCTTCAGTTTTCCATGTTCGCCAATTAGTCGGTTTAATTAAATTAATATATTGCCTAGCTTCAACTGGCAATCTATCATTTAAATATTCTAATGTATGTATAGTGTCGCCCTTGCAATGTGTAGTCAGCCAATAGCAATTATGCTTATCAGTAATCATTCGCAGAAAATCTACCGCCCCGTTAGCAATTTTCTGGTAATTTTTTAATGAATCATGAATTAAAACACCGTCAATATCTAAATAAATATTCATAAATATTATAAGATTAACTCATCTTCTTTTAGTCTATCTAAAATTTCGGCCGCTTCTGATAAACGTATATCATACTTTTGCTTTAAAAAATTTGCTGAAATTGTTTTCATTCCAACTAGTTTTATTTTAACTTGATTATAAAGCTCGTCTTTTTCTTCTGACATATTATTTAATAAAATAATCTACCTAATTTTATGTCCAAAAATGTAAAACTTATATTCTTAATCTACCACCCTTGAATCTCTAAGTCAACCTAAAAAAGTCTAATACTTGCTGTAAAATAAGCTATTACATCAGAAATTAGTAAATTAAATCAATTATAGTCCGTCGCCAGACATGTCATAGATAAATGATCTACCGGCTAATATAATTTTTTCATTCTTCTCTAAGAATTCAAATGCTTGAGCAAAGGTAAAATTATGTCTTTTCATAACCCATGTCAAGCCGTTGCATAAAGATAAAGGTATAGCATAGCCGTTAGTTATAAAATGGTCATACCATTCGCCTACTGACTTATATTGCCCTAAATTTGGAATAATCATATTTAATAAATTTTAATTATTTAATCAGCTTTATATGAATATGAGCTCTATTTTATCAAGCGCCGTCTGCCAACTATCTTTTCTATATATTTGATAATCATCGGCCGATCTCCAATAAACAAGTGAGCAATACGGCACAGCTGTCTTTTTGATATAAATATGGTGATTGCTAAAATTTACATTCGCTTCCCATTGAATTTGCCTTAGAGATTCTATTTCAGCGCAAATATAGGAGCGGTTATTTTCTAACGCTCTGCCATCGGCTGGCCAATTTTTGCCCTTAGTCGGTATAACTATATTCTTAAACCAAAACAGATAATCATTATTGCCGTTAAGATCTAAATAAATTTTATCACTTAATCTATCTTTAAGCGCATAACCATTTTTGAGTAAAAAAGCGTCTTTATTTTCTTTGTGAAAATAATCACCTTTACAATAGTTAGACCCATGCCCCATGCCGCCGTGTTCATAATTTATAATGCTATAGCCATTTTTTAATATTTCTGCTCGATGATAACCCCTTAACGGACCCCAATCCATAAAGCTAGTCAAAACAACATTAAAAGAAGTTTCCCCGATTTTAAATTTATCAAGCTTGATTGTGGTATTTTCTTTTTTATTGCGCTCATAAGATAACCCTTTACCAATAATCGGGTCAAAACCAATAAAGTCTTTGGAAACGTATAGTAGCTTGCCGTCTAAAAGATAAAAATCACGCAGCTCTTTAATTTTGTTTTCCATAAATTTAATTGTTAATAATTAATAAAAAACCTCTTCCCCGAGAAAAGAAAGAGTTTTTTATTTTACCAATAAAAAATCGACCTTTATCTTTCCCTTGTCGGGCTAGAATTGGCACCTTCCGGATGGATTGCTCCGGGGTTGCTGGCAGGTCGTCGGGCTAGTTCCCTCGCTGCACTCTTGATAACTTAACTATTCAATTGTACTTTTATCTTACCAAATCATAAACCTAAAGTCAATAAATTAAAATGACTATATTTTAATTTTGGTATTTTATTTTATAGTCAATCTCCCAAAATGTTAATTACTTTATTCATGCTCTTTGTAAAATCGTTAGCAATCTCATGCTCCCAAATTTTTAAAATTTTCCAACCAGCGCGTTTCAATTGTGTGCGATTTCTTAAGTCGCGCTTTACATTGCCTTCAATTTTCTTTAACCAATATTTTTTGGGTAATCTCTTTTTTAATCTTAAAAATTGGTATCCGTGCCAAAAATCTCCATCAATAAATATTGCTTTCTTTTTTCTTGGCAAAGCTATATCCGGGCAACCAAGAATTTTTTTATAATGCTTTTGAAAATATATTTTTCGCTTCCTTAACTCACGAAAAATTAAAATTTCAACTTTGGTATTTTGCGAGCGAATTTTTGACATAATCTCGCTCCTCTTTTCTTTGGTAAATTTGTCCATAGTTTAATGCCTCCGATATACCGCTTAAATCCTGGCATATTTTATTTGCAATGTGGCGGGCGAATTCAACAGGCACTGCATTCCCAATCATTTTATACCCATCTGCTATATCACGATATTTAAAAATAAAATTATCAGGGAATGTTTGTATTCGTGCACATTCCCTAACCGAAAGGCGGCGATATAATTTTTCCTTGCCCGGCATAAAAATTCGTTTATTTTGGCTAATAAATTTCATCTTGGGGGCTTGAGGGTGAATTGGGGCATGCCTTCCGCCTGCCTGGATGGTAAACGATGGCTCATCCCAACCCCTCACCCTATTTCGGGACATATAAATAGTCGAAAAGCCACCATTCATATATTCATGGTTCGGAACCTTTAAAACATCGCCATTAGTTTTATTTTTATCTTTAGCAGGCTTTGCCAAGCGCAAATCAAAAATGGCATCTTTCAAAACTGGCTTGCTCTTTAGGGGATTTGGAAATTCAAATTTCTTTTTCAATTTTTTGTGGTAACCGACTATAATCACGCGGAGCCTATCCTCGGGGACGCCATAATCGTTGGCGTTCAAAAGTTTATAAGACACTTCATATCCAGCATTCTTAAATTCTTGGATAATATTCGTAAAAGCTTTGGCATGTTGCGGGTGGAGAATGCCGGAAACATTTTCAGCAAGAAAAAATTTCGGCTGCTTTGCTTTAAGTATGCGGATATAATCATAAAATAACTGGCCTCGCTTATCGTTTATTCCCCTACCCGCCCCAGCCTCGCTCCAGCTTTGGCATGGCGGACCGCCTATCATCCCATCAATATCGGGAATTTCAGAAGCCGGAACATCTACGATACTCCTTTTATCCAGCTTTACTTTTGGAAAATTAAATTCAAATGTTTCCCAAATTGTGCCATCAAATTCATTTGCCCAAACAACGTAAAACCCAGCTTTGTCAAAGCCTAGGTCTAACCCGCCGCAGCCAGAAAATAAAGATGCAATTTTTAAATTATTGGTTGTCATTTAATGTATGTGTAAAACTAAATAATTCTTGGGGATTGCCTATAAGCCCAACATCCATTTTAAGGCTCTTTTCTAAGCGTGTAGAGGCATTATGCACTCTCATAGATACTTGCCAGCCCCGGTCAAAAAAGATTTCTAAGGTGGTCTTGCTGCCGGGCTTAATTCCACAGCCTATAATTCTTTCCGGCAAATTAATCCTGTTTATATTTTGTTCCGGGCGCCGACTCCCCGCTGGTTTGTTTAAGCTTCCGTATAAATTAAAGCCCTGAATCTGAACAGTACCCTTCGCCTGCCGGTAGATTGCTTTGTAAAAATCTTTTTTCCCTATCAAATACCCGAGAAAATGATTGGCTAATTGGCTCTGCTCGGGATGGTTTCCTATTTTTCCCAAAATTAAATTTAAAATTGGAATATAATAACGATCCTCTTTTGTTTCTACTTCAGACCATTTTATTTTTCCGCCCGCTATCTCGTTATCAATTTGCCCAAATATTCTATTCAACTCTAATTTTTCATCTTGGCTCAAAGGAAATCCAAGCCAGATATCGCCAAAATCAATTGTTGGTGAAACCCGCTGATGCTTAACCGCTTGATGATTATGCTTGCAAGATAATCCGATCTCCCAATTATCTTGATTTCCAGTACTTGCTTTTATAACAATAACATCCCGCACATCTCCAGACATCCCGGCCGTGTCAGGCTGTATTGAAAGCGTTAGCTCCCGAAAAGAGTCTTCAGCCGTATTGAGCTTTGGCTCTGTTTTTAAAAGCGTTTCGGAAACTTTACTAGCGGCTTTGCGCAAATCTTCCGCATGCTCCCTATTTTCATCGGCTAATAAATTAAAATTTTGCTCGGCGATTTCAAAACTACTATCCCGATTTATTGTCGGGTTTTGACCGGCTCGAGTGATAGCTTCATTTAACGCTGATATGCAGGCATATTCAAATGCTCTGCCTTGATCTATCGGCATCTTTATATTTTATTATTTATTAATTCGTCAATGCCGATATCAAACCAGTTACGATTTTTAGACTGGCTAGTTGTTCGGCTTGGCGATTATTACAATCTTCTGATAACAAAAGTATATCACCTTTTAAATTCTCTTTCAACAAAAATAAAAGTCCGCTTTGATTGAATTTTAATATTAAGGTAAAATAAAGACAAATAACAAAACTTATGCTTAAGACTAAATCTGCCAAAGAAATAATCTTAGATAGAATTGAATCTAATATTATAGGAATATATAGAAATAAAAGGGTTACTTTGGAAATAGAAGACTTCAGAGTCATGTTTAAAATACCCGACGATTTATTCGATAAAAACAAAGACAAATTTGCTGGAGCGGCTAACCTTGATGAATTAATAGACCGGGCATTTAACATTTGGGCCGATTCAATCCCCGAAGAAGGGCCGAAGATTCAAGAAATAGATAAAAATATTTCTTCGCTACACTCAGATTATGATTCAGTTAAAAAAGAAGCGGAAAAAATTAACCGGCCCTACCCAACAAGAAAAAACAATATCCTGGGCCTTATAAAAGAAATTATAGTCGGCAAATCTTTTATTTATTATCTCGTGAGAAGAAATCATCGTGTTTGGAAAAAACCTATTAGCGCCAGGCTTTTAACTATACCAAAGAATCTGACAATAAAGCATAGAGAATCAATACTAGCCGACTATTTGCCGAAGGTCAACGACGATCTTACAATTAAGATTCATGAGGCGACCGAAATCGGGGATTTTAAGTTTATTAAACATGAACTTAAAATAAAAAAGCGAGCTTACAAAAATAAATATAAACTGCAAATTAACATGAATAAAAATAAGCTGTACAAAAGAAACTTAAGAGCTTATGAATTACGGAGAATTAACAAGAAGTCATATAAAGAAACAAGGTTGACGCTTGAAGATGAATTCTCCAGTCTTATGCCCAAAGAATGCAAAGATTCAGATATAAATAAAATGGTGTGGAGCCATTTATTATACGCAGATGATATTAGATATCCTGGATAAAATTTAGGAATTTAAAACCCCGTTTTTAGTTTCATATACAAATATTTATTGGTTTTATAGACTAAGTATGACACTTAGTTTTTTTGTATGGAAAAAATTTTAGGCCCTGCAATTAAGCAAATAAATTAAAATAAAATGCCAGATACGATGGAAGAGCAACAATTTAAAGAGCCCGAATTCAAGTCGCCTGAAGATCTCAAGCGCGAGGCTGGTTTAAGCAAAACGCTAAAACGCTACGCAAGCATTCCGGGCGAATATCTGCGTGATAAAACAGTAACTAAGGGGGCTAAAATGGTTTGGCTATTCCTTTACCTGGTTTCTAATAAATACGGGGAAAGCTTTTGGAAACAAAGGCGTATGGCCAAGGCGCTCGGGATGTCATTGGAAAGAATAAAAGACCATATAAAAGAGTTGGTGCAAAGGGGCTGGGTTAAAAAAAGGAAAAAGGAAAACAGCCAATCTAAAATTTATACACTAGTCTTTCCTGACAGCTGCATCAATCCAAGGAAAGCCGGCGAGGATAAAAATGTAAGATTGAGGAATCAACAGCAAATGAATATTGAAAAAAATGATAGCCAGTTTCGGAAGAGAAATAATAGCAACAGATTTGTCCAGCCGTTTTCAGAAGAGCAACTTGACTATGCAGATTAATAAATGTTATAAAATCGCCAAAAAAAGTTATCAACACTCAGGTTAAATTCAACACCGGTTAAGGTCAAATCCAACACCAGCTAAAGGTTAAATCCGACTCTTGCCCAAGGTTAAATCCGACCCCCGCCCTATATATGTATTAACAATCTGTATTTAACAATTTGCATTTAACAATTCTTATAACAATTATCATTTTTTTAAAAATTATGAACGAAAAAACAAAACCAGACGAAAAAACAGAAAATCCCGCATCGCCCGAATTGGAAAAAAATAACGAACTGGAAAAACTGAAAATCGAACGAGTTTGCAGAAAACCTTGCGAAATCTGCAAATCGCCCTATATGATAAAAATTCACGAACTAAGAAATAACGGCCTAAAACAGCACCAGATAATCGACGCCATGAAAGAAAAGCATAATATTTTATTTTCCAAGTCCACCATGTCACGACATTTCGCGAATTACTTTGACCGGCAGATGGAAATTACCGCTAAGATAATCAATCATGATTTAATCAGCGAGGCCACAGCCCAATCCGTTCACCTGCAAAGAACCATAGAATTAATCGATCTGGCGTTTAAACAGATTAAACTCCGGGCAACGAGCAATAACTATGTTTTTGATGTTAGCGATTTAGAAAAATTAATGAAACTCCGCTATCAGGTACTTACCGGCAACGATGATGTTGATAAAGACATTCTGGCCATATTCCAAAAAGCCACCGATAAATATGGCGTTAATTTACAACAAGGCGTTTTATTCGCACATTAATAATTTCAGCGGGCGGAGCAATAACTTGGCGAGCCGCACTAACACTTCCCCGCCCGCAACTTCCGAGCACTCTTCCCTCTCGGCATTTACCGTGCCATTCAGGCAGGCGGTGAGCGAAAACTGAAAATTTAAAAGATAACCTCATCTAAAGAAACGGCGGTCGGAAAAATATTAAACGCTTCGCCGGTTTCAAGCGTTTGCTATTTTTCGGACGGCCGTTTCGCAATTTCAATTTTTAAATTTTTAGTTTTCGCTTTCCGCCGTTATCGTGGGATTTCGCCCGACCACTCCAATTCACGGCATTTAATTTCGCGCCACGACACGCCGAACTTGGCGATGCAGGCTCAAGGGCGTCGCCTAACTTGTTTTTTACGACGACCTTAGAGGCGTCTTAAAAAATCGAGTTAGGCGCACGCCCGCCGTCGGACGCGCTCAAACCTTTTTAGCCATTCACGCTTTAACCCGCCATTAAATCGAAGTTTTATTTTTTAAAGGCCACCGCTTCTTCGGAAGCGGAGGCTCGGCCTTTAAAAAATAAAACTTCACTCCTTAAACGACCGTTCTTTATTCTCGGCATTTTCGTTTCGTTGCCGGCGTTCGTCCCCTACCGCCTCACGCCAGCCGTGTCCAGCCACGAACGCGGAGGCGGTGGAAATGCTTAATGCAATAAAATTATTTTTAACTTAAAAATATGGATAATAAAAAATGTATCTCTCCGCTAAAATTAATTAGAGCAAAATGCCTCGACTGCGTAGGCGGCAGCGCCAAAGAAGTAAAACTGTGCACTTGTGATGGCATACAGTCAACATCTTGCGCTCTGTTCCCCTGTCGCTTTGGCAAACGACCGGCGGAAGGCAAAAAAAGAATTTTTACAGATAAGCAAAGACAAGAAATAGCTGACCGGTTCAAAAAAGCCAGAGAGGCCAAAAGAGCGGCAGTGGTTTCTGCTTAAAATCAATTCTTTGCAATTTGGTGCTTTTATCTACAATGAAAAAATTGAATTGCCACCCCCGGAATGTCCAATCTATGCTTCCGGATTAAACTATAAAAAAATAAACAGTAAATATAATGAGTCCTGAAATTCCTAAAAAAGCCCGCGATGAGCTAAAAGAAATATATTATAACGAATTTGGCCGACATTTGTCTGACCAAGAAGTTTTGGCGTTGGGCTATAAACTATTAGGATTATTTAGTAAAATTTACAAACCGATAAAAAGTTAAAATAATATTTTAAATTCTTTTGTATAATAAAAAATAGTGCTATAATTTAAAACATTGAATAACTTTTTATGAATAATAAAAATTCTAAAATAAATTATATCATTTACTGCCGTAAGTCTTCTGAAACTGAAGACCGCCAGGTTTTATCCATTGAATCGCAGTTAAATGAACTAAAAAAGATAGCCGAGACAATGAATCTTAAAGTGATTGATATTTTGACCGAATCAAAGTCGGCTAAAGCCACCGGCAGGCCGATATTCAATGAAGTAATCAAAAGAATAGATAGCGGCGAAGCGCAGGGAATTATTTGCTGGAAACTTGATAGGCTGGCGCGCAATATGATTGACGGCGGCAACCTAATAGATATGCTCCAGAAGGGCAAAATTAAGCATATCCAGGCCTCTGACAGGGAATATTGGCCAGGAGATAATGTCTTGCTCATGGCCGTAGAGTTCGGCATGGCCAATCAATTTATATTGGATTTAAGCAAAAATACTAAAAGAGGCTTAAAAACTAAATATGATAATGGCTGGATGCCGGGCGTCGCGCCTCTAGGTTATAGAAACGATAAATTTTGCGATAAAGGCGAGAAAAAAATACTGACAGATCCTGAAAGATTTAAACTAATCAGGAAAATGTGGGATTTAATGCTAACCGGCAATTATTCGGTTAGACAAATCTGGGAAATGGCCAATAATGAATGGGGCTTTAGAACTCCTAAAAGAAGAAAGTCCGGCGGCAGACCTTTGGCCCTAAGCACTTTGTATAAAATCTTTACCAATTCTTTTTATTTTGGCGAGATACACTGCCAAGGGGAAATTAAAATTGGCAAGCATGAACCGATGGTAACCAGCGAGGAATTCGACCGGGTGCAATTTTTACTGGGCGGGAAGGGCAAGCCAAGGCCTAAAAAACATGACTTTCCTTTAAGAGGCTCGATGCGCTGCGGCGAATGCGGGGCTTTAATCACGGCCGAAACGAAAACTAAAATAATGAAACTGACCGGGCAAAATAAAACCTATACCTACTATCATTGCACGAAAAGGAAAAATCCCGATTGCTCGCAAAAGTGCATTGAAGAAAAAGAATTGGAAAAACAAGTCGCCGGTTATTTAAAACAAATTGAAATACCGGAAAGCTTTAAAGATTGGGCGATAAAATGGTTGAATAAACTGAACGACCAAGAAATAGACGGCAGAACAACGATTTACCAGAATCAGCAAAAAACCTATAACCAAGTCCAAGGAGAAATTGACGAACTTACCAAGATGCGGTTTAAAAATTTAATTGATGACGATGAATATCTTAGACAGAAAAACCAGTTAATAAAGCAAAGAGACGGTATGACTGAAAGGTTAAGGGACACAGAACACCGGGCCGATCAATGGCTGGAATTATCGGAAAAAACTTTTAACTTTGCCTGCTATGCCAGTTATTGGTTTAAAAATGGCGACCTGCAGACCAGAAAAGAGATACTGGCCTGTTTAGGTTCGAACCAAATACTAAAGGACGGAAAATTGGCTATAGATATACAAAAACCCTTTAAATATATTTTGGGGAACTCTCAAGCTATAAAACAAAATTCGGCGATGTTCGAACCGATGTTTAATGGCTTAAATAAAATAAAAACAGAGTCCTTAAACCCTGTTTTTATACAGATGC